>CAYNRF010000062.1:0-16730 GCA_964399525.1 uncultured Phycisphaeraceae bacterium | reverse complement strand
GCGCACGGCTGGAGCCAGGGCGAGCAGGCCGTCGACGCCCGCTTCGGCGCGCTGGACATGGTGCGGTACGAGTTCAACCGGACGGCCGGGAACCAGGAGAGCGGCATCACCGTGTACAACCTGTTCTTTCTTCCGACCGGGCAGGTCACCCACTCCATGGACCAGGTCCGGAAAGCCGGGGCGGACTATGTGGTCCGGCCGTACGGGGCGGCTCAGGTCCAGGTCGTGATCAACAGCGCGGTGGCCCGCGAGCAGCACGCCTGGGTGCTCGATGAGATGTCGGTGATCGCAAAGCCGGTGGTGGAGTCCCTGCTCGCGGGCGCGGACGCTCACCGGAAAGGAGACCCCCGGTGAACAGCACCCAGGTCAGTGCGGACTGGGCCGCGGAGCCCCAGCAGGCCCAGGGCAACGTGTTCGCGATGGTCCACCGCCTGCTGCGGGGCCGTTATCTGCTGACCGTCGGCCTGGCCCTGGTGTTCGGACTGGCCGGAGCGGCGGCGGGCTTTTTCTCTCAGCGTCCGCTCTTCCGCTCCAACGCCGTGATCGAGATCCGGCCGGTGCTGCCCAAGATTCTCTTTGAGTCCGAGCAGAGCTCGGTGCCCCAGATGTTCTCGAACATCGTGGCGGCCCAGGCGAACCTGCTCTCGCAGCCCGACGTGGTGCAGTACGCGATGGAGTCGGACATCTGGAGATCGGTCCGAGACCGGGCCGGGATCCTGACGGTCGAGGACTTCATCGGGCGGCTTCGTGTTCAGAACAATCCCGCGACCCGGCAGCTCATTTTCGTGTCGTTCGAGCACGAGGAGGCCGCGGTGGCCACCGCCGCGAATCAGGCGGTCGTCAACGCCTACATGGACCTGTACGGCCGCAAGACCGAGCAGGGCACCGAGGCGACGCTCGGTCTGCTCAAGACGCGCCTGCGCAACCGGCAGGCCGAGCGGGATGCGAAATCCAACGAGATCGCGCTGATCGTCGACGGCTGGAAGACGAGCGATCTGAACATGCTGGTGCAGGCCGCCTTCGAGGAGGTCTCCGCGCTCGAGCAGGAGCGGGAAGTGCTCGAGTCACGTCTTGCCCAGCTGGAGGCCTTCGCCAACGGCGTCGCCGCCGGCCAGGCAGGCGGACTGCCCGAGGCTCGGGCCGCCGAGCTCGACCCCGAAGTCGGCGAGCTGATCGGCATGCGGCAGGCGCTGCAGGCCCAGAAACTCGAGATGCTCGCCAGCGGGCTGCTGGAAGATCACCGTTCGATCCGCAGCATCGATTCGAGCATCACCAGGCTGAACGGCCAGATCGCGGCCCGCATCGCCCAGCTGGAGAACGGCGGTCTCGACGGGGCCCAGGCCGGCGGCGTCCGCCAGGACGAGATCCGCGAGCAGCTCCGCCTCGTGGTTGAGCGTCTCGACGAGGCCAGGCTCGAGCAGTCAAGGCTCGTGGCGGACAATCGCCGGCTGATCAGCAACACCGCCGATCTGGAGCAGATCAACGCGGACATCCAGCTGACATCGCGGCGCATCGATCAGATCGAGACCGAATCGCAGGCGTCCGACATCGCGGAGGTGCGCGGACGCGTCAGCGTCGTCAGCCAGCCGACCCGTCCCTCCAGCCCGTCCTCCGATAAACGGGTGAAGCTGGCCGCGGCCGGGTTCGTGGGCGGGGGCGGCATGCCCGTGGCGCTGATGATGGGCATCGGCATGCTGGGCCGGCGCGTGCGATACTCGGACGACAACATCCTTGAGTCCGCCAACTCCCGGATTGTGGGGGTGCTGCCGGATCTGGGCAAGTCGCTCACGGACCGCGAGCTGGCCGAGGCGTCCGCGTTCGCGGTGCACCAGATCCGGGCCCAGATGCAGATTCTTTACGGGCGAGACCGGCATTCGGTGTTCTCGGTGACCAGCCCCGCGCCGGGCGACGGCAAGACGAGCATGATCATCGCCCTGGGTCTTTCGTTCGCCGAGAGCGGCGACCGGACGCTGCTGATCGACCTCGACCTGATCGGGCGGGGCCTCTCGCTGCACTTCGGCCACCCGGCCGCCCCGAGTCTGGCGGAAACGGCCGCGGCGCGTGGCGATCTGGCCTCGCTGGTGCACGCTTCATCGTTCGATCGCCTGAGCGTGCTGCCGGCGGGCCTGGGCGACGACCTTCGCATCAGCAGGCTCAGTCCGGAGGTGATCTCCCGCCTGGTGGAGACATTCCGCAACGACTACGAGACGATTCTCATCGATTCCGGACCGATCCTCGGCTCGATCGAGGCCGGGCTGCTCGCGCCGGCGGTCGATGGCGTTCTGATGGTCGTCGGGCGGAATCAGCTGCGACCGCTCGTCAAGCGAGCGGCCGATCAGATCCAGGCGGTCGGCGGGCAGGTTGTCGCCACGATCTTCAATCGCGCGTCGATCCAGGAGCTGCGACAGTCGTCGAGCAGCATGTCCGTGCACTTCTCCCGCCAGGCCTCGCGTCAGGCGGCCGAGCAGGCCGCCCGCGGCGGCGTCCGCGGCGGGACGAGCGTCGGGCCGCTCGGCGGCTCGCTCTTCCCGAGTACGCCCGCTGAGGCATCCGGCGGAGGATCCGCGTCATGACCGCGACGGTCGCCGGGCCTTCCACGCCCACGGTGTGGGGGCTGACGCCCTCCCAGCTCCACGGCCGCTACTGGGCCGCCCACGGTGTCCAGGTGGTGCCCGTGGGGTCGGGCGTGGACATCAATCCCCACGCGGAACTCTACCTGCTGACGGAGCGATCGCGGTTCGTCATCATGCCGCTGCGGCGGTCGCTCGACCTTCTCTGCTGGCTCAAGTCCGACGTGCTGATCGTGCGTCTGGCCGATCGGACCATCAGCGACTACCGGGAGCTGGTCGACGCCCGGCCCGACGGGCGTGTGCTGCGTTTTCGCCGCCAGTACGACGGCGCCGCGTCGCGGCTTGCCCGCGTCGCGCTGACAAGCGACCCGGAGCTGGCGGGGGACTGGGCCGCGATGGACGGTTCGGCCAGTCCCTGGAAATCGCTGCGCGCGATCGTGCCGGCCGATCTGCGGTCCGCGATGCGCGAGAAGGGTCGGATCTACTCGGGCGATCTGGACAGGGACGTGGCGCGTTTCACGCGGGATCTCGCGGAAACGTGGTCCCGCCCGGACGCAACGGTGGGGCGTGTCAAACGGGCTGGTCGGGAAGCCTGGATCGACCGCGACGCGCCTCTGCCGGAGGGGGCCGTGATCACCGGGCCGCTGTGGATCGGGGCGGGGCGTTCGCTGGCCAGCGGCGCGGTGGCCGTGGGCCCGGCGGTGATGTGGGATCACCCGGAGGCCCGTCCCCCGGCCGACGACCTGTCGTGGCGTGACATCGAGGCCAAACCGGGCTGGTCCGAGCGGAGGATCGAGGAAGCCGCACCCTACACCAGCAGCAGCCTGAAGAGGGGATTCGATATCGTCTTTGCGCTGCTGGCCCTCGCCTTCACGCTGCCGCTCTACCCGGTCATCATGCTCGCGATCTACATCGAGGACCGACGGCCCTTCTTCTTCGCCCATCAGCGCGAATCGGTCAAGGCCCGGGAGTTCGGCTGCATCAAGTTCCGGACCATGTACCGGGACGCGGAACGGATGAAGGCCCAGCTCCAGGCCGCCAATCAGGCCGACGGTCCGCAGTTTTTCATCGAGAACGATCCGAGGATCACCAGGGTGGGCCGGTTCCTGCGGCGTCTGCAGCTCGACGAGATCCCGCAGTTCCTCAACGTGCTCGCGGGCCACATGTCCGTCGTCGGGCCGCGTCCGAGCCCGTATTCCGAGAATCAGTACTGCCCGGGCTGGCGTGAAGCCAGGCTGAGCGTGCGGCCGGGTGTGACAGGTCTGTGGCAGATCCGTCGGACGCGGGCGGACGGCGCGGACTTCCAGGAATGGATCCGGTACGACATCGAGTACGTCGAGAAGGCCACGTTCCTGCTGGATCTCTATATTATCTGGAAGACCGTGCTGCTGGTTGTGGGCGCGTTGGCCCGTCGCTGACCCGAGGGAGGATCCATGGGGCTAAGACCAAGAACTGCCCGGCGGCTCGCGCTCGCCGGGGCGATCGTTTTCCTGCTCGTCCTGGGCCTGGCGGTGGCGTTCACGCTGCCCAAGTTCCAGAACCGCCGCCAGCTCGAGTCGTTCCAGCGCGATGGCATGCTCGCCCACGAGCAGGGCCGGCACGGCCAGGCGGTGCAGATGCTCGGACGCCACCTGCGTGGCATGGGCGATCGCCCCGTCCAGCCGGAGACCAGACTGGCCTTCGCCCGCTCGCGGGCGGAGCTCGAAGTCAGCGATGGCGGCCACATCCCGGCCGCGATCGCGGTGTACCGCTTGTATCTGCAGGACCGGGCCGAAGACCGGGAAGCGTCGATCGAACTGCTCGATCTGTTCATGCGGTCCGGTCAGTGGGTCGAGGCCCGCGAGTTGTCCGGGCGACTGCGGGCATCGGACCTGGGCGCGGCGACCGCCGCGGACCTGCCGGTCCTGCGCCAGGAGGCCATCGCACGGGTGGCGATCAACGAGCAGGATCCGGTCATCCCGCAGATCGAGGACCGGCTGCTGGCGGCCGAGCCGCCCGCGTTCGTCGATGTCTGGCGTGCCTACACGCGGGCGATCGCGCGGGGCGACCTTGCCCGGGCCGACGGGATCGTGGAAAGGTACCGCAGCGCCGACCCCGATTCGCTCGGGCGTCGGGTGGTCGAAGCGGTGGTCGGAAGTGACGGGCTGCCGTTCGCGGAGGCCGCCCGGGCGCTGGGCGAGGTGATCGGGATTGATCCGGAGACGGGCGCTTCCGTCGCGGACATCCCCCTGACCGATGACGAGCTCTCGAAGGTGCTCGTGCTGCTCGTCGGCGGCTGGCGGCAGGAGCCGATGTTGCTGACCATCCTGGACCGGGCCGCCTCGACCTCGACGGATCCCGAGTTTGCCCGATTGCTGGCCCGGCGCCGGTACTGGGCGGGGCAGCGGGCCGATCTTCTCGCCCAGTCGGCCGCCACCCCGGACGGCCGCGTGGTTGCGGACGTGCTCGGGTACGCGGCCATGGTCCACTTGGACGCGGGGGAGGCGGAGCAGGTCGGCGCGGTGCTCGAGCGGCTGACGTCGATGACGGACGATTTCCGCGCCCGCGGCTGGTTGCAGGCGGTTCAGGCCCGGCAGCAGGCCGAGGCCGGACAGCTGGTCGACGCACGGGCCACCGCGTCCAAGGCGGTCGAGACCTACCCGTTCGAGCCCACGCTGCGGTTCGTGCTCGGCGATGTGCACGATCGGATGGGGCGGCTTGCCGATGCATCGGACGCGTGGGACATGGCGTCGGAACTGGCCGGCCGCGGCGTGTGGACGCTGCCGGAGGTCAGGAGCATTCTGGCCCTGCTGAGGGCCGGCCGGGTCTCGGAGGCGGGGAGCGCGGCGCGGGAGCTGGTTTCCACCGTCCAGTCATCGGGCAACGCACGCACGCTGGTCGAGGCGTGGATCATCCAGCTGCAGGTCGACGCCCAGCTGGCCGTGGCGGCGCAGCTCGATCGCGAAGCGGCCGAACGCTCCATGCAGATCGCCCGCGCCCTTGTTGACGGGGTTTCGGGGCCGCTGCGTGCGGACTGCATGCTCCACCTGGTGGCCTTTGAGGCGGCGACCGGCAGCCCCGACAAAGCCCGCGAGGAGCTCGCCGCGGCGCTGGCGATGGACCTCTCTCCGACACAGCGATCGCGGGCGGAAGAGCTGGATCTCGCGTTCGGGCTCGGCGTGTTCGCGG
The DNA here is from genome assembly GCA_964399525.1 of uncultured Phycisphaeraceae bacterium. Taxonomy (GTDB): domain Bacteria; phylum Planctomycetota; class Phycisphaerae; order Phycisphaerales; family UBA1924; genus UBA6054. Next base: position 10,992 of record CAYNRF010000062.1, on the reverse strand, counting down.
CGCCGTCCGAGATCACGCTCGACCCGTTCCCGGACCGACCCGACGAGGCGATCCGCGCGTCCGTTCTCTACGTGAGCGCCGCCGGATCGGACGTTGACCGGTCGGAGCGACTGAATGAGGCGGTCGCGGCGCTCGGGGGACGGATCCGCGAGGCGGGGCCCGACGATCGGACCGCCTGGCTGAGGGCCGATGCGTTGGTCAAGGACCAGCTCGGGCATGCCGGAGCGGCCGACGCGTGGCGGGCGGTGCTGGCGGCGGCGCCGTCGGATCTGGATCTGATCACGCAGGCCATCGAGTCGGAAGCGCTGGTGAACGACCGCGAGTTCGTGGAATCATCGATCGCCCGCATCATCGAGCTGACCGCGACGCAGGGTCGCACACTGCCTTCGCGCATCCGCCTGGCGCGGGCCCGTTCGATCTTCGGACGCACGCCCACCCGCCAGAGCCGCGATGAAGCGCTGCTGATCGTGCGGAGCGTCGTGGTCGCCGAGCCGCAGAATGTGGCGGCCCGTACGCTGCTTGGCAACATGCTCCGCGTGCCGTGCCCGCCTGAGGTTCCGGCCGCGGACCGGTTCGAACCGGATCTGGCCGGGGCGGTCGAACAGTATCTCGCCGCGTCCCGCCTCGTGGGCGGCCGAGCCGCGATGGGTTACCTGTTCGAGGCGGCGGGCCTCAGCTACGCCGCCGGGAACGAGGCCGAGACCCGCCGGATCCTGGCCGATCTGGTCGCCCAGACCCGGGTGACGCCCACCGCCCGCGGGGCGCTGGCGCGGGATCTTGCCAGGTTCGGGGACGCGCAGACCAGCACGCGGATGATCGAGCAGATGTTTGAGACATCGGCCGCCTCCGAGCGTGCCGAGCTGGGCCTGCTCCTGGCGCAGTTGTATCTCGGATCCAACGAGAACGCCAGGGCGGCGCGAGTTCTGGACAGCCTGATTGCGGCACGCCCGGCGCTCACGCGGTCACAGCTGGTGGACGTGGTCGCACGTTACACGCAGGCCGGACAGCCAGACCGTGCGGAAGCCGTGCTGGGTGATGTGACCCGTTTCGGGCTGCAGGCCGGTGACGCCGCCCGAATCCGGGCCGAGCGTGCGATTCGAGGCGGAGATTTCCGCGCAGCGATCGATCTGCTCACCACACTCGTCGAGCGGGAACCGCAGGACCCGGCCCTCTGGATCACGCTGATCGATGCCCTGGTCCGCTCCGGAGACACGGACTCGGCAAGATCCAGGGTGGAGGAGGCGCTCGCCGCGCATCCGGGCAACCCGGATCTGGTCTTCTGGAGTCAGATGACCTCCGGAGACCTCGCCGGTGCGGTGCTGACGCGTGCGTCGGAGGGAGCCGAGCTCCAGAGCGTGCGGTTGGCGATCGAGCGGGTCCAGTCTTACGAGGATCGCAAGGGAGCCATGCAACGGGACGCCCGACTGGCGGAACTGCGGGATCTCCGAGCGGCCTTCCCGGGCAACGCGCCCGTGCTCAAATACGTCTTCCGCGAGCGCGTCGAGCTGGGCGAGGATCCGGCCGTCCTCGCACGGGACACGGTCGCCGATCACCGACGGTTCGTGGAGGACGAAGAGTTGCTGCGATTCGCGGCCCTCGCCGCCCTGCGCGGCGGGCTGTGGGAGGACGCGATGCGTCTGGCCACCCGTCTCCGCGGACAAACCCGCGGTTCGACGCTCGAAGCGGATCTCATCTTTGCCCAGGCTGCCCAGGTCGTCGGCAATCACGCGGGTGTCGTCGATCGGTTGAGCACGGCGATCGATGCAGCGATGTCTTCCCCGGACAGCCCGCAGAGCCGGCAGGTTCTCTTCCTCTACGGCGGCTCCTCCATCCTCTCCGGGAGCGAATCGTCGTTCAGGTCGCGTCTGGAGCCCGTCGCGCGAGCGCAGCCGCTGGTCCGCGCGGACGTGTGGATCCCGCTGGCCGCCGGCACGGTCTCGCCCGGCCCGCGTGCCGAAGCTTGGATGCGTGCTGCCGAGGATATGGGTCTGGAGGGGATGGAAGTCCGAGCCGCGGACGCTTGGATGGCGATGGCGGATCGGTTCCCCGAGCAGTCCGCCGCATTCGCCGATTCGGCCGCGCGGATCGCGTTGGGCCGTCTGGCCGGCAACCCGGACGACGTCGAAGCCGTGGCGGTCGCGGCGGTGGCCACACAGCGAAAGGCGGAGACAGCCGCGCAGGCAGACGCGGACGAGCTCTTCGCGCAGGCCGCGGAGTTCTACCTGCGCGCCAGCCTGCTGCAGCCGGGCAACCCCAACTTCCTGTTCACGGCGGCGATCTGCGCCGACGCGGCGGGTCGGTCCGCCGCCGCCGAACAGCATTACCGAGACCTTCTTGGCCGCTTCCCCGCAACCGATCTTTTCGGAGCGGCCATCCGCAACAATCTCGCGGGCGTGCTGACGCGCGAGAACCCCACCTCGACCAGGCTCGCCGAGGCCCTCGAGCTGGCAAACCAGGCGGTGGGGTTTCAGGAGATCCCGGCCTTCTACGGCACGCGGGGGTGGGTGCACCTGGCCCGGAAATCGCACCGGGACGCGGAGGCGGATTTCCAGCGTGTGACCCAGCTGGACCCGGCGAGCGCGGAGGGTTGGCTCGGCTTGGCGGCGGTGTTGAAGGATGTCGAGGGGGAGCCGTCACGCTGGCAGCCGCCCCTCCAGCGGGCCCGCCAGGTCGCGGGATCCGCGGGCCTTTCGCGTGAGCTGCAGGTCAAGGCGGCCATGTACGGGCTTCTCGAGTAGGTCCTATAACACGTCTGCGGGATCCTCTCAGGATCCGAACAAAGCGCCCGCGTGAGGCTTTCTCAAGCTTTCCGCGGCGACGGATTGCGAACGGTTCATGAAACCCCCGCAAACTCCCCGTTTCGGGGTCGACATGGGCGAAGTTCCCGATATACTTCGCTCGTCGAGTCCCGTTCTGCGGGTTCGGCGTGAGTGCGTCCTTTCGGGCTCGCTCACCGATGTGATCAACCCGTCTGGATGACGGGAAGGCAACCCTTCGCGGGGAAGGCGAAGGGCGTGCGGAACAGGGGGGGCGTATCCCCTTCCGGAGATGCAGCTCCGGGAGCCGCACGGAAGAGTCAGGCATGCGGCATGACCGCGTGAGAGAGGACAGTCTTATGAAGAGTTCCGTTCTGATCGGTGCCGCGATTGCGGCCTCGGCTTGCTCAACGCTCGCGTCGAGCATCAACATTTCGTATGTTGGCCAAAACACGGTCTCTGGGATCGTCGTTGCTGGCCGCACCAGCGCGGGCGGTATCGCCGGCGGTCACATCAACTTCAGGTACGGCCCGGGCGGATCGGCGCCCGGCGCAACCGGCCAGTTCCAGGGTGGACAAGGAGCTGAGTTCTCGACGTTCTGCATCGAGCTTGGCCAGTTCGTGAGCGGGAGTTCGCTGCCGTTCGATCTCGACGATCTCGAGAATGCCCCGAACCCTGCTTCGGGCGGTCCGGGCAACACCACCTACGGTGCTGCGATTGAGCAGTTGATCAACAACGTGCTCGCTCAGGCCATCGCTTGGGACTGGATTCGTAACGATCTCGGCTCAGACACCAACACCACCAGGGTGCGTCTGGCTGCAACTCAAGCCGCGATCTGGGGCGCCATCTACGGGGCGAACAACATCAGCTTCGTTGGTGACTCGTTGGTGAACGATTCTAACGGGCAATCCGTGAGCTCGGCGTACAACGCCCTCATCGCGTCGCTGAACAACAACGTGAACGTCAGCGGTCGGTTCATCGCGGCTTTGAACGGCAGTCAGCAGGATCTCCTTTACGTGGTCCCGCTGCCCCCGGCGGCCTTCGCCGGTCTGGCCACCCTCGTCGGCGTCGCCGGCGTGGCCCGCCTCCGTCGCCGCTGATTCTCCGGATCATCGGATCTGACATCAACCACGGGAGGGCTCCGGCCCTCCCGTGTTGTTTTTGCCCTTCATGCCGGGTTCGGCGGCAGGCGACGCAGCACGTCCGCCAGCGAAACCTCCCAGGACGGCAGCACGCCGATCACGTCCTCCGTCGCGGAGAGGTCCAGCGTGCTGAAGGCCGGCCTCACGGCCGGACGCGGATACTCCGCGGTCGAGCATGCATCCACGCGGCAGGGCAGCCTCAGCAGCCGCACGATCTCGGCCGCCAGGCCGTGCCAGGAGCATTCGCCGCCGTCGGTGGCGTGCCAGGTGCCGGCACAGCCCGCGAGATACAGAGCAAGGCTCGTCCGGGCGAGCTGTTCGGCCGAGGTGGGCCTGCCCCGCTGGTCGTCGACCACCCGCAGGTGTTCACGCTGAGCGGCGAGCCCGGCGATCGTCCGGACAAAGTTCTTGCCCCAGGGCGCATAGACCCAGCTCGTGCGGATGATCAGATGGTTGGGTGTCCGGCCTCGGACGCCGGCCTCACCCGCGGCCTTGGAACGGCCGTACGCGTTGACCGGCTCGATCGGTGCATCGACCGGGTAGGGCCGATCGGCCCGCCCGCTGAACACATAGTCCGTGCTGAAGTGCAGCAGGCACGCGCCGATCTGTTCGCACCGCTCGGCGAGGCGCGCGGGGGCGTCTGCGTTGGCTCTGGTTGCTCCGGCCTCGTCGGACTCGGCGTCGTCCACGGCGGTCCAGGCAGCGGCGTTGACCACCAGCTCGTCTTCCGGCTCGATGAGGGTCGCCAGCGAATCGGGATTCTGGAGTTCAAAGTCCGGCCGCGCCAACGCTCGAAACGGCACCCCGTGGGCGGTCAGCAGCCCAGCCCACGACCGCCCGACCATCCCTCTGCCGCCCAGGATCAGCGCCCGGCGGGGCAGGGATCGCTTCACGCCAACCTGCTGCGGGTCGGAGCCCGCATGGCCATGCGGCTGATTCATTTGTGCTCAACCTGCCACGGGAAACCCGGGAACGCGTCGGGGGTGGTCCGTTCTTCGTCGGGGTGGGCCGGGTCATAAGCGTGGGTGACGTAGTACAGCAGCCCGGCCTGGGTGTCGCCGACGGTCGCCGCACCGTGCCATAATGGTGGGGGGATGACCACAACGCCGGGGCGTTTCTCGCCGATGACGATCGACCAGGCGGCCTTGGTGTCCTGGTCATACACACCAACCTTGATGTGCCCCACCAGGCAGATCCAGAAGTCGGTCTGCTTGGCGTGGCGGTGCCAGGCCTTGACCACACCGGGGTATTGCACCGAGAAGTTGACCTGGCCCTGTGGAGACATGACGCCCTGGAGCTGGTTCATGAGGGACCAGCCCCGATCGTCGGCGAAATGCTGGGTGGGGACAAACTGCGGCACCCGCTCGGCGGTGGCTTTGGCGAAGGCCTCGGGGATGGGGCCGTCGAAGCGGGCGGGGGAGCTGACTTTCATGCTGCGGACCTCCGGGGACACAATATCGGGTCGTTGGGGTCCCCGGCTTGGGGGTTGATTGGGTCGTCGGCCTGGGTTGACCGGGCAATCTGGAGCGGTTGTGGGGACTCGGTCGGGCTGGGAACATGGAACTCCCCGGAACCGGCGTGGCGGGACGGGCGGGGGTTTGGCACGATTCCGCTGGATTCCAAGCCGATTTCGACCGTTTCCTGTGTATCGCTCGACGAGCGGCCGGAGCGCGGCCGATAATCATCCGGAGGACTGTATGGCCATGGCACGACTCAGCCGCGGACGCAAGTATGGGATGGGCCGTCGCGTCGCCCTGAAGGTGATGGTGCTCGGCGTGGTGGGCCTGATGAGCCTGGCCGGCACGAACCCGGCGATGGCCGCGACAAACCAGGACAACGGTTCGTTCTGGACGCAGTTCACACCCAGCGCGGACACGCGGCTGATCTTTGTCTCCAGCAGCGAAGGCAATGACTCGAACAACGGGCTGACGCCGGCGACGCCGGTGAAGACGCTGGCACGGGCGGAATCGCTGTTGCGGAATGGATTCCCCGATTGGATGCTGCTGAAGCGCGGGGACATCTGGGATCACATGCTCCCCTTCTGGTCCAAGAGCGGGCGGTCCGAAACCGAGATGATGGTGGTCGGGGCGTACGGGGATGGCGGGCAGCGGCCGAAGATCATGCCGCCTGCAACAGCAGCGGGTGCTATTCGAGCGCAGGGCAACAGCGAGACCAAGCATGTCGCGTTTGTGGGTCTGCATCTTGAGCCAAGTCAGCGTGCCGATGATCAACAAATTGCCGGCGTGGTCTGGCTCCGGCGCAGTCGCAATATTCTCTTCGAAGATCTTTATGTGTCTGGATTTAAAGATGGATTTTCTGTCCAGAGTCTCGGAGAGGTAGCACCTGTTGAGGACATTCGTATCAACGGGTGTGTTGTAGTTGATTCATGGAGCAAGATGAGCCATTCACAGGGTCTATACGCGGATCGTGTTAATGGACTTGTTATCGAGAACTCCGTATTTGCATCAAACGGATTCGATCTTGGACGCAATGCTCAGCCGACGATCTTCAATCACAACATTTACATTCAGAATGGCACCCGCGAGGTTATTATTCGAGGTAATATTATTGCCGACGCTTCCTCTCACGGCGTACAGTTAAGACCAGGTGGAATCGTCGAAGATAACCTATTCATTAGCAACCCCATTTCAGTCCTTCTAGGCGGAGGCACAAATCCGGACGAGGGTGGAGTTGAGGGATCAATTGGCCGCAACCTCATCATGTATGGCCGAAGCATTTCTCAGAATACACCCCGTTCATTTGGGATTGACGTAAGTAATATTCGAGCGGGGACTGTTTCTGACAACATTCTTTACTCATCGGAAATTGGACCCAACGGCAATGCGATCACGGTCGCAAATAGCGGAGAGTACGGTATTTCAGACCTCCAAATTATACGTAATTCAATAATTAACTGGCACGGCACAATAGCAATTGCCGCCCCTCCGGAAGGGCATGTTAGGCGAGACATTCGACTGCAACATAATCTAGTTTGCCGCGACTTGACAGCAAACGGCGGCAATCCTGCGTTTAATAAACCCATGGTTTCTTCATTCGTCGCAGGCGATGCTGCGTTACAGATTTCGGGTAATAGGTATCGCTATTTCGGAATGCATGACAGGCCATTTAGGCTGGGATCGTTGAACTTTTCGGTGGGTGCCTGGGCATCTCAGATCGAGCCAGATGGGGACTTTCAGTCGATTTCCCAGCCAGTTTCCGGCTATGGAATAGATGGCTACCTGGCAGCGATTGGAAGAGAAGGAGGTCTCGGTGAGTTCATGGTAATGGCTAGGAGTCAGTCACGTCAAAGCTTTGATGCCGACATTGTTTCGACAAGGGTCTATCAATGGGTTGCTGAGCGATTGCAGAATATTGACTAGGTGGTCATTGCAGTCTTTTTCGACTTATATCCATATTTGAGTTTCGGTCCGGTCCTTCTTGCCGGACTTCGTTTTTGTGGAGGGGTGTCATTGAGGTCGGCAATGCGTGTGCTCTTAATAGCTGAATCTGCAAATCCTGATTTTATAAGCGTCCCGCTCGTCGGCTGGTCGCATTCCGTAGCGATCTCGCGGCGTTGCAATGCGTTGGTTGTCACGCAGATTCGGAATCGCGAGGCTTTTCTGCGGGCCGGAATGCAGGAGGGAACTGAGTTCGAGGCGATCAACTCGGAGTGGCTGGCCAAGCCACTTTATCGAATCAATCAGATCTTGCGTAAGCTTGGACTAGGCTGGACGGCGACCACGGCGATGGCCGGTCTCGCGTATTACGCCTTTGAGCGAGCCCTGTGCCAACAGTTCCATGATCGGTTGATGGCGGGAGAGTTCGATCTGGTTCACCGGGTGACTCCGCTGAGCCCGACTGTTCCGAGTCTTTATCTTTCGCGACTTTGCGAGAGAGCTGGGGTGCCGCTTGTGATTGGTCCAATCAATGGCGGCGTGCCGTGGCCGAAAGAATTTTGGACAGCGCTGCGTGCTGAGGGCGAGTGGCTTTCTTGCGTCCGCTCTGCCTACAAACTTCTCCCTGGTCACAAAAAAGCGCTTCGGACAGTGTCCGCGATAATTGTTGGATCGCAGGACACGCTGCAGCAGATCCCGCCGCGGCACAAGACGAAGTGCGTGTACGTCGTAGAGAACGCAATCGAACCCTCGCGATTCTCTATCCGCTCAGAGCCGTTCTTGGATTATCCGATGAAAGTTGCTTTTGTCGGTCGTCTGGTCCCCTACAAGGGCTGCGACATGGTGTTAGAGGCACTCGCGGATCTAGTTCGTGAAGGACGGATCATTGTCAATGTCTTTGGCGATGGGCCGGAGCGGGCAAAGCTGGAAGCGTTCTGCAACCGCAATCAGATTGAGTACGGAGTAAAGTTTCACGGGTGGGTCAAGCACTCAGAGCTACAAGGCAAGCTAGTCGATAATCACCTTTTCGTCTTCCCAAGTATCAGAGAATTTGGAGGCGGAGTGGTACTTGAGGCGATGGCATTAGGCATTGTTCCTGTGGTAGTCGCGTATGGTGGCCCTGGTGAATTGGTCACCCCCAATGTCGGTTTCAAGATTCCCATGGGTTCGCGACCTGAGATAGTTAGTCATCTGCGTGCAACTGTTACAGAAGTTGTCGACAACCCCACCGTGTTACTTGAAATGCGCCAATCAGGACTCGATCGGGTGAAAAAGCACTTTACATGGGATGCAAAAGCGCAGAAGACCATCGAGGTTTATAAATGGGTTCTACAGAAACGTGAGACGAAGCCAGACACTGACCTAGGGTTTAGTTCGCTAGATTTGGAAAATGATACTCCAAATAGATCGGTCGCGAGTCATATCGGATGAATTATCCACTCACTGTCCTCGTTTTCATGTTGGGCTGGCCCATATTAATGGCTCTGCTGGCGACGATGTTTCCAGTCCGACGCGTCGTGCTGTGCTCGATCATCGGGGGTAATCTGTTCTTGCCCCAAACAGCCTTAATATTTGCCGGTTTTCCGAATTACACGAAGCCGCTTGCGGCCGGACTCGGAGCCCTCATCGCAGCATTGCTCGTCGCGTCGCCGCAGTTGTTGTCGTGGCGTCCGAAGCCGATCGACTTCTGCTTTTTCGCCTTTTTGTTCACACCGGCGATCAGCTCGCTGTTGAACGGACTTGGTCCACACGATGCATTGTCTACGGTTGTCAACCGATCTCTGGAGTGGGGTGTCGCTTACTGGGTCGGGCGATGCTTGTTTCAGGGCGAGGGGGCGATGCGGGATCTGGCGGTTGGCATCGTTGTGGGCGGTATGGTGTATGCGCCGCTCTGCATCTGGGAATCGATGATGAGTCCGCAGTTGCATGTGCAGGTCTACGGCTTCCGTGCGTCATCCTGGATCATGGCGTTGCGGTTCGGAGGCTACCGACCCACGGTCTTTATGGCCCACGGATTGGCGGTGGGTGTCTGGATGGCCTCGGCCTCGGTTGTGGCGTGGGTGCTGTGGCGTTCCAAGGCGGTGACCCGCCTCTGGGGTGTGCCCATGATGTTCGTCGCGGCGGGCCTGGTGGTGGTGACCATCTCGCTGCGTTCGGCGGGGGCGGCCTTGCTGATGGTGGGGATGATCGGGGCGATCGAGTTTGTCCAGTTCAGCCGCCTGCGGCTGGCGTTGCTCTCGCTCCTGCTGCTGCCGGCGGGCTACATTGGGATCCGTGTTGCCGGGTGGGAAGGGCGTGAGCTGGTCGATCTCGCCGCGTTGGCGTTCGGCGAAGACCGAGCTGGTTCGCTGAACATGCGTCTGGAGAACGACACGATCATCGTGAATCGTGCGTTGGAACGGCCGGTGTTCGGCTGGGGCGGCTGGGGTCGGTGGCGGGTCCGGGACGAGTTCGGAAACGATATTACTATCTCAGATAGTTGGTGGGGTATTCTGGTAGGTTCCACCGGCGTGTTCGGTTTGGTGGCGGCGTATGGGACCTTCATGGGTCCGATGTTTCTGCTGATCCGGCAGCCGAGTCGGAAGCGGATCTTTGAGGGCTCCAAAGGCGCAGCCTGGGCGGTGGGCATGGCGATCCTGATCTTTGTGTTTGATACGCTCCTGAATGCCATGCCGAATACCGTGTTTATGCTGGCCGCGGGGGCGATGGCGTCCTTCGTGCTGATGCCGCGGAAGGCCAGTAACCTCGCCGTGGTGTCAGAAACGAGCCGGCACGAAGCAAGTTCGGCTCGTATTCCGGGTCGTCCTCGGCCGATTGATCTGCGGTAGTTCCATCGGGAGGCCGCGATGCGATACGACCCGGAAACCGTCAAGGCGTGGGCTGGTGACAGCCAGTGGCGGGCGTGGCGGGCCGATCTGGCACGGTTCAAGAAGCACGGGTACAGCGGCTGGGGCTCGGAGGGGTTCTGGGCGCTGACGGTCTACCGAATGCAGCGGGCGCTGCGGGGGCGGCGACCGCGAATCGTCTGGTTCGTTCCGAATGTTCTGCTGGCTGTGGTCAAGAAGCTCCTCACGGCGGTGACGCACATCAACCTGGACAAGGGCGCCGTGATCGGTCCGGGCCTGCTGATCCCCCACGTCGGGCCGATCCAGGTGTACCCTTGGGCCACGGTGGGGGCGGACTGTGCCATCCACCAGGTGACGACGATCGGGGCCGGGGCCAAGCCGGGGGGGCCGGTGATCGGCGACCACGTGTATCTGGGGGCTCACGTCTGCGTGCTCGGGCCGGTTCGGGTGGGTGATCGGGCCAAGATCGGAGCCGGGGCGGTCGTTGTCAGCGACATCCCGGAGGGTGCGTCGGCCGTCGGTGTGCCGGCTCGGGTGGTCGGGGCAAAGGCGGGCGCGGGCGAGCGGCATGGGTGATGTCGAATCACATTTGATCGCCGGTGGGGCGGGCCGCCTGCGGCTGGCAGTCGTGGTTCTGAACTACCGGACGGCAGGGTTGGTCCTCGACTGCTTGGAAACGCTCGACGGCCAGATCGAGCCGGGGCGGGACGAGGTGGTGGTGGTGGATAACGCGTCCGGGGACGGCTCGGACGAGGTGATCCGCGCGGGAGTTGCCGCGCGGCGCTGGGGGGGGTGGGCCAGGGTGGTGGCCGCGGGTCGGAACGGAGGGTTCAGCGCGGGGAACAATGCCGGG
>CAYNRF010000061.1:0-16772 GCA_964399525.1 uncultured Phycisphaeraceae bacterium | reverse complement strand
GCGGGGGGTCTGGGCCGCGGGGGCGCCGTGGCCGTTCGCCGGGGGTTGCGTCGCCGTCAGCGGGTCGGGGGGTCGGGCGTTGAGTCCGGCGGGCATCCGGGGCTGGAGCGGCCGGTTGGGCGGCGCATCGCCCCGCGGATCGGCCGGGGTGGTCGTCGGAGCCGGTGACGCGGGTGCGGGGGCGGCCGGCGCGGCCGTTGCCGCGGGGGCGGCGGCCTGGGCCGGCGGGCCGGGGGCGGCGCTGGCCGCGGCCCGCTTGTGGGCGGCCGGGGGCGGCGCGGGGGGCTGCTCCTCGACCACGGCCACCGAGACGTCCGAATCGCCTTCGGGGCCGTCGGAGGCGGCGCCGGCCCGCCGGGCCTTGCTCCGCGGCTTCTCTTCGCGCACCGCGTCCAGATCCACCCTGTCGGTCTGTTCGACGGCCGTGCCCGACGGCTCGCCCGACGCGAACCATTCCCGGATGGTCTGCTCCAGACCGACCGAAACGGTGGACATGTGATTCTTGATCACCTCGGCGGGGATGCCCTCTGCGTGGCACTTGTCCACAATTGCTTTGGACTTGACGCCCAGTTCCTTGGCGATCTCGAAAACGCGTGTAGCCAACTTGTCCTCCGGGTTCGGGCCCGTGTTCTTCCGTCCGACTCTCTCTGCCGCGCGGGCCCGGCCTGGCGGGCCCCGCGGGACAACTCGATCCGTTGATGTTCGCCGATGACCTTGGTTGGGCTCAGCCGCCCAGGATGTCGTCGGCGCGGTTCTCCGCTTCGTCGCTGGTCGCCCGGCCCGCGCCCAGGATCGCCGCCGCGGCCGCGTCGGGATCCAGACCGCCCTCGCCGCCGGCCGCGCCGGCCAGGATCGCCGCGGTGGCGGCCTGCTCCTCGGCGCGACGCTTCTCGGCCTCTTCCTTCTCCAGCTGCTGCTGGGCGCTGACTTCCTTGGCCCGCGCCGCCGCGACGGTCATCAGGCGGTCGGCCAGTTCGGCGTCGATCTCGAGCTCCTCGGCCAGCACCTCGGCGCCGATCTCCTCGACGTCGAACACGCTGACCATGCCCAGGGCCGCCAGCCGGTCGACCATCTGGTCCGTGATGCCCTCGATGCCGGTGAGCGTCGACGACATGATCTCCAGGCCCTTGTTGAACTCCTCGGGCGTGAGGATGTCCACGTCCCAGCCGGTCAGGCGGGCGGCCAGGCGGACGTTCTGGCCCCGCTTGCCGATCGCCAGGCTCAGCTGGTCGTCGCGCACCACCACGGTGGCCCGGCCCAGCTCGAAGCACAGCGAGATCTCCTCGACCTCGGCGGGCTTGAGGGCGTTGGCGATCAGGATCTGGCTGGACTCGTTCCAGCGGACGATGTCGATCTTCTCGCCGTTGAGCTCGTCGACGATGGTCTTGATGCGGGCGCCGCGGACGCCGACGCACGCGCCGACCGCGTCGACCTTGGAGTCGATCGAGGACACGGCCATCTTGGTGCGGTAGCCCGCCTCGCGGGCCATGGCCTTGATCTCGATGGTCCGCTCGGACACCTCGGGCACCTCGACCTCGAACAGACGCTTGATGAAGTCCGGGTGGGCGCGGCTCAGATAGATCTTGGCCTGGTTGCCCATGTCCTTGACATCCAGGATCAGCGCCCGCACGCGGTCGCCCGGGGCGAACTGCTCGCCGGGGATCTGCTCGCTGCGGAGCATGACGCACTCGGCCCGGTCCACCTGCACGATCAGGGCCCCGTGGTCGTACCGCTGGGCCACGCCGTTGACGATGGTGCCGGTGCGTCCGCCGAACTCGTCGATGAGCGACTGGCGCTCGTCGTCGCGGAAGCGCTGGATCATGACCTGCTTGAACGTCTGGGCGGCGATGCGTCCGAGCTCTTCCGGACGCAGCTGCAGCGGCTCGCCGTAGCGGAAGATCGAGATCTCGCCCGTGATCCGGTCGACGGTGCACTGGAACTCCTCGGCGTCCAGCGTGCCGAAGAACTTGCGGCAGGCCGTCACCATCGCCTGCTCGAGGTCGGCGATCAGCAGATCACGGCTGATGCTCCGGTCACGGGCGATCGAGTCGAGAATCCGCATCATTTCCTGGGTGTTCACCGATTGGCTCCTGCTCGTCGCGTTGTCGCCCCGCTCGGGGCTCGGGTTGTCTGGATGTCCGGGCCCGGTGGCCCCGGTCCCCGTCGGGACCAAAAAAACACGAAACCGCGGATCGTTCACGACCGCGGTCCCCTGCGGGCCGTCGGGGCGTACGCCCCGCGCCTGCCCGGATCCGGATGGACAGACGCTCACCGCATCGCCATCACCCCGGGAAGGGGGCTCCCGAACATCGTCGGGCGCCGATCAGCCAGCATCGCGGAGGACCATGGTCACACCGAACGCTCCCATGCGACCGGACGCCGGCCGCAACTCACGATGATCCTAGATCGCAGGAGATGGCCGGATCAACCCTTGCGGGCGTTCGGTGTTGGGACCGCGTTGGGGGGCGAGGCCGGCGGCCCGGCGGCGGGAGCGCGGTCCCGCCGCTCTCCCCTGGGCAGGGGGCGGAGGATCCGGATCGCCCGGTTGCCGCGGTGCTGGCCGACCTCGGCCTGGTACTTCGCCTCACCCTCGATGAGGATGGTCGCCGGCAGGCAGCAGGCGTGGGTCGTGACGATCAGGTCGCCAGGGGCCATTTCCGCCAGGTCCCGCATCGTGATCGTGGTCTCGGCCAGCACCGCCGAGACGCCCAGCGAGGCCTGGTCGAGGTTTTTGGCGATCCGTGACTCGCTGGTCTTGCTGCTCTCGTTGCGGGAGACGGCGAACCAGCTCTGGCTGCTCAGCTCGTCCATCACCGGCTCGATGACGTTGTAGGGGATGCACAGGTTCATGGTGCCCGCGCGCGAGCCCATCCGGACCTCCAGCCCGATCACCATGACCACCTCGTTCGGCGGGACGATCTGGACGAGCTGCGGGTTCGATTCCTGCGCCGTCACCGAGAACTGCAGCTTGCGCACCGAGTCCCACGCCTCGCCCAGCGCGATCAGCCCCCGGCTGATGACGTTGGAGATCAGCCGCATCTCGATCGGTGTCATCGGCCGCTGCGGGATGAACAGGTCCTGGTTCGTCCCGCCCAGCAGTCGGTCGATGATGGGGTAGATGATCAGCGGCGAGATCTCGAGGCACATCTGGCCTTCGAGCTTGTCGGCGTGGATCAGGTTGAAGCTGGTCGGGTTGGGCAGGGCCCCGATGAACTCGCCGTAGGTCATCTGCTCGCAGGTCGCCACGCGGACCTCGACGATGGTCCGCATGAAGCCCGACAGCGACGCCCCGAAGTTGCGCGCAAAGGCCTCGTGCAGGGTCTCCAGGGCCAGCATCTGGTCCTTGGAGACCCGTTCCGGCCGCTTGAAGTCGTACGGGCGGATCTCGACCGACCGCGGATCCCGGCGGTTGCGGCTGAAGACCTGCGTGGAGGTCTGCTCTTCCTGGATCTCCCCGGAATCCACCGCCGCGAGCAGCGCGTCGACCTCGCTCTGGTCAAGCATGCCCGCACCTCGCAGACCCATCCCCGCCGCCCCGGACCATCCGGAGCGCACGCACACCGCCGGCCGGTCCTGGCCGGACCCGACCGCCATCGGCATATCGGCCCCGCGGGCCCGATTCCTTGACCCCCTCTGCCCCCTGCTTTCCCCGTGCGGCCCCGCGGCCACCGCCCCCGTGCCCGCGGGCCCCGTTTCGGATCCCAGCCGGGCGGCGGGGCCGGGCCTGGGGAACAATCCGACGCGACCACCCGTTCCCGCCGCTGGAACGCCCCACGGAGTGCCTTTCATGCCGATCCTGCGAATCTGGACCCTGCTGACAGTTCTTTTGTTGCCCCTCGGGGTCGCGGCGGGGGGGGCGGGGGGGGCGTGGGGGGTGGGGGCGGGGGGGGGCCAGGACATCTTCGCCCAGCCCGTCGCCGCACCGCCCTCCGAAGACCCGGTCACGCTCCGCGCCGCCGCGTCGACCGCCCAGGCCCGCCCCGGGGACCAGCTCATCGTCGCGGTGGTCTTCGACCACGCGGACAACTGGCATGTCAACCTGAACCAGCCGGTCGTCCCCCGCGAGATGGGCGGCTTCACCCCGATCCCCACCACGATCGAGCCCGCCGAGGCCGAAGGCTTGTCCTTCGGGCGCATCCAGTGGCCCGAGCCGTACACGGCCAAGGTGGACTTCCTGTTCACCGGCACGCCCATCGACTACCTGGTGTATTCCGGCACGGCGGTGGCGTTTGTTCCGGTGCGGGTGGGAGACGACGCGGCCCCCGGCGAACGGACGCTGACGTTCCGGGTCACCTACCAGGCCTGCGATGACGCCCTCTGCCTGCCGCCCGAGACCGTTGACCTCGCGGTGACGGTCACCATCGGAACCGACACCCCCGCCTCGGCGCCCGGCGACCTGTTCGCGGGTTTCAACCCCGCCGTCTTCGCCGACCCCGACGCCTGGGGCGGCTCGCTGACCATCGCGCCCGCCGAACCGGCCCGCGGCAAGTTTCTCGGCCTGATCGCGGTGCCCACCTCCGACGGCGCGGCGGGCATCGTGGTGCTGGCCCTGCTGGCGGCGGTGGGGGGGTTCGTGCTCAACCTGACGCCCTGCGTGCTGCCGGTCATCCCCATCAAGATCATGACCATCTCGCACCACGCCGGCGAGAGCAAGGCCCGCGCACTGACGCTGGGCCTGTGGATGGCCGCGGGCGTGGTGGCCTTCTGGACCGCCCTGGGCGTGCTGGCGACGCTGGCGACCGCGTTCGCCGATCCCTCCCGGCTCTTCGGGCTGTGGTGGTTCACGCTGGGCATCGGCCTGCTGATCCTGGCCATGGGCGTGGGCATCATGGGCGCGTTCCAGATCAAGCTGCCGCAGGCCGTGTACATGGTCAACCCCAAGGCCGACACCGCGCAGGGGTCGTTCCTGTTCGGCGTGATGACCGCGGTGCTGGGCCTGCCGTGTTTCGGCTTCGTGGCCGGCGCCCTGCTGGCCGGCGTGGCCCTGATGCCGCCCATCGTGGTGATCGTGATCTTCGCATCCATCGGCGCGGGCATGGCGCTGCCCTACCTCGTGCTGGCCGCCAAACCGGGCCTGATCAAGAAGCTGCCCAAGACGGGTCCAGCGTCGGAGTTGGTCAAGCAGGTCATGGGCCTGCTGATGATCGCGGCGGCGGCCTATTTCATCGGCTCGGGCGTGCTGGCCCTGCTTTCGGGCATGGGACGCATCGCGGGCCTGCCCTGGTGGGCCAAGTCGGTCCACTGGTGGGCCATCGCGCTGGCGATGGTCGGCGCGGGCGGCTGGCTGGCGGTGCAGACCGTGCGGATCACCCGCAAGCCCGGACCCCGCGTGTCCTTCTCGGTGCTGGCCCTGCTGATCGGAGCCACCGGCGTGTGGGCGGCGGTCAACCGCACCGAGCACTTGCGCAACAACTTCTGGGTCGCCTATTCGTCCGAGGGCCTGGCCGAAGCCCTGGCGGGCGGGAACGTGGTCGTCCTCGACTTCACCGCCGAGTGGTGCCTGAACTGCAAGGCCCTGGAGGCGACCATCCTCTCCCAGGACCCCGTCAAGAGCCTCCTGCTCGGCGGCGGGGTGGTCCCCATGATGGCCGACCTGACCAGCACCAGCGCCCCCGGCTGGGACACCCTGCGGTCGCTCGGCCAGACCGGCATCCCCCTGCTGGTGGTCTTCACGCCCGAGGGCGGCCCGGACAGCCCCTTCTGGATGTCCAACCTCTATTCCTCCAAGCAGGTCGTTGAGGCGATCGGGCGGGCCCGCGCCCGGTCGGGTCCGGCGACCGCCGCGGCGGGACGCCCGTAAATCCCTGTCCGGTGGCGGGATAGCCCCCCGGTGCCGGTCCGATCACGCCCGAAGCGAGCCGGCGTCCCCGAATCCCGTTGACGAACGCCCGATCCCGGCCTAAGTTTCCCCCTGCCCGGGGTCCCGATCCCGGGCGACAACCAAGCGGGTGTAGCTCAGTGGTAGAGCGTCACGTTGCCAACGTGAAAGTCGTGAGTTCGAATCTCATCACCCGCTCTCGAAAAGGCCCCGTCGGTCCGTCCAAGGACCCGCGGGGCCTGTGCTTTGTGGGCGCTCGCCGGAGCCGACCCCGCCGCCCCGCATTTCACCTCGGGCTTTGAGAAAATCTCGCATCCGGTGGCGTGATCGGCGGGCGTTCCCCGCGTGACGGGATGTCCCCCCGCGTCGATATCTCGGTGTCGGGGTGTTCATCACAGCCTTTGGCCGGGAGGTTCGCTCATGCCGCGGTTTGGATCTGTCACGCTGTTCATGATGGCCGCCGCGGGCTCGCTCGCCTCGGCCAGCAACTTCACCTGGCTCGGGACCGACGGTCTGTGGACCGAGCACCTCAAGTGGTTCGGCCCCGCCGGGCTGTTTCCCAACTCGGTGCTCGATCAGGCGACGGTCAACGGCTCCGACGCGGAGATCACGCTGAACACCAACATCACGCTGGGCGGACTGACCATCGCGAACGGCGCCCAGGTGTTCAGCAGCCAGCACTCCATCTTTGTTGCCGGCGATGTGAACATTTCGGGGCCCACCAGCTCGCTCTCCCTGACCGAGAGTCCCGCCCTGCGGGACATGGACTGCGACACCATGGTGGTCAGCGGCGGTTTCTACTCGATGTACGCCGGGGTCGCCGAGTTCGACGAATCGCTGCGGATCGAACAGGACGGGGTCGTCGCGGGGGTGGGCACGATCGAGATGAACAGCACGACCGGCGACTTCGTCGTGGATGACAGCACCGTCTGGGCCACGGTCAACGGATTCCAGGACAACGCGCTGCGGATCCGCCGGACGGCGTCGAGTACCTCACGGTTGGACTGCACCGACCCAGACTCCGTGCTGCTCGTGTGGTCCGGAGTTTCGATGGACGTGCAGATCCCGTTCCGCGGTACGGTCGGAGGGATGATCCGCGTCACGGGCGACGGGGTGTTCCGCAGCGACCACCCGGTGGTCGGATCGGGTGGATCGCGGGTGCAACTGGCCGGCGGACTGCTCCTGAGTGAGACCTCCACATTCGAAGCCCCGGTGGTCGACCTCGCCGGGTCGCTCGAGGTCGGCGGGCGGTCCGTGATCGACGCGCCGCTGATCGCCCTGCGGGGCACCGCGTTGCTGGCCCCCGACGCGTCGCTTCGACTCCATAGCGCCGGGGTCAACCTCGACTCGCTGATCGTCCAGGGCGACGGCGGGTCGGGCGGCGAGATCAGGTTCGGCCAGGGAGTCCAGACGACCATCAACGTGATGGGCGGCGCCACGTCGATCGCCACGGGCGTCGGCGGCGTGTTCGACCTCGACGGGCGGGGCGACCAGATCGTCAACATCGCCTCGGGATCCAGCCTGGCCATCGCGACCGAGCAGATCGACTTGGGCGCGGACGACTTCGCGGGCACGCTCAACAACGCCGGCGTGCTCAACATCAGTTCCTTCGGTGCTCCCGGGAGCGACGAATGGTCGGTCAGCGGGTTGATCGATCTCGACCAGGGCCAGATCCAGGGCCGCCGCCTCATCAATCGCGGCCAGATCACCGGCCGGGGCACGCTCACGGCGCCGGTCGTCAACGCGGGGCAGATCACCGCGGAGAACGGGGCCCTGTTCTTTTCGAGCCTGGTGCTCGACGCCGGCGAGACCAACGCTCCGATCGTCCGCGCCCAGGACGGAGAGATCGCCCTCACGGCCCCGGCATCCGACATCATCCAGGACTTCGCCGGGGCGATGTTCGTCGGCAACGGCTCGGGCGTGCGGGAGAGCTTCGAGATGAACAGCCCGCTGCGGATCCGGGTCGCCCATGGGCGCGCCGGCAGCCTCGAACTGAACGACGGACTCGTCCGGGCCCGGCGGCTCTTCCTCCAGTCGAACTTTGTTTCAAACGGCCTGTCGGAGCTGCGATCCTCTGGGTCGCTCGACCTGATCGAGTTCTCGAGCGGTTCCAGCAGCACGATCAACGGGGTGCTCGAGCTCTCGGGTCAAGTCCGGTTCTACGAGGGTACCTACGCGGGCGACGGGCTGCTGAGGGCCCCGGGCGTCGATGACGTCGTCCGGTTGTTCCCCCCAACGGATCTGAACACCGTCTCGCTGGAAGCGGCCGGCTCCGTCGAGGTCAACAACGGCTCGGCGGGGCAGGTGGGCATGAACGCCCTGACTCTGCTGCCCTCGGCGACCCTGCACATCGACCTCGGCGACGACGGCTTCGGCAACTCGCACGATCACGTCGTTGTCGCGGGGCAGGCCACCCTTGGCGGTCAGCTCAAGATCGGTGCGTCCATCGGGGCCACCCTGCCCTTCGGGCAGACCTTCACCGTCCTGACGGCGGGCGAGGTGATCGGCGACTTCGACTCCGTGGACGACTCCCAACTTGGCCCGGCGTACCGGACATTCGTCACCGTGCACCCCGACCGCGTCGAGATCTACGTCGGCTGCTTCGCGGACCTGCAGCCCAACGGGGCCGTCGACTTCTTCGACATCGCCGAGTTCCTGAATCTCTACAACGCGATGGATCCGCTCGCGGACGTCAACGAGGACGGTCTGTTCAACTTCTTCGATATCGCGGTGTTCATCGGTCTGTTCAACAACGGCTGCTGATTCATCCACCGGCATCGAATCTCGGCGCAAAACACACGACCCCGCCGCCACGGCGGGGTTGTTGTATCCGGACCGGGCTCAGGGGCCGCACGGGGTGTTGAAGTCGTTGATGAAGGCCGAGAAATCGAAGAAGTTGAAGAAGCCGTCGCCGTTCCAGTCCGCCGCGGGTCCCTGCTGCTGGAACAGCGTCACGAAGCGGGAAAGGTCGAAGAAGTTGATCACCCCGAACGGCTCGGCCAGGTCCGCCGGGCAGCCCAGCAGGGCCGCGTCGGCGGCATCGATCATGCCGTTGCCGTCCAGATCCCGCAGGTCGAAGACGGGCCCGAAGTCGACGATGCCGACGCTGCCGTTCACGAAGCCGTCCGCGTCGGCGCTGGTGCCGTCCAGCGTGGCGATCGCGCTGGTGACGATGGCGCGGTCGGACGCGTTGGCCACGTCGTCGTCGTTGAGGTCGCCGAAACGCTCGTCAAAGCCGGTGTCCGTCCACACGAACAGGCCCGCGGGTTCCTTGTTCAGCGGCATGGTGCCGATCAGGGCCGTCACGCCCCAATCGCTCGGACGGCGGTAGTCGTCCCAGTCCCGCCCGTCCCACGGGTCGACCATGGTCCCCAGCGGGCCGGCGGCGAAGGGCACGCCCTCGATCAGGTCCGCGAGCGCCTCCTCGATCGAGGTGTGGTTGATCAGGCTGTAGTCCAGGGGCTGCTCGGGCCCGCCCGCCAGCCAGGCCGCCCCCGCGTTGGTCACCGGGAACACCAGCGTCACGGTCGTCGTGTCGCTCGCGGTGTCGTGGCGGAACTGCAGGTCCACCATGGGGTCGAAGAGGCCGGGGTCGGACCCGCCGAACAGGGCGCTCGCGTCCGCGAACGACTGGAACCGCTCGAAGAACCGCGCCCGGACGATCCAGGTCTCGCCCGCGTCGAAGCGGCCGTCCTGATCGCCCCCCTCCGACACGACCAGAGGGGCCCAGCAGCCGCACAGCGCCAGTGTGAACTCCCCGCCGGTCCGCTCGAACTGCGGCCCGGTGGCGAAGTCGTTGTCCAGGTCCTGTGCCGAGCGGACCATGCGGGCCGAGAACGAGCCCTCGGGGCTGAGCCCGAAGCGTCCGACATTGGCCAGGTACCGGTTGCGGGCCAGCGGCATCAGCTCGCCGCCCGAGTTCTTCTGATCGTCGATGTCCAGCTCGATGAAGCCGAACAGCGGGCGGTCGCCGTAGCGGTGCGGTTCGTAGTCAAAGCCGTTGAATCCGGCCGGCCCGGGCGGCGCGACCAGCCCGGCGAGCGTCACCCGCACACGCACGATGTCCGCGTCCGCGTCCGGGTTGAGGACCGCGCCGGTGTAGCGGTCGGTCGGCGCCACGGGCGACCAACCCTGCACGCCGACCTCGAGCAGGTCGATGGGCATGAATCCGGCGGGCAGCGGGGCGTCGTTGCCCGGGTCCGTCCGCTGGATGCGGGCGTCGCCGGCGGGGTCGGTCCACACGCCGGTGTGGTCCGTCGCCCACGCGGGCGCGGCGATCGCGCCCAGCGCGGCCAGCACCAGGATCGGCGTCGCGGGCTTCATCGTTTCATCAGCTCCTGAACCATGGGCTCCAGCCCGTACCGGTCGATCCGGTAGCGGAAGCTGGACCGCTGCATGCCGATCAGGCGGGCCGCCTTGGACACATTGCCCCGCGTGAACTCGAGGGCCTGCACCATCAGCAGGCGCTCGACCTCCTCGGCCGTGTGCGGGCCGTCACGGAAGTCAAAGCGGATCTCCCCCCCGGTCGCGGCCGCGTCCGACCCCGCCAGGGCCCGGGCCCGCGCGGGTCGCAGCCCGAGATCCGCGGGCCCGATGCGGTCCGAGTCGGTCAGCATCGCCGCCCGCTGCACCGCGTTGAACAGCTCACGCACATTGCCCGGCCAGGCGTGGCGCAGCACGCCCTGCTCGGCCTCGGGGGTGAGCGTCGCGGGCGGCCGGCCGTACTCGGCGCACAGCCGGGCCAGCAGGCTCCGCGCCAGGATCAGGGCGTCCTGATCCCGGTCGCGCAGGGCCGGGATGGTCACCGTGAACGCGTTGAGCCGGAACAGCAGGTCCTCGCGGAAGCGTCCTTCCGCCACGCGGGCTTCCAGGTCCTGGTTGGTCGCCGCCAGCACGCGCACCCGCACCGGGATCTCCTTGGTCGCGCCGACCCGACGCACCCGCCCCTGCTCGAGCACGATCAGGAGTTTCGCCTGCAGTTCGAGCGGCATGTCCCCGATCTCGTCGAGGAAGATCGTCCCGCCGTCGGCCTCCTCGACCAGGCCCTCTCGGCGGTCCTTGGCGTCGGTGAACGCGCCCTTCTCGTGCCCGAACAGCTCGCCCTCGATCAGGGTCGGCGGCAGCGCCGAGCAGTTGACATGCACGAACGGCTGGTCGGGCTCCGGCCCGCTGGCGTGGATGTGCCGGGCGATCACGCCCTTGCCCGCCCCGGTCTCGCCGTGGATCAGGATCGTCGGCAGCGCTCCGCCCGAGGTGGCGCCCAGATCGGCGTTGCGGTTGACCACGGGGATCCGCGCCAGCCGCTCGGCGAGCGCCAGCGTGCGGACCCAGGCCTCGCTCTGGCCCAGCGGGCGCAGGGCCTTGTTCTCGGCCTCGGTCAGTCGCTCGAACAGACGCACCCGGCGCGAGTCCGCCCGGCGTTCCAGCAGCCGGGCCACGGTCAGACGCAGCTCCTCCAGGCTCAGCGGTTTCTGGAGGTAATCGTCCGCTCCCCGCTTCATCGCATCGACGGCGTTCTGGACGGTCGCGTAGGCCGTCATCACGATCACCCCGCCGTCGAATCCCTCCCGCCGGACCTGCTCAACGAAGTCGATGCCCGACCCGGCCCCGAGCTGCACATCGGTCAGCACCAGGTCGTACACCGACGCCTGGAACGCCCGCAAGGCGGCGGGGACCGAGTCGGCCTCGTCGACCCGGTGCCCCTCTTTCCTGAGTGCCCGTGCGGCGGTGAACCGCAGGGTCTCGTCGTCCTCGATGAGCAGGATGCTGGCCAATGCTTGCCTCGCGTGGCCAAGGCTGGCCACCAGTGGTTTGCCTACCCGACCCCGGCGTCGACCGGCAGACGGATCGTGAACGCCGTTCCCGGCGATCCACGGGCCTCCGGGGCGTCATGGGCGGGGCATCGAAGAACGACTGTCCCGCCGTGACGCTCGGCGACCTGCTTGACCATTGCAAGACCGATGCCAGTCCCGCCGGGCCTCGTGGTGAAGTATGGACGGAATACCGACGCCTGCAACTCCACCGGGACGCCCGGGCCCGAATCGGTCACCGTCAGGGTCCAATAGCCCCCCTCCCCCCCGCCGCCCCCCCCGCGGACGACCACCTCGGACCCGGCCGGCCCGAAGTCCAGCGCGTTGGACACCAGGGCCGTCAGGGCGTGCTCCAGGTGGTGGGGGTCGGCCCGGACGGTCGCGGGCAGGTCGCCCGGCTCGAAACGCAGCGCGATCCCCCTCGCGGCGGCGGCGTCGGCATGGTGCTCGACCACCCCGCGGGCCAGTGCCGCCGGATCCAGCGGACGCGGGTGCAGCACGATCGGCGAGGACGCCCGCAGCAGCCCCTGCAGCCAGCCCTCGAACCGGTCGACCGACGCGATGATCCGGTCCTGCACCTCACGCAGATCGGAGCCCGGATCGAGTTCGCCCCTGGTTGTTTCCGCCAGCGCCCGGATGCCCGACAGCGGCGTCCGCAGGTTGTGCACCACGCGGCGGGACATCTCCCCGATCGCGGCCAGCCGCTCCCGTTCCACCCGCTCGTCCTGCATCGCCTTGATCATGGCCGCCATCTCGTCGAACTCGGCCGCGAGGCGGCCCAGCTCGTCCCCGGTCCCCAGCGCGATCCGGTGGTCGAACTCGCCCCGCCCGAGGCGCTCGGCCCCTTCGCGCAGCCGCTCGATGGGCAGCAGCACCCACCGACGCACCAGCAGGGTGATCAGCGCGGCGATCGCCACCGCGCCCACCACCGAGACCGCGACGACCACCTGGATCAGCGTCTCCAGCCGCCGGGCGTGGTCCACCGCGAGGCGGGCGTCGGCCAGGATGCGTCCCTCGATCCGCTCGATGAGTTCGTGGCGTTCCCGCAGCGCGCGGGCCAGTTCATCGGATCCGGCGGTCCCTGCCAAGCCGGCCGACGTCCCGAGCTCTCCGATCCGTTCGGTCCGCTCCCGCAGGTTCCGCGTCGACGAGATGCCGGACCGCACCGCGGCCGTGGGAAGCGCATCGAGCTCTTCCAGGGCCGACACCGCGGCCTCCTGCTCCCGCGCGAACCGGGGATCGTCGGGACCCGATCCGCCGTTCTCGAGCAACTCCGACTGCCGCTCCCCTGCCCGTTTGATCTCGTGCAGCCGGCTCATGACCGCCTGGACGCTCCGCAGCGGCCAGGCAAGCTCGCGGTCCAGGAACCGCAGCCCCCAGACGGTCGACGCCACATTCACCCCCAGCGTCAGGGCGAGAAGAACGAGCGCGACCACGAACTTGAATCGAAGCGACATCCGCGATCAGCGTACCGGCTGGAAGTCCCAACGCCAGCCCGCCTCCGTGGCCGGAGTTCGAGACGAGGCGACATGCCCGTCCAGAAACGCGGCATTCACCCGTCCGCCATGCCGCAGGGCCGGGTACCAGTAGCGATCTCCCGCGTACACACCCGTGGAGTCCAGCGTGGGTGCGGTGAAGACCGGGCGGGAGCCTTTTTCGAAGGCAGCCTGGCCGTCCACATCGATCAGCAGCGGCACCATGGCGTTGGACACGATGTCCGGTCGCAGCCGGACGGACACGGCCCGCGGGCGTCCGCGGGCGTCGACCACCTCGGCCCGGTCCAGCCGCATGTTGAACCCGTACGAAACAGCCTGCGGCGGGCCGACCGCCCCGTTGGTGCACGCCAGATTCCGCCGCAGCACCAGCGCCGCCTCCACGCTGGGGCACCGCATCGGATCGTTGCCCTCCGCGTCCGGCAGTTCGACCTGGGCGACGTCCCGGCCCCAGCGCCAGAACTCGTCCACCCCGTACTGGCTCTCCTGGAAGGTCTCCAAGCGGAAGTCCCGGGTCTGCTGGTCGTCCCCCCGATCCCCGTGGAGCTGATCGTCGGCGAAGAGCTGGAAGTCAAAGGCCACGGCCCGCATGGACATCTGGCAGCGAAAACCGCGGGCCGTGGCCAGGGCCATCGACACCGCCGGGAGCAGCACCCCGAGCAGCGCGGCGATCACGCCGAGCACCACCAGCATCTCGACCAGCGTGAATCCGGCTCGGGCTCGTGGTGTGCGGCGGGGCAAGGCGGTTCCTCGGCGTGGACGGAAGCTCATGCTACCAGCACGCGTCGGCCGCGCGAGGGCCCGCCGGTCCAGAAAGTCAGAAAAAACCCTGCCCGGGCCTCCCCTGGCCGGGCACATGGCCAGACCAGCGCGCCGCGGACCGGTGATGACGCACAACCGGGGGATCAACGGCCCGCGGGTCCCCCCGCCGGCCGGTTCGCGCGGTTGGCATGACGGTTGCCTTGGTTCCTTCGGCCCGCCGAGTTGCGGACCCCGAGACGCACACCGGATCACCGCACCACAGAGAGGAACCCGCCATGAACCGACTCACCGCCCGTCTGACCCTGATCGCCCTGACCGCCTCCGCCGGCCTGGCCGCCCCCGCCTTCGACGCGCCCGCGACCATCCCGGCCGGGCTCCAGCCCGCCGGCATCGCCTTCGCCGACTTCGACGGCGACGGCGACACCGACATGGCCGTCTCGACCGACCAGCCGGACAAGATCTCGATCTATTTCAACACCGCCGGCGCCTTCGGCGCGCCCGTCCAGGTCTTCACCGGTTCCAACACCGGACCCGACTCCATCGCCGCCGCCGACATCGACGGCGATGGCGACCAGGATCTGATCGTGGTGCTCAAGCGGGCCAACAGCGTGCGCACCTACCTCAACACGGCCGGCACATTCGCGGCCGCGACCACCGTCCCGGTGGGTCAGGAACCCCGCGCCCTGGCGGTGGGGGACCTCAACGCCGACGGCGTGCCGGACTTCGTCACCCCCAACCGCGAATCGCTCGATCTGACCGTCCTGATCAGCAACGGCCTCGGCGGACTGACCGCCACCAGCGTGCCCGCCGGCGACGAGCCCTCCGGCGCGGCGATCGCCGACTTCACCGGCGACGGCATCGCCGACATCGCCAGCTCGGCCCACCGGGACCGCACCGTGCTGATCCACTCGGGCGCTGCGGCCTACGCGATCGTGCAGACGCTGGCCGTCAACCCGATCACCCGTCCGGACGGCGTCGCCGCCGGTGATTTCAACGGGGACGGTCTGGTCGACCTCGCCGCTGCGACCAGCGACGACGTGGTCAATGTCGCCTCGATCTGGCTGAACCAGGGCGGCTCGTTCGGCGCGCGGACCGATGTGGCGACCAACGGCCTCAATGCCGGCGCGATGATCGCGGCCGACCTCGACGCCGACGGCGACCTGGACCTGGCCACCGCCAATCAGGACTCCGGCGGTGTCAGTGTGCTGGAGAACAACGGCGGCGTCTTCGCGCCCGGCATGGTCATGGCCTCGGGGCTCAACCCCTCCCACCTGGCCGCGGGGGATGTGGACGGCGACGGCGCGCTCGACCTGGCGGTGAGCAACCGCGATTCCAACACGGTGTCGCTGTTCGTCAGCCAGGCGTCCGCCGCGTGCTCCGCGGCCGATCTGGCCGAGCCGCTGGGCGTGCTCAACTTCTTCGACGTCTCGGCCTATCTGGCCCTGTTCAACGCCCAGGACCCGGCCGCGGACCTGGCCGCACCCGCGGGCGTGATCAACTTCTTCGACCTGTCGGCATATCTCGACGCGTTCAGCGCTGGTTGCCCGTAAGCAGTCAGGACGTTTCGGTCCTGCTCTGGTCCTGCTCTCGACAGGACAGTTCGCCCCCCCCCCCCCGCGCCCCCCGTGCGTGCCCGGACCCCCCTCCGGACGCCGCCCACGGGGGGCGTTCTTGCGCCGGCGGCGCGGAGGCAGTGGCCAGTGACCGGCCCGCCGGAGTGGCGGTCAGGTCGTCGGCCCGATGATCATGGCCGCGCCCACCGTGTTGTTGGTCTGCTCGTCCACGATGATGAAGCTGCCTGTCGCCCGGCACTGGCGGTAGGGGTCGAAGAGCAGCGGCTTGGTGGTGCGGATCGAGACGCGTCCGATCTCGTTGAGTTTGAGGTTCTCGGCGCTCTCGTCGCGGTGCAGGGTCTGGATGTCCATGCGGTAGCGCAGGCCCTTGACGATGCAGCGGGCGTC
Organism: uncultured Phycisphaeraceae bacterium; assembly: GCA_964399525.1. Classification (GTDB taxonomy): domain Bacteria; phylum Planctomycetota; class Phycisphaerae; order Phycisphaerales; family UBA1924; genus UBA6054. The sequence goes on along the minus strand of CAYNRF010000061.1, from coordinate 928 downwards.
GTTGGAGGTGTGGCGGATCTGGTACTTCTTGCCGACCACCATGGGCTGCTCGGCCATCCAGACGACCATCGCGTCGATGTCCTGGCCGACCTTGGGCTGGTTGTTGGGACGGCAGATCATGTCGCCGCGGGAGACATCGATGTCGTCGTGGAGCTGGATCGACACCGACTGCGGCGGATAGGCCGAGTTCTGCGTCACGCCGCCGACATCGATGGACTTGATGCGGCTGGTCATCCCGCTGGGCAGGGCCATGACCTCGTCGCCCACCTGGAACACGCCCGAGGCGACCTGGCCGCCGTAGCCGCGGTAGTCGTGGTGGGCGTCGGACTGCGGGCGGATGACCCACTGCACGGGGAAGCGCGGGTCGATCATGTCGCGGTCGCCGGCGATGTGGACATGCTCGAGGTGGTGCAGCAGGCTGCTGCCCTGGTACCACGGCATGTTCTCCGAGCGGGTGACCACGTTGTCGCCGTTGAGGGCGGACATGGGGATGAAGGTGATGTCGGTGATCTCGAAGCGGCTGGCGAAGGACTCGAAGTCGGCGCGGATCTGTTCGTAGGTCTGCTTGGACCAGCCGACCAGGTCCATCTTGTTGACGCACACCACCAGGTGGGGGATGCGCAGCAGGGAGCAGATGAAGGCGTGGCGACGGGTCTGCTCGATCACGCCCTGGCGGGCGTCGATGAGGATCAGCGCGAGGTTGGCGGTCGACGCCCCGGTGACCATGTTGCGGGTGTACTGCACATGCCCGGGGCAGTCGGCGATGATGAACTTGCGACGGGGCGTGGCGAAGTAGCGGTAGGCCACATCGATGGTGATGCCCTGCTCGCGTTCGGCGCGCAGGCCGTCGGTCAGCAGCGCCAGGTTCATGCGCTCGTCGCCGCGGGAGAGGCTGGCCTGGGTGGCGGCCTCGAGCTGATCCTCGAAG
>CAYNRF010000060.1:0-17107 GCA_964399525.1 uncultured Phycisphaeraceae bacterium | reverse complement strand
GACTGCGCCGCGCGCTCGATGCCGGCGAGGTCCGCCACATCAAGCCCGACCAGCATCGGCGCCGCGGCTTCCAGGCAGCGGCGGATGCCGTCATCGCCGTAGGTCTCTCCGAGCCCTGTGAAGCCGCCTTCGATGGTCACCTCGATGATGGCGCGGAGGCACCAGGGTTCGTGCACGCCGGCTGCGTTGAGCAGCGGCGGATCGCGGAACGCCACGGGCGTGACGGCGACATGCTCGATGCGCGGCATCAGGCGGCTCCCACGCGATGGGCGGCGATGTAGTCCAGATCAAAGGCGTGCCCCAGCCCGGGCTCGGGCGAAAGGTGCACGTAGCCCTCCGCGTCCATAGGGTCATCGGCGCGTGTCAGGTGGGGCGGCGGCGTGTCGTAGTCGAGGAAGGGATGCAGCAGGCCGCGCTCGTAATAGGTGGTGTTGGGGATGGCGCCGCAGACCGCGAGATTACCTGCGCCGGTGCCGTGAATCTCGCAGTTCATGTTGAAACTCTCTGCCGTCGCCGCGACCTTCAGGCACGGCGTGATGCCGCCAACGCCCCAGACACCGCAGCGGATCATGTCGCAGGCGCCGCCGGCGATCCACTCCGCACGCGTCCAGTGCTTGCCCGCCATGCTCTCCGGCCCCAGGATGTTGAGCGACAACTGCTCCGACAGCCAGCGGTAGGAGGAGAGCGACGCTTCCTCCATCGGCTCCTCCATCCAGAGGAAGCCGAGTTGTTCGAGCCGCCGGCCGAGCCATGCGGCGTCTTCGCGCGAGTACCAGTGCGAGGGATCGAGCATCAGCGGCACATCCGGCCCGACCGCCTCGCGCACCGCGGCGCAGGCCTTGTAGTCCATGCGCACATCCGGCGCGCCGGGGATCGGTGGCATCCAGGTGTGCAGCTTCACCGCGCGGTAGCCGCGCCTGCTCACCAGCCAGTTCGCATAGCGCGCGTAATCCTCGGGCGTGCGCAGCCCGCCTTCCAGGTCGTCGCCGCACATGGTGCTGCCATAGGCGAGGATGCGGTCGCGCATGCCGCCCGCCAGCTTCCATACGGGCGCGCCGAGCAGCTTGCCGGCCAGGTCCCACAAGGCGAGGTCCACGGCGCAGAGCACCCGGTCCGTGAAGCGCTGCCCGCTGCCGCGCTGGCTCTTGTAGAGCGCGCGCCACAGCTTTTCGCGCCGCAGCGGATCGGCGCCGAGCAGGACGGGGCGGATGAAGGCGGCGAGCAGCCCGTCCTCGACATCCGCGGGCGCTGCGAGGGTGCGGCCGACCGTGCCGTCCTCGGCTTCGATCTCGAGCAACGCCGCCAGCGCCGCGCGTTCCTCGCCCGGATGCGCGTGCCCGTCGCTGTCGCGGCCGATCCGGCTCGGATAGGTGAAGACGGTGGAGCCGACGCGGACGATCCTCATGCCTGGTTGCCGCGCAGACGTCGCGCGCGGGCACGGCGCGTCTGGACATACGGATGTTCGGCGGCCGTGCCAGGCTCGAAGGTGATGCCGTCATCGGGAAAGGTCGCGACGTTGCGCAGGCTGGGATGCTTCATGATTTCCTCCAGCACCAGGTCCACGCCGAGGCCGGGCGCGTCCGGAACGGGCAGGCAACCATCCACCGTGCGCAGTGCGGGCGTCACCACCTCTGCGCGACCCGGCCAGTCGAACTCCACGCGCTCCAGCATCAGCGCATTGGGTATCGAGGCCATGACGTGCAGCGCCGCGAATTCGGCAACCGGGCCGAGCGAGCCGGAATGCGGTGCCACGGTGATGAAGTGCGCTTCCGCCATCGCCGCCATCTTGCGCATCTGCGTGATGCCGCCGGCGCGGCCCGTATCGGGCTGGATCACGTCCACCAGCTCGCGCTCGATGTACGGGCGCATGCCCCAGATCGTCGCAACGCGTTCGCCTGCCGCAAGCGGCACGCTGACGGCATCGCGCACCCGCTTGAGCGCATCCAGGTTCTCCGGCGCGACGGGGTCCTCGTAGAACAGGATGTCGAGCTTCTCCAACTCGCGGCCGATCAGGATCGCATCCTGCGGCGTCATCCAGGATGGGCCATGCGCATCCACCATCACGTCCACGTCGCTACCCACGGCGTCGCGCACGGCGGCGACGGTGTCGATGTCCACCGCGCCGGTGAAGCCGACCTTCACGCCCTTGATCCCCAGCTCCATCAGCGCCCGCGCGCGCTCCGGCGTCTTGGCGTGGCCATAGACAGGGATGCGGTCGCGGAAACGCCCGCCGAGCAGTTGCCACACCGGAAGGCCGAGCGCCTTGCCCTTGATGTCCCACAGTGCCATCTCGATCGCGCTGAGCGCACCGCCGCCGACCGTGCCGAGCAGCCCGTGCCCCATCGAGCCTGAATAGAGCTTGTGCCACAGCCGGTCGATGTCGCGCGGGTCCTCGCCGACCAGGAGATGGGCGTAGTCCTCCACCGCGGCGCGCACCACGCGCGGCCAGCCCGATCCTTCCCCGACGCCGTGGATGCCCTCATCCGTCAGCACCCGCACGAACAGCCAGTTGCGCGATCCGCCATGGCCATCCACGCCGCGGCTCGTGCCCGTCCCGGGTACGGCCGGGCGCGGGCCGACCTGCAGCAGATGCGTCTCGACGCCGGTGATCTTCATGCGCCCTCGGTGTAGCGGTGGCGGCCGGCAAGGCCGCGGTGCCTGGGGTCGGGATGCGGCACGGCGGAGAGCAGCGCGCGGGTGTAGGCGTGCTGCGGCGCCGTGCACACCGTCTCCGTCTCGCCGATCTCCACGACCTTGCCGCGGTACATCACCGCGACACGGTCGCAGAAGTAGCGGATCACGCCGATGTCGTGGCTGATGAAGAGGAAGGAGAGGCCGAGCCGCTCCTGCAGGTCGAGCAGCAGATCCAGCACCTGGCTGCGCAGCGAGACATCCAGCGCCGAGGTCGGCTCATCCGCGACGATCACCCGTGGCTCCAGCGCGATCGCGCGTGCGACGCCGATGCGCTGGCGTTGGCCGCCTGAGAAGGCGTGCGGGTAACGCTCCATGGCGGAGGCAGGCAGGCCCACCATCTCCAGCAGTTCCGCGACCCTGCGCTGCAGCGCCGCGCCGGCATGAATCCCGTTCACCAGCATCGGCTCGCCGACGATCTGTTCCACGGTCATGCGCGGGTTGAGGCTGGAGAAGGGATCCTGGAAGACCATGCGGATTTCGCGCCGCAGCGGTCGGAACTTTTGCTCCGACAGCTCGAGCAGGTTGGTCTGCGAGCCGTCGCGCGCCACATAGTCGATGCGTCCGCCCAGTCCGTCGAAAAGGCCGAGCACGCAACGCCCGAGCGTCGTCTTGCCCGAGCCGCTTTCGCCGACGATGCCGAGCGTCTCGCCCGCGCGCAGTTCCAGCGTCACGTCGTCAACCGCCGCCAGCGGTGGCGTCGCCGCCCGGAACAGGCGGCGTTGGCCGGGAAACACCTTGCGCAGGCCCTCGATCCGCAGGATCGGCGCGCCAGGCGGGTTGGCAGCCCGCATCGCAAGGCGCCGCGGGGAAGGGCGGTCCAGCGCCTGCACCGCGCCGAGCAGCATGCGCGTGTAGTCGTGCTGCGGCCGCTCGAACACATCGAGGATGGGCCCGCGTTCCACCACCTGCCCGTGGCGCATCACCGCGGCGTCGTCCGCCATCTCTGCCACCACGCCCATGTCGTGGGTGATGAGCATCACGGCCATGCCATGGCTGGCCTGGAGCCGGCGGATCAGGTCGAGGATCTCGGCCTGGGTCGTGACGTCCAATGCGGTGGTCGGCTCGTCCGCTATCAGCACGGAAGGGTTGCAGGCCAGCGCCATCGCGATCATCGCCCGCTGCCGCATCCCGCCTGAGAATTCGAAGGTGTAGCGGTCCACTGCCGTGTCCGGCCTCGGTATCTCCACTTGGCGCAGCAGGTCTATCGCCTTCTCCCGCGCGGCGCGCTTGCCAAGCTGGTCATGCAGGCGGATCGCCTCGATGATCTGCGCGCCGATGGTGTGGACCGGCGAGAGCGAACTCATCGGCTCCTGGAAGATCATCGCGATGTCCCGGCCGCGGATCGCACGGATGGCCGCGCTGCGCGGGGGAAGCGCCGCCAGGTCCACCACTTCCTCGGCACCGCCCGATGCGGCTGCGCCCTTGGTGGTGTGGTGGCGGTGCAGCAGCACGCGCCCTGCGGCGATCCGGCCCGGCTGGTCCAGGATCTGCAGGATGGCGCGCGCCGTCACACTCTTGCCGCTGCCGCTCTCCCCCACCACCGCCAGCGTGCGGCCGGCACGCAGCACCAGATCCACGCCGTCCACCGCGCGAAAGACCCCGCGGCGGGAGGGGAAATCCACCGACAGGCCCTGCACCTCCAGCACGACGGGTGCGGCCGAGGCTTCGCCTGGCGTCCAGGTTGCCTGCGCCGTATCGGGCATCGTCAGCGCCCGTCCTGCGCGTAGGGATCGGCGGCGTCGCGCAGCCCGTCGCCCAGGAAGTTCAGCGCCAGCACGGCGAGGCACACGGCGCCGCCCGGGATGAACAGCCAGGGCGCCTGCGCGATGGAGCGGATGTTCTGCGCCTCCTTCAGCAGCACGCCCCAGGAGATGATCGGCGGCTGCAGCCCGAGCCCGAGGAAGGACAGCGAGGTTTCCGCCAGGATCATCAGCGGGATTGCCAGCGTGATGGAAGCGATCACATGCGAGGCGAGGGAGGGCAGCATGTGCCGCCCGATGATCCGCGCCTGGCTGCAGCCATCGAGCCGCGCGGCGGTGACGAAATCCTCGCTGCGCAGCGCCAGGAAGCGCCCGCGCACCACACGCGCAAGCTCGGTCCATGTCACCAGGGAGAGGATCACGGTGATCGCGAAGTAGCGCGTCAGCGGCGACCAGTCCTGCGGAAGCGCCGCGGTCAGGCCGAGCCAGATCGGGATCGTCGGCAGGGAGAGGATGAACTCGATGACCCGTTGGATCGCCATGTCCACAGTGCCGCCGTAGTAGCCGGAGATGCCGCCGAGCACGAGGCCGAGCACCAGGCTCATCGCCACCCCGACCAGGCCGATCGAGAGCGAGATGCGCGTGCCATGGATCACCCGGCTCAGCATGTCGCGCCCCAGCCGGTCGGCGCCGAAGAGGTAGAAGCGTTCGCCCGTTTCCGCGGCGGCGAGGAATCGCCGCTCGATGGTGATCAGGCCCGCCAGCTTCACTGGCTCCGCGCGGCCGAAGAACGCCAGGTAGATCTTTCGGTCGGGATCGGGGACGAAGCTCTGCTCAAGCGTGAACCGGTCGCGCACCAGCCTATGGCCCTGCACCCAGGGGCGGATCTGCCATGAACCGTCGGGCGCAGTGTCGATGAAGTTCACCGCCTGTGGCGGATGGAAGACATGGCGCGCCGAAGCGGCATCCGGATCGAAGGGGGCGAAGAACTCCGCGAGCGCACCGATCGCGTAGAGCCCGACAACGACGTAGAGCGACCATCGCGCCAGCCGGTGGCGCCGGAAGGCCCACCACATCAGCCTCCACTGCGAGGCCTGCTCGGCCGAACGATTCTCGCGCGGGTCGGTGACGGTGATGCTCATCGGTAGCGCACGCGGGGGTCGATCAGGGCGAGCAGGATGTCGGAGACCAGCATGCCGATGACTGTCAGGCTGCACAGCAGCAGGATGAAGGCGCCGGCGAGATACATGTCCTGCGCCAGCAGCGCCTGCAGCAGCAGCGGGCCGGATGTCGGCAACGACAGCACGAAGGCCGTGATGACGGCGCCCGAGATCAGCTGCGGAAAGGCCCAGCCGATCGTGCTGACGAAGGGATTGAGCGCGAGCCGCACCGGGTAGCGCAACAGCAGCGTGAATTCCGAAAGTCCCTTGGCGCGGGCGGTCACGACATAGGGCTTGTGCAGCTCATCCAGCAGGTTCGCGCGCATGATGCGGATCAGGCTGGCGGAGGAGGAGGTGCCGAGGATGATCACCGGGATCCAGAGATGCGCGAGCAGGTCGCCCACCTTGCCCCAGCTCCAGGGCGCGTTCTGGTATTCCTCGGAGAACAGGCCGGAGACGTCGGCGCCGAAATACACGACGCCGACATACATCAGCACCAGCGCGATGAGGAAGTTCGGCGTCGCCAGGCCGATGAAGCCGAAGGTGGTCGCGACGTAGTCGCCGATCGAGTATTTCCGCACCGCCGAGTAGATGCCGACCGGAAAGGCCACGGCCCAGGTGAACAGCAGCGTGCCGAGCGCCAGGCACACCGAAAGTCCCATGCGTTCCCAGATGAGATCGGCCACCGGCTGCTGCCATTCGAAGCTGATGCCGAAATCGCCCTGCAGCACGCCGGAGATCCAGCGCCAGTATTGCACCAGGAAAGGCTGGTCGAGGCCGTAGCGCTCCCGCAGTGCTTCCAGCCGGCCCTGGTCCACCTCGTCGCCGGATGCGGCAAGCGTCGCGGCGAAGCTCGTCAAGTAGTCTCCCGGCGGCGCCTGGATCAGCGCGAAGCTGACCAGGGACACCGCAATCAGGAACGGCACCGTCCACAGGATCCGGCGGACGATGAAGGCCAGGAGCATGCGCCGCTAGCGCCCGCGCTGCGGCGTTGCCCAGAACCAGGCCTGCGGCAGCGTCGGCGCCGGTGTCGGATAGTACCAGGAGGAGGGCATCGCCCGCGGCACGTTCGCCAGGCCGTTGCTGGTGATCCCGAAGGTCGGCAGCGCCTTCGAGACGCTGAACACCTCGAACTCGTCGGCGGCGATGTCGGCGATCCGGGTCATCAGCGCGCGCCTGGCATCAGGGTCCACGGTTGCGCGCGCCTGATCATAGAGCCGCATGCGCTCGCGCACCGATGCCGGCGGCTCTTCCCCCTGCGCGCCGCCCGTCCGGTACCATGCCGCCCAGGGAATGCCCCAGCGGCTGTCGTGGTGCACCGGCACGATCTGCTGCGGGATCTCGCCGGGCACCCAACTCGCCTGGCCGCCCCACACCGCCGCGTCATGCTCGTTCCCCTCGGAGGTGCGCTGGTAGAAGAAGGTGCGCTCCAGCGGGTTCACGTCCATCGCCACGCCGATCCGACGCCACTGCTGGCTGATCAGCTGCAGCATGTCCACCTGCTCAGGCTGCAGCGTGGGGATCACGTCCACCTTGAAGCGCAGCGGCTTGCCGGAAGGCAGCAGCCGGATGCCGTCCGGCCCACGCCGCAGCCCGAGGCCGTCCAGAAGCCTGTTCGCCTCGGCCGGATTGTGGTCGAGATACTGGGTCGACAGGCGGCGGTGGAAGTTCGGGTGGTTTTCGAAGGGCCCGTTCTGCCAGGGCTCGCCCTCTCCCAGCAGCGCGGTCTCGATCACCGCCTTCCGGTCCATGCCGAGCGACAGCGCCACGCGGAAGTCGCGCGTGTTGAACAGGCGCCGCCATTCGGGGTCGCGATGCGTCAGGTTGAGGTTGATCACCATGTTGGTGCCGCCCACCGACGACGCCTCGACGAAGCGGTAGCCGCCGCGTTCGCGGTTCTGCGCCAGCACCGGCCGGTTCGACGGCGCGTCGAGATGGCGGATCTGGAAATCGATCCGCCCGGCGATCGCCTCCAGCACCAGGCTCTGCACGTCCTGCGCGATCGGCGCGAAGAGCTCGTCGATGTAGGGCAGCTGGTTGCCGGCGGTGTCCACCTGCCAGAAGAACGGGTTCCGCACCATCACGACGCGCGTGGCGCCGCCGACATAGGGCTCGCGCACCACCCACGGGTCGAGCGTCGGCCGCTCGGGGTTGCCCCAGCGCGACGGGATCTCGATGTCGCCGCAGCGGGCGAGGAACAGGTTCTGCCAATCGGCCGCGTTCGCGGCGCGCACCAGGGCCGCGACGTTCGGGTTGTACTTCGGCAGGAACTGGCTGCAGTAGTGCTTCGCGTACAGCACCGGATGCTGCCCGAGCGGCGAGGCGAGCTCGGCCAGGAAGTCGCCATAGGGCTGGGCGAAGGTGAAGCGCACCGTGTGCGCGTCCAGCTTCTCGACGCGGGCGTTCTCGCCGCCGGCCCTGTAGCGCGGCGGCGTCGGCGCGAGGGCGCCTGCCAGGACGACGTCTTCCATGTTGAACATCACGTCGTCGGCGGTGAAGGGCCTGCCGTCTGACCAGCGCATGCCCTGGCGCAGATGGAAGGTGAAGACGCGCGCGTCGTCGCTCACCTCGAAGGCGCGGGCGACGTTCGGCACGATGCGCGTGTATTGCGGATCCCATCGCACCAGCCCCTGCGGGCCTACGACGCGCAGGATGTGGTTGTGGTCCGAACTGCCGCGCAGGCCGAAGCGCAGGCGCCCGCCATAGGTGCCGACGCGTTCCAGCGGCGTGACGACCTCGGGCTGGCTGCCGACGCGCTGGGCCAGCGGCGGCAGCTCGCCGCTCGCCACGCGGGGCGCGAGGCTTGGCGGGTCGCGCGGCGCCTGCGCGATCGCCGGGGCAGCGAGCCCCAGCGCCAGCGCTGAGGCCAAGGACAGATTGAGCAAGCTGCGTCGTGCCGTCATGCGGCCCCACCCTCCAGCCGGCCGCCGTATTCGGCGTGCGGCACTTTCTCGGACAGCGGCAGGCTCCGCCAGGCCGCGAAAGTTGTCAAACTGATTTTGCCGCAGTTAGACTTCTGATGGCTTGTTGCCAGCACGAGGGTCATGCCCGCACCGCGTTCCAACCAGGCCGGGGTCAGCCAGGCCGCCGCGCCACGCCGGGCGCGGTCCTTGCCCACGCGCGCGACCGTCGTGGCGCAGGCGGACGCGCCGCTCAGTCGCGATCGGCTGTACGAGGCGCTGCTCGGCCGCATCCTCTCAGGCCAGTACGCGCCCGGCGAGCGCCTGCCGAGCGAGGAACTGCTCGCGGCCGATTTCGGCGTGTCCCGCCCCGTGGTGCGCCAAGCGCTGGCACGGCTGAGGGAGGAGGACTTCATCTCCTCCCGTCGCGGCTCCGGTTCCTATGTGCGCCGGCCGGAGGAGGAAGCGCCGGCGCCCTTCGCGCCGATCTCCTGCGTGGCCGACATCGAGCGCTGCTTCGAGTTCCGCCTGACGCTCGAATCGCGCGCCGCGGGCCTCGCCGCGCAGAATCGCGGCGCCGCGGAGCTCGAGGTCCTGCACGCGGCGCATGCGCATCTCGAGGCGGTCCTGATGACCGGCGCGCTGGGCAACGAGGCCGATTTCCGCTTCCACGACGCGGTGGCGGAGGCCAGCGGCAACCGCTTCTTCCTGGAGACGCTGCGCGTGTTGCGCCCGCATATCGACACCTGCATGCGCATGCTGCCCCGGCTTGCGCAGCGACGCACGCCAAGCCGCATCGCGCGCGTGCGGGCCGAGCACCGGGCGATCCTGGACGCCATCGTGGCGCGCAGCGCCGCCGCGGCCGAGCGCGCGATGGCTGCACACATCGCCAATGCGCAGCGGCGCATCTTCGAGGGCGACGCCGGGGATTCCCTACGATGAGCAAACCGAGGGTCGAGCGGGTCGGCCGTGTCGCGGCGCAGGTGGGGGAGGGCGCCGTGTGGGACGTCGGCGACCAGGCGCTGTGGTGGGTGGACATCCCGGCCGGCCGTGTCCATCGCCACGATGCCTCCGGCGCGGAACGGAGCTGGGAGATCGGCGAGGCCGTGGGCTGCCTGGCGCGGCGCGAACAGGGCGGCCTCGTGCTCGCGACGCGCAGCGGGTTCCACGCCTTCGACCCGGCGACAGGCCTGTGCACGCCGATCAAGGACCCCGAGGCCGACCAGCCCGACAATCGCTTCAACGACGGCGCCACCGATCCCCGCGGTCGCTTCTGGGCTGGCACGATGAAGGACCGCGGCGCCGCGGCGCGGCAGGGCAGCTTCTGGCGGCTGGACACGGACCTTTCGGTGACGCAGGGCGCAAGCGGCTTCTGGACGACCAACGGCCTTGCCTTCTCGCCTGACGGGCGGTGGATCTACTTCTCCGATAGTCACCCGGATGTGCGCATGATCTGGCGTGCCGCCTACGACGTCGAGAGCGGCACCCACGCCACGCCCGAGCCCTTCTTCGACACGCGCGCGGTCGCCGGCCGGCCGGATGGCGCCACGGTGGATGCCGATGGCTGCTACTGGATGGCCGGCGTCGGTGGATGGCAGGTGGTGCGGATCGCGCCGGACGGACGCGTGGACCGCATCGTCGAGATGCCGGTGGAGCGGCCCTCGCGCCCGATGTGGGGCGGCCCGCGGCTCGACACGCTCTACGTCACCTCCATCGGCGTCGGCCTGACGCCGGGCACCGAGGCGCGCCAGCCCGGGGCGGGCGGGCTCTTCGCCGTGACCGGCCTCGGCACGCATGGCCTGCCGCAGATCCGCTTCGCCGGCTGAACAGGACATCACCATGCGCATCACCGGCCTCCGCAGCTTCATGACGCGCGACCGGGACCGTCCGCGGGTCATCGTCGCGATCGATACGGACGAAGGCATCACAGGCTGGGGCGAGTGCTACAACCACGGCCCGGACCGCGCGCTGCCGCCGTTGCTCGAGTATCTCGCGCTGCAGATCGGCGGCGAGGATCCGCGTCGCATCGAATACCTGGTCCTCAGGATGCTGCAGCAGGCGCGCTTCCCTCCGGGTGCGCTTGGGCTGGCTGCGATCAGCGCGATCGATCACGCGCTGTGGGACATCAGTGCGAAGGCGCTGAACGTGCCCGTCCACATGCTGCTCGGCGGCCATGCGCGCGATCGTGTGCGCGTCTATCTCGGTGTCTACGCGGCGCCCGAGCCGGAAGCCGTGCTGGACCACTGCCTGAAAATGGAAGCGCAGTACGGCCTGACCGCCTTCAAGCTCAGCCCGTTCCGCGCCGATGTGAACCAGGTGCCCTGGCGCGAGGTGCTGCGCAGCACCACCAGCTGGGTCGAGCGACTGCGCACGATCTGCCCCGACCATTTCGAGTTCGCCTTCGACGCCCATGCCCGGCTGTTCGAGCCCTGGCAGGCCGTGCAGCTCGGCAACGCGCTGGCTCCCTTCGATCCGCTGTTCTACGAGGAGCCGATGCGGCCGGAGAACATCGAGGCCTGGGGGCGCATCAAGCCGCAGATCACCTGCCCGCTGGCGACCGGCGAGAGCCTCTACAGCCGCTTCGAGTTCCTGCGGCTGCTGCAGGTCGGCGGCGCAGACATCATCCAGCCCGACATCTGCGTGGTCGGCGGCCTGCTGGAGATGCGCAAGATCGCGGCCCTGGCCGAGGCGCATTACGTCACGGTCGCGCCGCACAACCCGATGGGGCCGCTGGCCACCGCGGTGAACGTGCATTTCTGCGCGGCACAGCCCAATGTGAAGATCCTGGAATACCGCCTGCCGCACCAGGCGCCCTATGTGCGCGACCCCTACCTGCCGCGCGAGGGCCACCTCGACCTGCGACACGACCGCCCCGGCTGGGGCGTCGAGATGGACGAGGCGGTGCTGGCGGAGGATCGCTACATCCACTGGGAACGCAAGCTGCCGCGCCGGCTGGATGGTTCAACCGGCTACTGCTGAACGCCGCACGCCGTCCTATGATCGCGCGGGACGCACAGAGGACTGGCGCGCGGCATGGATGGGCAACGGATCGCACTGATCACCGGCGGCGCCGGTGCCATCGGCATGGCGACGGCGCGGCGGCTGGCGCGCGAGGGGATCGTGCCGGTCCTCGCCGATCGCGACGCCCCGGCGCTGGAACGCGCCAGCGCGGCATTGCGCGCGGAAACCGGTCTGCCAGCACTGGGCATCCTGGCCGACCTTGCCGACCGCGACGCCCCGCGCCGGGTGATGGACCAGGTCGAGGCCGCCTTCGGCCGCCTGGATTGCCTCGTGAACAATGCCGGTCTCAGCCGCGCGCGTCGCATCGGCGAGGTGGACCTTGCCGACTGGGACGCGGTGATGGCCATCAACCTGACCGCGCCGATGCTGCTGGCGCAGGAATCGCTGCGGTTCTGGCAGCGCCAGCGCAGCGGCAGCATCGTCAACATCGCGTCCCGTGTCTGGCTGAGCGGCGCAGGCCCGGCCTACACCGCCTCCAAGGCCGGGCTGGTGGGGCTGACGCGCTCGCTCGCCGTGCAACTCGGCCCGCTTGGCGTCACGGCAAATGCGGTGGCGCCGAGCTACCTCGGCAGCGCCTTCAACTTTTCCGGCGACGCGGAGGCGATCCGGCGCGCGGAGGCCCAGCATATCGGCCTCGGCGTGCTGGACCGCATCGGCACGCCCGAGGATGTCGCGGGCGCCATCGCCTTCCTCTGTTCACCGGATGCGCGCTTCGTCACCGGGGAGGTGATCCATGTGTGCGGCGGCGCGCAACTCGCGGCCCGCCCGCAGAACGCGGCGATCGCCGACGGCAGCGCGCGTTGAGCGGTGGTCAGCCCCCCGCCAGCGCGGCCGCGACGCGCCGCGCAAACCCGGCCGGATCGCGCGGCGCGTCGCCATCCTGCACGCGGGCGAGGTCGAGCAGCAGTCCGGCCGTCTCCGCCAGGCTCGTGTCCGTCGCAGCGCCTTCGGCAAGCCTGCGGATCAGGGGATGCCGCGGATTCACCTCCAGGATCGGCAGCCCGCCGGAACTGCGGCCGGCGCGGCGCAGCATGCGCCCCATCTGCAGGTCCGGCCCGTGCTGCGGCGCCGCCAGCACCACCGCGCTGTCGACCAGCCGCGCGGTGGCACGCACCTCGCTGACCTCGTCCTTCAGTGCTTCCTGCAGCCGCGGCAGCAGCAGCGCGAGATCCGCCGGCTCGCCGCCCGGCGTGTCGCCGGCGATGCCGGACAGATCCACGCTGCCCTGCGTCACGCTGCGGATCGGCTTGCCCTCGAACTCCGCGAGGCGCTCCGGCCAGAAGGCGTCGATGCTCTCCGAAAGCAGCAGCACCTCCACGCCCTTCGCCGCGAAACCCTCGAGCTGCGGCGATTTCGCCAGCGTGGCCGCGTCCTCGCCGACGAGGATGTAGATGGCCGCCTGCCCATCCTTCATGCGCGCCACGTAGTCGTCCAGCGAGGTCCAGCCTTCCACCGCCGAGGAACGGAACCGCAGCAGGCCGGCGACCTCCTTGCGGTGCTCCGCGTCCTCCCAGACGCCTTCCTTCAGCACCGGGCCGAAATTCTCCCAGAAGGACGCGTATTCCGCGGCCTCCTTCGCCTTCGCCCTCAGCTCCGACAGCACACGGCTCGTCGCCGCCCTGCGGATGCGCGCGAGCACGGGCGTGGCCTGCAGCATCTCGCGGCTCACGTTCAGCGGCAGGTCCTCGGTGTCCACGACGCCCTGCACGAAGCGCAGCCAGGGCGGCAGAAGGCCGGCCTCCTCGGTGATGAACATGCGCCGGACATGCAGGCGCACGCGGCTCTCCCGCGTCTCCTCCACCGCCACGAAGGGCTTGGATGAGGGGATGAACAGCAGCGCGGCGAAGTCCAGCGTGCCCTCCGCCCGCCAGTGCAGCGTCGCCCATGGCTCGTCGAAGGCGTGCGCGACGTGGCGGTAGAAGTCGCGATACTGCTCCGCCGTCACCTCCGCCCGCGGCTTGCGCCACAGCGCGGTGCCTTCGTTGGCCGGCTCATCCTTCCCGTCGCGCTGCACGGTGATGGGAACGGTGATGTGGTCGGCCCACTTCCGGATGATCGCCTGCAGCCGCCAGGGATCGAGGAACTCCTCCGCATCCGCCTTCATGTGCAGCACGATGTCGGTGCCGGCTTCGTCGCGCTCCGCTTGTGCGAGGGTGTAGTCGCCCTTGCCCTCGCTGGCCCAGCACCAGGCTTCCTCCGCGCCCGCACGGCGGGAGGTCACCTCGACACGGTCGGCGACCATGAAGGCGGAATAGAAGCCCACGCCGAACTGGCCGATCAGGCTTGGCTTGTCCGCCGGCGCCGCATCCGCGACCGACTGGGCGAAGGTCAGAGTGCCGGAACGCGCGATGGTGCCGAGATGCTGCGCGAGCTCCGCTTTGCTCATCCCGATGCCTGGGTCGGAGATGGTGAGCGTGCGGCCTCCCTTGTCGGGCAGGATCCGCAGCTTCGCTGCTTCCGGCAGGGCAGGGGCCTGGCCGGTCAGCGCCTCGAAGCGGCGCCGGTCGACGGCGTCGGCGGCGTTCGCGACCAGTTCGCGCAGGAAGATCTCGCGCTCGGAATAGAGCGCGTGCACGACGAGATCCAGCAGGCGCCCAACCTCGGCGCCGAATTCGTGCCGTTCCACGGTCTCGCTCACCATCCGGTCTCCGCATCAGTTCTCGGCGGCGCGCGATATGCGGAAGTGGCGCGCGAAT
Source organism: uncultured Phycisphaeraceae bacterium (assembly GCA_964399525.1). Lineage (GTDB taxonomy): Bacteria > Planctomycetota > Phycisphaerae > Phycisphaerales > UBA1924 > UBA6054. The sequence continues at coordinate 2,936 of CAYNRF010000060.1, read as the reverse complement.
TTCAACCGGGGGCGCGCGCGGGGCTGCCCCGCGGCGCCACGCGGCGCTTCAGGCCGCGGCGGCCTGCCGCGCAGCCTGCTCGCGGTCCGGCAGCCAGGCGGCATCCTTCGGCAGGTTCGCGATCTCCGCGCGGCGCCGCGGCAGGGCCTGCGGGTGCTCGGCCTGCAGCCAGGAGATGATCTTCTCCCGCACCTCGCAGCGCAGGTCGAAGGCGCGGCCCGCGCTGGCGGCACTCAGGAGCATCCGGACTTCCATCGTGTCCTGGCGGAAATCGGTGACCTGCAGGCTCACCACCCTGCCGTCCCAAAGCTGCGACGCCTGTGCCGTCTCTTCGAGCTTCGCCCGCAGCGCGCCGACCGGCGCCGTGTAGTCCAGGTAGAGCAGCACTGTGCCGATCAGGGCCGAGCTCTCCCGCGTCCAGTTCTGGAAGGGTCGTTCGATGAAGTAGGAGAGCGGCAGCACCATCCGCCGCCAGTCCCAAAGTCGCACCACGACATAGGTCGAGGTGATCTCCTCCACATTGCCCCACTCGCCCTCGACGATCACCGCATCCTCCAGCCGGATCGGCTGCGTCACTGCGAGCTGTATGCCTGCGATCAGGTTCTTCAGCAGCGGCTGCAGCGCCAGGCCGACGATCAGGCCCGCTGCACCGGCCGAGGCCAGCAGGCTGACGCCGTATTGCCGGACCGAGGGGAAGGTCATGAGCCCGATGGCCGTCGCGACCAGCACGATCAGCACCGCCGCGACGCGCTGCAGGATGCGCGACTGCGTGACATGCTTGCGCGCCAGCAGGTTGTCGGCGGTGTCCAGCTTGAAGCGGCGCAGGTGCAGCGTCGTCCAGATGCGCAGCGCCGTCAGCGCCAGCCAGGCGACAAGGCCGATGAAGCAGAGCAGCAGCACCTGCCGCAGCGCTGCCGTCTGCTCGAACGACAGCGGCGCGATGCTGGCCGCCGGGCCGACGATGACCACGATCAGGGCGAGCCGTGTGGGCCCCTTCGCCCGGCTGACCAGCGACCGCCAGAACAGGTCCCGCTTGCTCACCAGCCGCGTGGCTGCGCGGTGCAGCAGCCTGTGCAGACCGATCGCCAGCAGCACCGAGAGCAGCAGGACGGACAGGCTGATCAGCCAGGCCGGGGCCCAGGCGAGCGAATCGATCGCCTCTCGCGCATAGCCGTCGATCTCGGTCAGCAATCCTCATCCCTTCCTGCCTGGCATCCGCGAAGCCTGATCCGCGGCAAGGTCCGCGCACGGTCGGGCGGGAGAGCCACGCTCTCCTGCCCCGGTTCGGACCCAAGGCACCGGGCGGCCGGAAGTTCCATCCAAGCGAAGGAGGCATGCGCGGCCCTGCGGCCCCGTTCACGCGCCCGCGAAACGGCGACGCAGCGGAATGGCGGCCAGGGACAGCGCGGCAAGGCCGAGCAGCGCACCCAGCACCCGTGGCGTCAGGACACGCGCCACCTCGAACTCCCCTCCGGCGGCCAGCACATCGCCCAGCCCCGCCCCGGCCAGCGCGAATACCGCCGTTCCCGGCAGAATGCCGAAGAAGGTCGTCAGCACGAACACCGGCAGCCGCACACCGGCGAAGGCTGGCACCAGGTTCACCAGGAAGAAGGGGAACAGCGGGACCAGCCGCAGCACCAGCAGGTAGGACGCCGCCTCGCGCCGGATCGCCGCGGCCAGGCGCTCCGCCCGCGGGCCGAGCCGCGCCAGCGCGTCGGCGCCGAAGATCCGGCGGGCGAACAGGAAGACCAGCGTGGCACCGATGGTCGCCGCCACCACGGTCAGTGCGGTGGCGAGCACCGCACCGAACAGCAGGCCGCCCGCCAGCGTCATCACCGTCGCACCGGGCAGGGACAGGGCGACGACCGCGACATAGACCAGCACGTAGGACGCCGCCGCGATCGCCGCATTCTCCGCCACGAACCCCGCGAGCGCCGCCTGGTGGCGCGCCAGCGTCTCCAGCGAGAGCAGGTCGCCGAGCGGCGTCAGGCGCAGCGCCGCCAGCAGCGCGACCACGCCGAGCGCGATCTGGAGGCGGCGGTCGCGCAGCCATCTCATGCCGGGCCATCCTGGTACCGCGCCATGAAGCGGCGATCGATCCAGTCCTTCCACCACCACACCCAGCGCCCGCCGAAGACGAGCCCGTTTCGCGTGCCGAGCGCCTTCCCGTCGCCCAGCGACAGCAGCACCAGCCAGTCGCGCTGCGGCACGTAGCGTTCCAGCGGCCTACCCTCGGCCGCCGCGCGCAGGTTGCGCGCCAGCACCGGCCCCTGGCGTACCGCGAAGACGCCGGCCTTCGGCAGCGGCTCCGGCAGCAGGCTGGCGACGTCGCCGGCAGCGAAGACCGCGGGTTGGCCGGCGGCCTGCAAGGTCGGCTCCACCAGCAGGAAGCCGCGGGCGTCGCGCTGCAGCCCGCTGTGGTCCAGCCAGCCGGCCGCCGCCGCCCCCGTCGCCCAGAGGACGATGTCGGCCGGCACGGGCGGCGCATCGCGGAAGCGCAATTCCGTGGCGGCGACCTCCGCGACGTCCTGGCCGTTGCGCAGCAGCACGCCCCGCTGCGCCAGCGCCTTCGCCATCCGACGCCCGAGTGCGGGCGGCATGCGCGGCAGCAACCCGGCCGCGCCGGCCACCAGCACCACGCGCACGCCGTGCGGCCCGAGCCGCGCATTCAGCGCCAGCGGGTGGCCGCCCACGCCGGCGCCGCCGCCCACCACCGCCACGGCCTGGCCGGCGCGTGCTTCGGCGAACAGACCTTCCAGCCGTGCCAGCAGGCCGTCGATGGGCTTCAGCGGCACGGCGTGCTCCGCCGCACCCGGCACGCGGGAGGTGTCCGGCCGCGCGCCCGTGTCGAACGACAGCAGGTCGTCGGGCAGTGATGGCCCACCGGCGCGCCGCACCAGCCGCGCCGCCGGGTCCAGCCCCTCGACCCGATCGGG
>CAYNRF010000059.1:0-17313 GCA_964399525.1 uncultured Phycisphaeraceae bacterium | reverse complement strand
GGGGGGGGGGGGGGGGGGGGGGGGGGGGGGGGGGGGGGGGGGGGGGGGGCCCCCCACGCGCTGGCTGGCCGAGCGCGGGGCGGATGTGCTGGTGACGGACAAGGAGCCGGGCGAACGCCTCGAGGACTCGGTCGCGAAGATCAAGGACCTGGTCGAGGGCGGGCGGGTGCAGTTGCGGCTGGGCGAGCATCGGGTCAACGACTTCACCACGGCGGACCTGGTGGTGGTCAACCCGGCGGTGCCCAGGCCGTGGGACGACCGGTTCGTGCGTTCGGCGCAGGCGGCGGGGATCGAGCTGACGACCGAGATCGGGCTGGTGGCGAAACTGATCGGGCGGGACCGGGTGGTGGGCGTGACGGGCTCGGCGGGGAAGAGCACAACGTGCTCGATGATCGACCACGCGCTGCGCGAATGCGGCGTGGAGAGCGTGCTGGGGGGGAACATCGGCGGATCGCTGCTGGAGCAGGCGGGGCGGATCGGCAGGAAGACGGTGGTGGTGCTGGAGGTGTCCAGCGCGATGCTGTACTGGCTGGGGATGGAGGGGTGGTCGCCGCGGGTGGCGGTGGTGACAAACCTGGAGCCGAACCATCTGGACTGGCATGGGAACGAGGGGCATTACCGCGAGAGCAAGCAGCAGATCCTGGCGCATCAGAAGCAATGGGATGCGGCGGTGCTGGGATACGGCGTGGCGCACTGGCCGGTGGGGGCCGGTGTGGAAAGGGTGGTGGTCGGGGCGGAAGAAGGGGTGAACGGGTGCCTGGTGCCGGGGTCGCACAACGCCTGGAATGCGCGGCTCGCGGTGGTGGCGGTGAAGCTGGCGGCCGGACGGATCGCGGGGGTATCGCTGAAGGATGCGGATGTGGAACGGGCGGTGCGGTCGTTCCCGGGGCTGGCGCACCGGCTTCGGCTGGTGCACGAGGCGGGCGGGGTGCGGTTTTATGACGACTCCAAGAGCACCGTGCCGAAGGCGAGCGTGCTGGCGGTCGATGCCATCGAGCAGACGCTGGGCCAGGGCACCGTCCACCTGATCTGCGGCGGGTACGACAAGAAGGTGGATCTCTCGGCGATCTCGGAACTGGGCGAACGGGCGGTGCTGTACACGATCGGGGCGACGGGAGAGACGATCGCGAAGGGAGTCAAGGACGCGACGCGTGTGGTCCGGTGCGGGACCTTGGATGTCGCGGTCCGCGAGGCCGTCACGCGGGCGAAAGAGGGGCAGGCGGTGCTGCTCAGCCCGGGGTGCGCGTCGTGGGACCAGTTCGAACATTTCGAGGCGCGGGGCCGGGCGTTTGAGGATTTTTGTCGAAGGATGACGGCGTCGGAAAAGGTGGTGCGGCGATGATGGTCATGTGGATGCTGGCGGCGGTCTTGATGTCCGAACCGGGTGCGGTCTCGCCGCCGGAAGCGAAGATGGAGCTCCGGGAGCTGCTGCCCGGGGTGCGGGTGGGTGAAGGCGTCATCGAGTTTGGTGGGGAAGTCTGCGCGGACCTGTCGCACCCGCAGACGCAGGTGGTGTATCTGGAGCTGCTGGTGACCGGACCGGACTCGCGCGAGCACGAGTCGCTGGTGGTGACCCGCGTGAACCCCTCGGCTATCCACGCGGGTCTGCGGGCGGCCGGGCTCGCGCCCGCCCGCCCGATCCGCTGGGAGGGAACCCGGGTGGGAGAGCCCGCCCGCGGGGCGAAGGTTCGGGTGCAGGTGGCGACGGTTCAGGACGGCCAGGTCCAGGACTTCGTCGATCTGGCTTCGTGGGCGGTGCACCAGGAAACCAAGCAGCGGCTGCCCGACGCCGATGGCTGGGGGCTGGTGTTCGCCGGGTCGCGGATGGATGACCGGGAGGGATACGCGGCGGACGAGACGGGCACGATCATCGGGCTGACGGGGTTCGGCACGGAGGTGATCGCGGCGGCCTGGGGGCTGAGCCCGCAGGCCGCCGTGGACGAGCCGGTGTGGATCGTTGACCCCGAGCGGGTGCCCGAGCTCGGGACGCCGGTGGTGGTCCGGGTCATCGCCGCGGACAAACCGGCGAACAAGCACGAAGAAACGCCGGATCCGACCTAGCGTTGGGCATGGTCGAGACCCTGCCCGTTCCGGATCTGAGCGACGCGAGCATCCAGCGGTATGTCGCGGGCCTGCGCCCGTGCCGGCGGGGCGGGCTGCGGATCGAGGCGGAGCGGCTCGGTTCGGATGCCGGCGGCAAACTGGTCGTGCACAACTACGGGCACGGCGGGTGCGGGGTCACCATCGGGCTCGGCACCGGGGATGAGGTCGTGCGTCTGGTGCGGGACCACGCGGGGCCTGGGGTGCCGGTGGCGGTGCTCGGGGCGGGCACGGTGGGGCTGATGGCCGCGCTGCGGCTGCTGGAAGCCGGGCATCGGGTGCGGGTGATCGCCGAAAAGCCGGGCACGGAGACGGTCAGCGTGGTGGCGGGTGCGATCTGGCTGCCGACCGGCCTGGAGTTCGGAACCTCGCCGGAGCGGGTGGCGTGGTTCCACGCGATCCTGCGCCGGTCGATCGACGGTCTGCGGGCGTTGCCCGAGCGGTTCGGGGTCGAGGAGTTGCCGGTGTACGAGCCGGTGGGCGCCCCGGCCTACCAGGAGTTCTTTGACAACGGGACGCTGGAGCCGCCCACCCCGCTCGATGTGCTGCCGGTGGGGGCGAAGGTGCAGCCCGGGCGGGTCTTCACGACGCTGTTCATGCACACGCCTCGGCTGCTGCGGTCGCTGACGGGCGAGATCCGGGCCCGGGGCGGGGTGTTCGAGACGCGGCGGATCGGGCGGGTGGAGGAGATCGGCGAACTGGCCGAGCCGGTGGCGGTCAACTGCCTGGCGATGGGTTCCCGGACGCTGTTCGGCGACTCGGCGATGTATCCCGCGCGTGGGATGCTGGTGATGATGAAGCCGCAGAAGCTGGGGTACATCGTGCACGACGGGTACAAGTACATGTTCCCGCGGGAAGACGGGCTGGTGCTGGGGGGCTGCTTCCTGCCCGACGACTGGCGGGATGAGCCGGACGAGGCGGTCTGCCGGGAGATCCTGGCCCACCACCGCCGGTTTTTCGGGCAGGGCTAACCTCCGTCGGGGGCGTGGATTGGGGCTTCTATACTCTTTCCCGTGAGCCTCTCCCCCTCGGCATCGAACGATCCTGTAGGCCGCCACCCCCCCACCGCGACCGGCGCGTCCGCCGGTCCGGCGGAGATACGTCTGCGCGAGCCGGTGACACTCAAGACGCTGCGGCGTATGGCCGCCAAGGGCGAGAAGTTCGCCTGCCTGGCGGCGTACGACGCGACGACGGCCCGGTGGCTCGAGCGCGGCGGCGTCCACGTGCTGCTGGCGGGCGATTCGGCCGCACAGGTGGTGCTGGGATACGAACGGACGATCGACGCCCCGATCGACTTTCTGGTGCAGATCACCGCGGCCCTCAAACGCGGCGCGCCGCGCACGCTGGTGATGGCCGACATGCCGTTCATGAGCTACCACACCTCCGTCGAGACCGCGATGGCCAACGCCGCCCGCTTCATGCGCGAGGGGCTGGCCGACGTGGTCAAGCTGGAGGTGGACGAGACCTTCGCGCCGCTGGTCGATCGGCTGACGCGGGCGGGCGTGCCGGTGTGCGCCCACATCGGGTTCCGGCCGCAGACGACCGCGGTGCTGGGCGGGCCGATGGCCCAGGGGCGGACCGATGATTCGATGGCCCGGCTCGTCCGCGACGCCGAGGCGATGGAACGGGCCGGGGCGGTGCTGATCCTGGTCGAGGCGGTGCCGGACGAGGTGACCGAGCGGATCGTGGCGGCCGTCTCGGTGCCGGTGATCGGCATCGGCGCGGGCACGGGCTGCCACGGGCAGATCCTGGTGGTCCACGACCTGCTGGGCCTGACCGACCAACCGCCGCGGTTCGCCGAGCCCGTCGAGACCCTCGGCGAGCGGATCCGCGCGGCCGGGGCGGCCTGGGTCGAGCGGGTGCGGACCGACGCGATCGGGGGAACGCGGTACACCATGCGTCGGGGAACGCCGATGGAGGGCGGCGGGAAACCGGACGCCGGATCCGGGCGAACCCCCGCCGGAGGGGCGGGGACGGCCAAGGGAGACCAGGCGTGAGAAAGTTCGACACCGTGATCCCGATGCTGATGCTGGCCGTGATCGGCGCCATGCTGCTGCTGGCCGGGCCCAGGGCGGTGCGCACCTACACGCTGGCCGAGCAGTCGGCGCGGGTGATGGTGGCCCGGCAGGAGCTGGCCGACGACGACATCCTGCGGCGCATCGATCGGGCCACCGCGGCGATCGCCGACGCCGTCAGTCCCAGCGTGGTGCACATCGAGGTATCGGAGGGGCGGCGCAGCCTGACGGGTTCGTCGGGCGCGGGGTGGGTCTACGACGCGCAAGGGCACGTTGTCACGAACGCGCACGTCGTGCGGGGGTCCGAGCGGATCTCGGTGGAGTTCTCCGACGGCGTCGTGACCGGGGCGAGGCTCGTCGGTTCGGACGTCTACACGGACATCGCCGTGCTCCGGGTTGAACGGGCGGGATCAGAACTGATGCCGGCCCGGCGGAGCGAGACCCGGCTGCCCCGGGTGGGCGAGCGTGCCTTCGCGTTCGGCTCGCCTTTCGGGTTCAAGTTCTCGATGTCCGAGGGCGTGGTGTCCGGGCTTGGCCGGCGTGCGCCGGGCTCGTCGATCCCCGGCGGGTACACGAACTACATCCAGACCGACGCCGCCGTGAATCCCGGCAACTCGGGCGGGCCGCTGGTCAACTCCGACGGCCACGTGATCGGGATGAACGTCGCGATCGCGACGTCCCGCTCGACCGGCGCGAGCCCCGAGGACGCGGGCGGGGATTCGGCGGGCATCAGCTTCGCCATCCCGCTGGGCACGATCGAGCCGATCGTGGACCAGCTCATCCGTTTCGGGTCGGTATCCCGGGGCTTCCTGGGGATCAACTTCGCCGACGGTCCACCGACCCGCGTCGCGCTGGACGACGGCATGGTGCTCACCGGCGTGCGGGTCACACGGACCGAACCCGGCGGTCCCAGCGATCTGGCGGGGATGCGAGAGGGCGACGTGATCGTGCAGATCCAGGGCAGCCCGATCGTGACCAGCGAGTCGCTCAGCGCCCTGGTCAGTTCCGGCCGGGCCGGCGAGGCGGTGGAGGTGCGGGTGTGGCGGGACGGCCGCCTGATCGACCTGTCGGTGACGCTTGCCCCGATCCGCCCCGAGGTGCTGGCCCAGCGGTTGGCCGAGCCGACCCAGTTGCGTCTGGGTGCGATTCTCGGGCAGGCCGAGCAGGGTGTGGTCGTTCTGCAGACCTTCGGCAACCTGCCCGCCGCCAAGGCGGGCCTGGAGGTCGGTGACCGCCTCGTGGCCATCAACGGGCGTCCGTTCGGCGAGTGGTACGAGTTCTTTGTGATGGCCGCCGACGCGGGGCTCCTGACGGGCCAGTCGGTGCGGATCGGCGTGATCGACCGGTCCGGGGAAGAGCGCGAGATCGAGATCACGCTCTATCCGTGAACGCCCGCGCCAAAGGGACTACAGCCAGCGCCAGACGGCGACCGCCGCGGCGATGAACGCCAGCGCCAGGATGATCGCGTGCAGGCCGCGACCCGGTCCGCGGAGTCCCAGGGTGCGAGCCGGTTCGGGCAGGGTGGCCAGACGCTCGGCATCGGACCGACCCAGCCCGCCGCGGGCGGCGGCCATCTCGCCCATGGCGATGATCGCGGCGGCATGGATCGGACTGATCCCGTGGCGCCGTCCCCAGACGACCAGCCGTTCCCGGGCCTGGGGGTCGATCTGGGCGGGCCCGGTGGCCGCCAGACACGCCCGCGCGGCCAGGACCCAGCGCGCGTCGGTCTGGGGCAACACCGTTCGGGCCGGGGATGGGCCGCGGCGGGAGGATTGTTGCTGACGGACGGTCTGGATGGGGATGGGATTCATGGTTTGGTGGGCTCCGTTGGATCCAGTGCATTCGGCGTGCCGATTGGACCGGAAGCCCCCGGCGGGCCAAGATGCATCCCAGGAGGCCCGGTGAACAGTTCCGAGAACCACATCGCCCGAGTCGAAGCCGGACTGACCCGCGAGCAGCTGCTGGCCCGAATGGAGGCTCTGTCCAAGAAGGGCAAGCTGGCCGGCTTCGAGCGGGGAGGACCCCTTGGCGCGGACGCGCAGTTCGCGGCCCATGGCAATCCCTTCGACGGGCTGGTGCTGGTGCGGGCGAGCGAGGGCCGGGCGGACTTCGAGCTGTTCATGCCGCGGAAGATGCCCGTGATTTTCGCGGTGATCCTGGCGTTGACGGTCTGGCCCGGGCTGCCCATCACGGACAGTTTTCTCTACGGCTTCGTCTGGTACGAGCGCCTGATGGGGATGGCGGGCTGGCTGGACACCTGGGTGTGGTACCTGCCGCTGACCGTGATCCCGGCGCCCTTCATGCTGCGTTCGGTCACGCGCAAGTCCCGGGCGACCGCGCTGGAGCACGCGCGCGAGACGGTCGAGCGGGTGCGGATATCGCTGGCCGGCTGAGTCTTCCGCCGACGGTCAGCCGGACTTGCGGATCCACTCGGACTCGAGGTCGTCCAGCTCGGCCCGGACGGCGTCGCGGTCCTCGGTCAGGCGGTTGGCCTTCTGCGGGTCCTTCCACACATCCGGGTTGGCCAGGCGTGCGTCGGTCTGCTTGATTTTGTCGTTGAGTTCGGCGATGCGCTGCTCGATGGCGTGCAGCGGCATCCAAGAAAACTTGCTCTTTTTCTCGGGCTGGGTGGCGACCCCCTTGGCGGGCGACGGCCCGCGGGCCGGCTGCGCCGCCTGGGGGGCGGGCCTGGGCTGTGGCCTGGGTTCGGTCCTGGTTTCGGGCCTGGTTTCGGGCCTGGGGGTCGCCTTCGGCGCCGAGTCGGGCCTGCCGGTGGTCGGCTTGCCGGTCGCGGCGGGCCTGGCGGCGCGTTCGAGGTGCTGCTTGTAGTCCGAGTAGGTCCCGGCGAACACCGTGGCGTTGCCGGCGGCGTCGAGCACGATCAGGTGGTCGCACACGGCGTCGAGCAGGGCGCGGTCGTGGGAGATCAGGATCACCGTGCCCGGGAACATCGGCTCGGTGGTCTCGCCGGTCTTGGGGTCGTTCGTGCCGCGGGCGAGGATGCTCTCGAGGCGTTCTGCGGCCGGGATGTCGAGGTGATTGGTGGGTTCGTCGAGGATGAGCAGGTTCTTGGACGAGGCCATGAGCGCCGCCAGGTCGGCCCGGGCCAGCTCGCCGCCGGAGAGCACCGAGACCCGTTTGTCCTGATCGTCACCGGAGAACAGGAAAGCCCCGGCCAGGTTGCGCGTCTCCTGCTCGGACATGAGGATGGGCGGGTTGGTGCTGGCCTTGACGCGGGCCTGGATGTGCTGGGCGACGGTGCGGGTCGGGTCCTCGATCCGGCGGTGCTACTCGAAGTGGCCGATGTCGAGCTTGGCGCCCAGCGAGACCTGGCCCGAGGTGAGGGGGACCTGCCCGAGCATGCAGCGGACCATCGTGGTCTTGCCCGCCCCGTTGGGGCCGACGATCCCCCACCGCTCGCCGCGCTGGATCTTGACCGACAGGTCGCGGAAGAGCACCTTGGGGTCGTGGTCGGCGTCGCCGGGGTAGGACTTGGTGATGTCGCGGGCCGAGACGACCACGTCGCCCGACCGCTCGGGCTTGGGCAGTGTGACGCGGAGTTCGGCCAGTTCGATGGGGCGTTCGAGGGCCTCCTCCTTGGCGCGGTCGAGGCGGGACTCGCGCCCCTTGGCCTGCTTGGACCGCTGCCCCGCCTTGTACTGGCGGATGTAGGCCTCCTGCTTCCTGAACTCGGCCTGCTGCTTCTCCCAGGCGCGGTTCTGCGTCAGATGGCGGTCGGCGCGGATGCGCCGGAAGGCGGCGTAGTTGCCGGGATAGTCGATCAGGCGGGCCTGCTCGACCTCGATGATGCGGTCGACCACCCGGTCGAGCAGGTAGCGGTCGTGCGAGATCAGCACGACCGCGCCGCGGAACTCGTCGGCCAGGAAGTTCTCCAGCCAGATGCGCCCGTCGATGTCCAGGTGGTTGGTCGGCTCGTCCATCAGCAGGATGTCGGGCTCTTCGAGCAGCAGGCGGGCCAGGGCCAGGCGGGCCCGCTGGCCGCCGGAGAGAACGGAGACGGGCAGCTCGAACTGGGCGTCGACGAAACTGAGGCCGTGGAGAACCTTGGCGACCTCGTGCTCGGTGGTCAGGCCGCCCGCGGCCTCGATGGCCTCCTCCAGGCGGGCCTGCTCGTCGAGCAGACGCATGAGTTCTTCCTCGTCGGCGTCGGCCATCTTGTCGAAGACCGCGTGGAGCTCGGCCTGCATGGCGTGGGCGGCCTCGAAGGCCCGGGCGGCGGCCGACCAGACGGTGTCGGTCGGGTCCAGCGTGGTGTGCTGGTCGAGATAGCCGAGCCGGGCCCCGCGCTGCAGCGAGACCTCGCCCAGCTCGACCTTGGTCACCCCGGCGAGGAGCTTGATGAGCGTCGACTTGCCGGCCCCGTTCCGCCCGACGATGCCGATTCGGTCGTGGGGCTCGATGGACAGAGAGACGGCATCGAGCACGGTGTGGTGGCCGTGGATGAGGGTCAGGTTGGTGGCGGCGAGGATGGGCATGGGGGAGGATGGTAGGTGGGGAAAGAAAACACGCCCGCAGGGCGGGCGTGTGGGGAAAATCCTGTCAAACCCGGGGAGCGCAGGGTTACTGGATGTCCTTGCCCTCGACCACGTCGGTGATCGGCGGGGTCGCGTGGGCGTCGTCGCCTCCGGACCCCATGCGGCGGAAGTAGTCGTGGTAGGCGTTCATGGCCTTGTAGCCGAACAGCAGCATGATCGGGATGTTGACCACCAGCATGACGCCCAGGCCGAGGGTGGTCCACATGTCCAGTTCGACGTCGGTGGCGAGGATGGGCCGCTTGTTGCCCGCGGCGTTGGTGAAGTAGGGCATCGCCAGCACCGTGGTCAGCAGGATGCACAGGCAGTAGAACATCTTGTAGCCGAAGACGATGCCGGACTGGGCCGACCTGGAGAGGTTCCCGAAGATGAAGCGGACCGCCTGCTCGCCGTAGTAGGACCAGGAGATCATGGTCGAGAGGGCGAACAGCCAGGCCGCGACCGTGACAAGGTACTTGCCCAGCCCCGGGATGGTCCGGTCAAAGGCGTAGGCGGTCATGGACGCCCCGGCGTAATCGCCGTAGATGCCCAGATCGACCGACCCGTCGGGGTTGAGCCGGTACACGGGCGGTGTCGTGCTCTCAAGCGTGTTCCACTCGACGGACCACGCGCCCGTGGCGCTGTCCAGCACCGTGGTGCCGGTGATCCGTCGCAGGGCGCGACCGGTGTCGGGGTTCGGGTCGGCCTCGACGACGACGAACAGCGTCTCGCCGGCCCGCCAGCCGGGTTCGCCGGCGGGCGTGCGCCGGATGGCGCGGGCCTCGTCGGACATCGGCGGGAGCGGGCCTGTCTCGATCGTCCACTGGTTGTCTCCGGACGCCTGGACGATCCGCATGTCGGCGTCGGTCGCGAACACGGATTCCGGAGCACGGTTGTACGCGCCGCTGGAGAGGATCACCAGCGCGGTCAGGGTGCACACGACGATGGTGTCGATGAACGGCTCGAGCCCGGCGACCACGCCCTCGCGGACCGGCTCGTCGGTCTTGGCGGCCGAGTGGGCCATCGGGCTGGAGCCCTGGCCGGCCTCGGAAGAGAACAGGGCGCGCTTGATGCCCCAGATCGCGGCATAGCCCGCGGTGCCGCCGAGGAACGCGCCGCTGGCCTCCGCGGTGGAGAAGGCGGAGCGGAAGATCAGGGCGAACATGTCCGGGACCTCGGCGATGTTGATGCCCAGGACCACGAAGGCGGCGAGCATGTAGAGCCCGCACATCAGCGGGACCACCCGCCCGGCGAACGCGCCGATCCGCCGGATGCCGCCGATGATGACCAGCCCGACCAGCAGCGTCAGGACCACGCCCGTCACCACCTGGGGCACCTGGAAGTAGGTGAACGTGACGTCGCCGACGTTCCAGGCCTGGAACATGTTGCCGCCGGTGATGGCCGAGATGATGACGGTGGCGGCGAACAGACCGCCCAGGGCGGTGCCGATCGGCTTGAGGCCCCAGGCCGCGAAGCCTTTCTGCACGACGTACATCGGGCCGCCCCGCGGGTTGTCCGGATCGGAGACGTCGCGGGCCAGCATGGACTGGGTCACCTCGGTCATCTTCAGGGCCATGCCCAGGATGCCGATCACCCACATCCAGAAGACGGCGCCGGGCCCGCCCAGCGCCACCGCCACCGCGACGCCGGCGATGTTGCCCAGGCCCACGGTCGCGGACAGGGCCGCCGAGAGCGCCTGGAAGTGGTTGATCGCGCCCGGGTCGTTCTTGTCGTCGTACGCGCCGCGGATGACCTTGACGCCGTGCGTCAGGGCCCGGTACTGGCCGAAGACCGACCAGACGGTGTAGACGAAGCCGGTCACCAGCAGCGCATAGACCGTGGTCATCGAGAACAGGACGTTGTTGATGCCGTTGACGAAGTCGTTTACTCGGTCCATGCGACGGAATCTCCGGGGAACGCCAGAGACGGAGCGTTCCGGGTCGGGCGGGTACTGTTGCGGATCTTCGCGGATCTTGGCCAAGAATGCAAATGCCCGCGGGCGTGGTGCGGCTGGAGGTTAGGGCCTGATGTGGCGGATGGGCGAGATACTGACCGCGCTGGTCGAGGGCGTCGGCGCGCTCGACGCCCGGCTGCGGTCCGAGCAGTCGGTGCACGGCGTCGATGCCCTGGACGAGCTCGCTCTTCACCCGGTGCTCGCGGAAGCCCTGTCCGCAGCGGGGTTTGGGGTTCTTCGGGAGGTGGTGTACCCCGGCCAGCACACCGCCCCGGTGCGCCGTTCGGCGCGGGCCCGGTGCGATCTGGTCGTCCTGCCGGAGCCGGGCATGGCGCTGGAGGATCCCGCCGCCGAGCAGGCGCTGCTCCTCGCCGGCGAGGCCACGCTCTTCGCCGGTCTGAGCGCCGAACTCGCCCCGGCCGGCGGCGGGATCGCCCCGGCCGACGCCTGCTGGCTGGAAGTCAAATCGGTGGCACAACACGCTTTCGTGGAAGGGGTGCCCGGGCCCAACCGCGGGTACGCCGACCAGCTGGTCCGCGGGCCGATGGCGGATCTGGTCAAGCTCGCGCGGGACCCTTCCATCTGGACGGCGGCGGCCGTCGTGGTGCTGTTCTGCGAGTCGGACGCCGTGGCCGCGCACGACCTGCACGCCGCGGCCCACCGCCTGCTCGACGCCGAGCTGCCCGTGGGCAACCCCGAGATCGGCGGCGTTGCGATCGACGATCGGGTCGGCAACGCGTGGTGCGGGGTCGGTCTCTACCCGTTGCGGGCCGGGGGGTGAGGCTCGGACGCGGGCCCGGGCGACCCGGCCTCCCGCCCGTCGCGGCCGGGTGAGGCCGCCTCGGTGAGCCCGGCGTGCCGCGCGATCACGGCCGCGGCCTCGGTGGCGGCGGTGTGCCCCCGGAACTTGTCGGAGATCGCGGCCAGCTCCCGACGCTGGGCCGCGGCCGCGTCCGGGCTCTCGAGCAGCTCGACCGCCCGGTCCGCGATGGGGTCCGCCCCCGCGAAGTGCGGAACGAGTTCGGGGACGATCTCCCGGCCGGCGACGAGATTGGGCAGGGTGAAAAAGGGCGTGCGGATCACCCACCGGGCGACCAGCGACCAGAGCAGGCGGTTGGACTTGTACACGATGACCATCGGACGGTGCTGGCGGGCGATCTGGAGGGTGACGGTGCCCGAGACGACCAGCGCGATCTCGCACCACCGCACCACGGCGTCGGTGGCGCCGAACCGGATGGACAGGGATTCCGGCCAGTCAAGCCGGGCGTCCGCGGCAAGGCGACGGAGCACGGGCTCGACCTCGGGGCGGGTGGCGGCCACGATGCCGGCCATCCCGGGGTGCTCGCGGGCGAGCCGGTTGTAGGCGGCCAGCAGCAGCGTGAAGTTGGCCCGCATCTCCGACGGACGCGATCCGGGCATCAGCGCCACCCGCGGCTGACCGGCCGGCCAGTCGGCGATGATGGCGTCCAGGGCCGCCGTCTGGGGGGCATGGTCGAACAGCGGATGCCCGATGAACGTCGCCGGCACCCCGCGCTGGCGGAACCAGTCCTCTTCGAAGGGCAGCAGGCAGAGCACGTGGTCGGTCAGCCGGCGGAGCTTGTTGATCCGCCACGGGCCCCACGCCCACAGCTGGGGCGCCACCAGATGCACGACCTTGGCCCCCGCCTTGCGGGTGATGGCGCAGACCGGGAAGTTGGCCGCGGGCGAATCCACCGGCACGTGGACGGCCACGGGATGCTCGGCGACCCAGCGCGCGATGTCGGCGTTGATGCGCTTGTGCTCGCGGATCTTGGCCAGGCCCGGCAGGCCCATGACGGCGTCGTCGCCCGTGCGGGCCACCAGGTCCGCCCCGGCGGCCTGCATCTTGGGGCCGCCCCAGGCGCGGATGTCCGCGTCGGGATGGGCCGCCTTGAGCGCCTCGATGACGGCGGACGCGTGGTCATCGCCCGAGGGCTCGAACGCGGTGAACAGGATGACGGGTCGGTCCTGCGGCACGGGAGCAAAGCGTAGGAGGGGCGGATCCGTCGTTCAGAAACCGGCGGCGGCCATCCAGGCGCTGGGGGTGCAGCGCAGGGCGGTGGCGACGGCCACGAGCGACTCGATGCTGGGCAGGTGGGTGCCGCGCTCGATCGAGGAGAGCTGGGAGACGGACACGTTCGAGCTGGTGGACAGCTCGCGCAGCGTCCAGCCGCGTTCGGTGCGGGCCAGCCTGATCTGCCGGCCCAGCTCGGCCCGGAGGCGGTCCTGCGGACGCTGGCCCAGACCGAAGGCCTCGGCGGCCTGCGCGATCACGCGGCGCAGATCCTCGACGCGGAAGGGCTTGGTGAGGTAATCGAACACGTCCTGCTTGAACGTCTGACGCATCGAGTCGAGCGTGGGATAGCCCGTCACCACGATCACGCACTGCCGTGGCCAGCGGCGGCGGATCTCCTCCAGCACGCCCTCGCCCGTGTGCTGGCCCATCTTGATGTCCAACAGGATGATGTCGGGCAGCTGGGCTTCGCAGGACGCGAAGAGCGCGTCTGGGGAATCGACCGCTCGGACCTCGTGCCCCTCGCCCTGCAGCACGCCGGTGAGGTATTCGCGGAAGTCCGGGTCGTCGTCGAGCGTGACGATGTTCAGGGGCGGTGCGTCGGCGGTGGGTTCGGGCAGGTCGGCCATCGGGACAATCTTACACGATGTCGCCGAACAAGCCGGCCGGGTCCGACGGCAGGAGAATCTCGAAGACCGCGCCGCCCAGATCCGGCCGCCCGCGCCGTTCATCCTCGGACGAGTTGCGTGCGACCAGCACGCCGCCGTGCTCGTGCACGATGCCCTTGGACACCGCCAGCCCCAGCCCGGTGCCCTGGGCATCGAGCCGGGTGGACGCGAAGGGCTCGAACAGGCGGCCGATGACCTCCGGCGCGATGCCCGGGCCGTTGTCGGCGACGGTGACCGCGATCCAGTCCTCCCCGTCGCGGACCACCGGCTGGGCCGAAACCACGACCCGTCCGGCGTTGATGCCGGCGTCGCGGATCGCCCCGGCCGCGTTGCGGATCAGGTTGACGAACACCTGGATCAGTCGGTCGGCGTCGCAACGCAGGCCCGTGCCCGCCGGCACGGCGTTGACCATGTCGAAGGAAAGGCCCGGTCCGGCCAGGGTCCGGTCGAGCCGGACGAGCGTCCATGCCTCGGCGACGATCGTGCGCAGGTCGGCGGTGACCAGGCGCGGCGGACGGACGCGGGCAAAGTCCAGCAGGCCGTCCGAGAGCTTTTCGAGCCGGGCCACGACCCGCGAGAGCAGGGCCCGCTCGGTGGTCGAGAGGTCCTGACCCTCGGCGAGCTTGTCGACCAGGCCCTTGACCACCGCCAGCGGCGTGTTGAGCTCGTGGGCGATGCCGGCGGACATCATGCCCAGCGAGGCCAGGCGGTCCGCCCCCTCGAGGTTGCGCCGGGCCGCTTCGAGCAGGTGGTTCTTCTTGCGCATGTCGACGGCCGTGGTCTCGAGCATGCTCAGCGCCTCGGCCAGTTCGCGCTCGTGGCGGCGGAGGGCCGAGACCGATTCGTTGCGGGAACGCATGATCTCCCCGAGCTCGTCGGCCGGGATCAGCGGATCGGGGATCAGCTCGGCCTGGCGGTCGCCGCGACGCACGGCGTCGTCGGCGTCGAGCATGGCGCGGATGGGCGAATACACGTGACGCGGGAGCACCAGCGCCTCGAGCGCCCCGGCCACGAAGGCGTACCCGGCGAGCAGCGAGACGATCAGCAGCGCGTACACCAGATTGACCGCGCTGCGTGTGGCGTTGTTGCGGGCGCGGACGACGGCCGCCGTCTCCCCTTGCAGCAGGACCGCCACGCCCGCCCCGTCGCGGGTGCCCGCCAGGGGAACCGGACCGCCCGTCTCACGCAGACGGGTGACCTGCGACTCGGTCAGGCCGATCGAACGGGGGTCGCCCACCAGGGCGGTCACCCGGCCCGCGGCCTCGGCGTTCTCGGCGGGGATGGTCAGGGTGCGGACGTTCTGCTCGGCCCGCATCAGGTCCAGTGCGACCATCGCCTGCGCCTGCTCGCCCTGCACGATCACCTTGGTCAGGGCCGGGCGCAGCGCCACGAGCAGCAGGACGGCCAGCGCCAGGGAGAAGGACGTGTGCAGCACGATCAGCTTCTTGCGGATCCGCAGCCCGGCGAGGATCCCACGCCGGCGGGAGGGGGCCGGGCGGGCGGGGCGCTGCACCCGCTCGGAGCGGGCCACGGTTGAAGCGGAGAGGTCGGTCATGGTCGGCTCTTGGACGGCGTACCGTAGGGGATGCGCGCCGACCGGAGCCAACGGACCCACGCCCCCATGCCCGCCCGGGCCGCCAACGCCCGGGACGCGGCCCTGCGCATCCTGGCCCGCCACGCCGAGCACATGCCGGACATCGCCCCGCTGGAGCCGGAGACCGAGGGCATGGACCCGCGGGACGCCGCGCTCGCCCACGCCATCGTCGACGCCACGGTCCGGCGCTGGATCACGCTTTCCTACCTGATCGAGGCGTCCGGCGGTCGGGACGTGCGCGACCTGGAGCCGCGCATGCAGGCGGCCCTGCTCGGCGGGGCGGCGCAGCTGCTGCTGTTCGACCGCATCCCGGACCACGCGGCCATCGACGAGACCGTCGAGTGGGCCAAGCGCCGCATCCGGCCGAAGGCGGGCGGCATGGTCAACGCCATCCTGCGACGCGTCGTCGATGCCCGCGGCGAACTCATCGACGAGTGGGACGGAGGCGACGACGCCATCCCCCTCTCGGAGGGCGGCGCCATGACGCTGGTCAATGTCCGCCTGCCGGCGGATCCGTTCTATCGACTCGTGATCGCCTGCTCGCTGCCGGGCTCCCTGCTGCGGTCGTGGGAGCATCTGAGCGCGGACCTGGGCACGCTGGCCCGGCACACCCTCATCCACCCCCCCACCGTCTGCTTCGTGGGTGACCGCCCGGACGTCCTGCACGACCCGCGGTTCGCGCCGCACGATGCCCCGCAGCACGCCGTCTACGCGGGCGAGCGTTCCGAACTCGGCCGCGCGCTGAAGGAGCATCCGGGCATCTGGGTGCAGGACGCGGCCGCGTCGGAGGTCGTCGCCGCGCTGGCCCCCGAGGGCGAGTCCGTTGTTGTCGACCTGTGCGCGGGACGCGGCACCAAGACACGCCAGTTGCTGCGGGTGTTCCCCGACGCTCGCGTCGTCGCGGCCGAGGTCGACGCCGACCGCCTCGAGTCGCTGCGACTCGCCTTCAGGCACGATCCGCGGGTCGAGGTCATCGAAGCGGACCGGCTGGCCGAACGGGGCCGGGGCTGGGCGGACCTGGTGCTCACCGACGTGCCCTGCTCGAACTCCGGCGTGCTGGCCCGGCGGACCGAAGCCCGCTATCGCGTCCGGGGCGACGCGTTGCGTCGCATGATCGAGACCCAGCGGAGCATCCTGCGGACCGCGGCGGGCATGGTGCGCCCCGGCGGGCGGGTGGTCTACTCGACCTGCAGCCTCGAGCGGGAGGAAAACACCGAGCAGGCGGCCTGGGCGGCTCGGGAGTTGGGGCTGGTCGTGGAGCGCGAGCGTTCGGTCCTGCCCGCGGGCGAGCCCGGTGGGCCGGAGTCGGCGTACCGGGACGGGTCATATGCCGCCGAGATGCGGGCGCCGAACGCGGCTGCTTCCTGACACCGGCCCGTCGGCCCCGGCGGGACCCGGGGGTCGGACGGGCCTGGCGGGTGGGGGGAGCGGGGGGCGGGGGGCGGCGAGGGGGGGGGAGGGGTACCATTGCCACCCGGGTCCGGGCGTGTGGCTCCACCGGGGCGATCGTTTCGTTCGCAGGGCGGTGCTGATGCAGCTGAGCGAGATCCTTACCGTCGAGTGTGTCCGGTCGCCGCTGGTGGGCACCGAGAAGCAGGCGGTCATCGCGGAACTGGTCGGGGTCCTGGCGGAGGCGGGCAAGGTCAGCGATCCGCAGGGCCTGCAGGAGGCCGTCTGGACCCGCGAGCAGACGCGGACGACCGGCATCGGCCACGGCCTGGCCATCCCCCACGGCAAGAACGCGGGCATGAAGGGACTGGCGATGGCGATCGGCAAGCCCGCCGACCCGCTGGACTTTGAGGCGATCGACAACCAGCCGGTGCGGCTCGTGGTGCTGCTGGCTTCGCCGCCGGACCGCACGAGCGACCACATTCAGGCCCTGGCGCGGGTCAGCCGGCTGATGTCCAGCGAGGCATTCCGCGAGAAGATCTACGCGGCCCAGACGCCCGAGGAGATCTTCGGGCTCGTGGTCGAGCAGGACGCCGGGCGCTGATCAGCGGCGGCCGACCACGGCCCCCGCCAGCGATTCCAGCCGCGAGAGCATCCGCTCCGATCGGGCCCGGAAGAAGGCGTGGGGAAACACCGAGATCAGCGCGATGGTCAGTCCGAACGCGGTGGTGTAGAGCGCTTCGGCGATCCCCCCCGCCACGCCGACCGGGTCGGTCACCGACTGGGCGTTGCCGAGCAGATCGAAGCTCTGGATGATCCCGGTGACCGTGCCGAGGATGCCCAGCAGCGGCGCCGCCGCGATGATCACCCCCAGGGCCGAGGCCGAGCGCTCGATGGGCGGGCGCAGCGATTCGATGGCGGCCAGGGCGGCACCTTCTCCGACCGGAGATTCCGCGGCGTGCAACGTGCGGATCAACGCGCCGAGCGGGGTGCGGTCGCGGCGCGCCCGCGCGGCGGCCCGAGGCGGTG
>CAYNRF010000058.1:0-17510 GCA_964399525.1 uncultured Phycisphaeraceae bacterium | reverse complement strand
CTCCGAGGATGGCCACGCGGGGCGGGGACGCGGGGTGGGGATCGATCGGGGTGGGATCGGGCACGGTGGCCTCCGGGGGGGCGGGGGCGTCGAACCGGGACGGCGCCGGACCCGTAAGGGTAGCGGCAGGGCCCGGCGGCGGGCGACGCCGTCCGACGGGCCGGTCGTTCCCTATGGTTGTCCCCGCCCCGCCCGGGCTCACGCGCCGGGCGTCGATCGTGATCTTCCGGGTCCGAACCCGGGCAGCCGCGCGACCGCGCGACGAGGTTTCCGCCGATGGCCCATGCCGCCCATTCGCACGACCACGCCCACCCCCCCGCCCACGACCACACGCACACCCACAGCGGGGTGGACTGCTGCTCGCATCATGATGTGAACATCGAGCGGTATCTGGGGTTCTACATGATCGGCGGCGTGCTGGCGCTGGTGGCGTTGATCGCCGACCAGGCGGGCATCACCAACCCGCTGGTGGCCGCGCTGCCGGCGGCTATCGCGGCGCTGCTGCTGGGCAGCCACCTGTTCCTGGCGGCGTTCCGCGAGGTGATGGACAAGCGGGTCTCGTCGAGTTCACTGGCGGCGCTGGCGATTCTCGCGGCCATGGCGGTGGGCAACTACGGGACCGCGGCGTTCTTGGCCTTCATCCTGCTGGTGGCGGACCA
Organism: uncultured Phycisphaeraceae bacterium; assembly: GCA_964399525.1. Classification (GTDB taxonomy): domain Bacteria; phylum Planctomycetota; class Phycisphaerae; order Phycisphaerales; family UBA1924; genus UBA6054. The sequence continues at coordinate 16,851 of CAYNRF010000058.1, read as the reverse complement.
GATCGTGCGGCGGACGGCGTCGGGCGCCCAGCGGGCGATCGAGCAGCTGGTCAAGCTGACCCCGACCGAGGCGCGGATCGTCGAGAACGGCATGGAACGGACCGTGCCGGTGGCCCAGGTGGCGGTCGGCATGACGGTCCGCGTTCGCCCCGGCGAGAACCTGCCCGTGGACGGCCGGGTGCTGACGGGCCAGTCGAGCGTCAACCAGGCCTCGCTGACCGGCGAGGCGATGCCGGTCGAAGTGCAGCAGGGCAGCGACGTGTACGCCGGCACGACCAACCTGACCGGCGCGGTTGATATCCAGGTCACGGCGGCCGGCGCGGACACGACCATCGGCAAGGTGTCCAACCTGATCCGCGAGGCGGAGAGCACCCGCACGCCGCGGCAGCTCCTCATCGAGCAGGTGGCCAAGTTCTACGTGCCCGTGGCCATCGCGGTGGCGGCGATCGTGTTCTTCTTCAACGCCCGCTCGCCGGACGCGGCCATCCGCGACACCGCCGCCCTCAAGGCGGTGACGGTGCTGGTGGTGACCTGCCCGACGGCGCTGCTGCTCTCGAGCCCGTCGGCGATGGTCGCGGCGTTCGCCGCGGCGGCCCGGCTGGGCGTGATGGTCAAGAGGACCGAGTTCCTCGAGTCGGCGGCCACCGTTGACGCGGTGGTGATGGACAAGACCGGCACGCTGACCACCGGACGCTTCGAGGTCTCGCGCCTGGCCCCGGCCGAGGGCGTGGAGGGCGCCGAACTGCTCAAGGCGGCGGCGGCGGCCGAGGCGCGGTCCAACCACCCGCTGGCGCTGTCCATCCTGCGTACGGCCCAACAGGCCCGCATCGCCGTGGACAACCAGGGCGAGTACGAGGAAGTCCACGGCGCGGGCGTCAAGGCCCGCACCTCGGTCGGATCGCTCATCGCCGGCCGCGGCAACTGGATCAAGTCCCAGCTCCCCGCGGCGGCGTCGCAGGTGGCCGGCGTCGAAGCCCGGATCGAGGGCATGTCGGGCGTGCACGTGGTCAAGGACGGGCGCTATCTCGGCGCGGTCGGTCTGGAGGACAAGGTCCGCCCCAACGGCAAGGCCGTGGTCGAGCGTCTGCGGGAGATCGGCGTGCGCAGCGTGGCGATCTTCACCGGCGACCGCCTGAGCGTGGGCAAGCGGGTGGGCCTGGCGACCGGCGTGGACATGGTCGAGGCCGAGTGCCTGCCCGAGGAAAAGCACGAGCTGGTCAAGCAGCTCAACGCCGACGGCTACCGCGTGATGATGGTCGGCGACGGCATCAACGACGGCCCGGCGCTGGCCGAGGCCGACGTCGGCGTGGCCATGGGCCTGTCGGGCTCGGACATCGCGGCCAACTCCGCCGGCGTGGCCCTGATGACCGACGAACTCAACCGCCTTCCCTTCCTGATCGAACTGGCGCGGCGGACCAAGATGATCGTGGGCCAGAACATCGCGGTGTCGGTGCTCATGGCCATCGTGGGCCTGGGCCTGGCGGCGTCGGGCGTGTTCATCGAGGTGGGCGGCGCGAGCCTGGGCGTGGGCGCCGCGGCCCTGCTGCACTTCCTGCCCGACGTGTTCGTGATCGGCAACTCCTTCCGGCTGTTCCGCTTCGGCGAGGACTTCCTCGAGGCCGAGACGGTCGCCCGCGAGCAGGCCGAAGCGGCGTCGAGGCGCGTGCGTCGCGAGGCGTCGGTGCGGAACCTGGCGGCCGAGCCGGCCTGAACACGAGCATCCAGCGCTTTTCTCCAAGGCCCCGGGTTCGTCCCGGGGCTTTTCATGTCCCGGATGAAATGGGGCGGGCGGAATCTGGTACAACATGGGCGGAGGAGTCACGCATGGTCCATCACTCGTTGATTGCGGTCGCGGTTCTGGCCGCTCCGGTGCTCGCCCAGCCTGTCCGGCCGCAGGAGCCGGGGGCGGAGGTGCCCTACCGGTCGGAGGACGTCAAGGTGCCGGTGGGCGCCGGCGAACCGACGCACACGCTGGCGGGCACCATCACGCTGCCGGACGCGGCACGCTGGGGCGAGGGGCCGTACCCGGGGGTCGTGTTGATCTCGGGGTCGGGGCCGCAGAACCGGGACAGCGAGCTGATGGGGCACCGGCCGTTCCTGGTGCTGGCGGACCGGATGACGCGGGCGGGCATCGCGGTGCTGCGTTACGACGACCGGGGGGTGGGTGAATCGACCGGCAACTTCGCGGAGGGCACGATCCCGGGCTTTGCGATCGATGCGGCGGCGGCGGCGGCCGCGCTGCGGGCGCACCCGCTGGTCGATGACGCGCGCGTGGGGGTGATGGGGCACTCGGAGGGCGGGGCGGTGGCGCCGCTGGTGGCGGCGGACCACCCGGAGACGGCGTTCGTCGTGATCCTCGCGGGCATGGGGCAGTCGGGGCGCGACATCCTGCTCTTTCAGTCCGCGTCGATGTTCCGCAACGGCGGGCAGGCGGAGGACTGGATCGCGGAGAGCACGCGGATCCGCGCGGCCATCTTCGACGCGGTGGGTGCGGGCGAGCCGGTCGAGGTCGTGCGACCGCTGCTGCGGGCGCTGGTGGACCACGAGATGTCGCACCTGCGGCAGGAATCGGGGCGGGAGCGGATGGCGGACCAGCTTCTGCCTCAGTTCACCGGCGCATGGTTCAGAAACTTCCTGACGGTGGATCCGGCGGCGGCGCTGCGTCGCGTGAGCGTGCCGGTCCTGGCGCTCAACGGGACATTGGACACGCAGGTGCCCGCGGCGGAGAACCTCGGCGCGATCGAGGCGGCGCTGGCGGAGGGGCCGTGCCCGTCGGCGACGATCGTGCGGCTGGTCGGGCTGAACCACCTGTTCCAGCCGGCCAAGACGGGCGCGCTGGGTGAGTACGGCGCGATCGAGACGACCTTTGATGAAGCCACCATGGGGCTGATCGCCGGTTGGATCCGAGCGACCGTGGGAGCGACGGCGGGGGCCGCGTCGGAATGAACCCGCGGGCTACAGCAGCGTGCCGCGGAGCAGCAGGATGGCGAAGGCGAAGTAGATGGTCAGCCCCGAAACGTCCATGATGGTCGCGACGAGGGGGGCGGAGGACGCGGCCGGATCCAGGCCGAGGCGCTGCATGATCAGGGGCAGCATGGACCCGGTCAGCGTGCCCCAGAGCACGATGGCCTGGACCGCCCCGCCGACGGTGAAGGCCAGCGGCCAGGCGTGGGGCGTGTCGACGAATCCGACGGCGGTGAGCAGCATGACGGTGGCCACGCCGAGCGTGCCGAGCATGGCGCCGAGCAGGGTGCCGGTGATCAGTTCCTTGCGGCAGATCCGCCACCAGTCGGCCAGGCGGACCTCCTCGACGGCGATGGCGCGGACCAGCAGCGAGGCGGCCTGGGTGCCGGTGTTGCCGCCCGAGGCGATGATCAGCGGCACGAACACGGCCAGCACCACCGCCGCGTTGAGCTGATCCTCGAAGGTGCTCATCACGCCGATGGTGAGGATCTGCATGACGAACAGCCCGGCCAGCCAGCCGCCGCGCTTGCGGAACATGCTGGCGACGGAGGTCTCGGAATAGGGCAGGTCGAGCGCCTCGAGGCCGCCGAGCTTGTGGACGTCCTCGGTGAACTCCTCCTCGGCCACGTCGGCCACGTCGTCCACGGTGACGATGCCCACGAGCAGGCCCAGCGAGTCGATGACCGGCAGCGCGGTCCGGTCGTAGCGGGACATCTTGCGGACGGCCTCCTCCCGGTCCTCGTCCGCGCGGAGGCTGACGAACTCGTTGTCCATCAGGTCGGTGATGGGCGTCTGGGGATCGGAGAGCAGGAGCCGGCGGATGTGGATGTCGTCGAGCAGTTCGCCTTCCCGGTCGACGACGTAGATCCAGTGGATGGTTTCGGCGTCGTGCCCGTAGCGGCGGATGTGGTCCAGCGCGTGGGCCACCGTCCAGTCCGGACGGATTCGGACATAGTCGGGCGTCATGATGCGCCCGACGGACTCGGCGTCATAGCCGAGGATGGCCTGCGTCACGCGTCTGTTCTGGGGGCTGAAGCGGGCGATGAGCTGGCCGGAGACCTCCACGGGCAGCTCGTCGAGCACGGCGGCCCGGTCGTCGGGGTCCATGGACTCGACCAGGCGGGCGGCCCGCTCGTCGCCGAGTTCCTCGAGCAGGTGCTCCTGGGACTCGGTCGAGAGTTCCGCGAACGCGTCGGCCGCGAGCTGGCGGGGCAGCACGCGGAAGGCGATAACGGCCTCGTCGGGCTCGAGCGTGTCGACCAGGTCGGCGATGTCGGCCGGTTCGAGGGTCGAGAGGGCGTCACGGACCTGTCGGAAGGCCCGCTGGGCGATGAGCGCCTTGAGTTCTGGTTCCAGCAGGTGGGTGGTGGGGCTGCCCATGCGGTGGATGGTACGCGGGTGGTTCCGCGGACCTATCGATCGCTGACCGGTGGCGAAGATGCGTCGCGTGCCGTCGTCGCCGGGCGCGCGGGCGGCTGCTCGGAGCCCTTTCGGATCCCGCCGAGCATGCCGCGGAAGACGATGTTGTGGAAGGGCAGCACGCTGTACCAGTACAGGATGCCCAGCAGGCCCTTGGGGCGGAAGCGGGCGGTCATGGTCAGCGTGCAGCGCTCGGCCGAGGCTTCGTCGGGGTGGATGCGGAAGGTGAGCATCGCTTCACCCGGCAGCTTCATCTCGGCGCGGAGGGCGAGCAGGCGGTCGCGTTCGACGCCGACGACGCGCCAGAAGTCCAGGGCTTCGCCGAAGGCGACCTGCTCGGGGTGGCGTCGCCCGCGGCGCAGGCCGGGGCCGCCGACGGCCTTGTCCATCCAGCCGCGGACTTTCCAGAGCCACTGGGCGGCGTACCAGCCGTGTCCGCCGCCGATGCGGCAGACGGCCCCGTAGACCGCGGCGGGCGCCGCTTCGATGGCGATGGTGCGTTCGTCCACGTAGCTCGTGCCGCCGGCCCAGTCGGGATCGCCCGGCACGACGCCGGCGGAGGACCAGACGGTCTCGATCTCGTTGGCGCTGACGCGCCGCAGCGCGAGGCGGATCGCCTCGCGGGCGCCGAGACGCCGGCGGGGCAGCAGGGTGTCCATGGCGTCGGTGGTGACCACGACGCGGTTGCGCAGGCCTTCGGCGAGCGGGCGGGCGATGGCGGGGGTGACGGGCGTGACCAGGCCGATCCACAGCGAGCTGAGCTTGGGCGTGAGCACGGGCAGCGGGATGATGACCCGCCGGCGCAGGCCGAGTTCTTCGGCGGTGATCTGCATGAGCTCGGAGTAGGGCAGCACGTCGGGGCCGCCGATCTCGATGGTTCTGCCGGCGGTCCCGGGTCTGTCCAGGCACGCGATCAGGTCGGTGAGCACATCCCGGATGGCGACGGGCTGGCACTCGGTGCGCACCCAGCGCGGGGTGGTCATCACGGGCAGACGCTCGGTCAGATAGCGGAGGATCTCGAACGAGACCGAGCCCGAGCCGATGATGATGGCGGCGCGGAGCACGGTGACGGGGATGCCGGTGGTGGCCAGGGCGGTCTCGACCTCGCGCCGGGAGGCCAGGTGCCTGGAAAGCGTCGGGCCCGGCTCGCCGAGGCCGCCGAGGTAGATGATGCGCTCGATGCCGGACGCCTGCGCGGCCCGGGCGAAGCGTTCGGCCAGCTCGCGGTCGCGCCGCACGAAGTCATGCCCGCCCGCGCTGTCCATGGAGTGCACCAGGTAGTACGCTGCGCGGCAGCCGCGCATGGCCTCGGCGGTGCCGGCCTCGTCGGCGAGATCGCCGGCCACGATCCGCACCCGCGGATCGACGGACCATGGCCGCAGATCCAGCTTGCGGGGCGACCGGGCGTAGCAGCGGACACCAAATCCGGCGTCGAGCAGCCGGGGCACCAGGCGGCCGCCGACATAGCCGGTGGCGCCCGTGACAAACACGGGCGCCCCGCGGCCGCCGCGGGCGTCATGTTCGGGGTCGGTGTGTGGTTCACTCAAGATTCAGCGTCCCAGCCACCAGAGCGGGCGGATGCCGATCACGGGCCACCCGGAGAGCCGAGCGGCGATGCCGGAGGCCGACCATCGGCCCGCCGGGGCCGCGCCCAGCCGGCCGATCTCACGACCGCGGACCTCGATCCGGACCTGCATGCCTTCGGGCAGCCGCCGGAGCAGTGTCGCGGTGGCGGCCGCGTCTGCGCGGAACGCGAGCAGATCACGCAGCGTGGCGAAGCGGATGTCCAGAACGGAGCGGAGGCCGACGATCTCCGCCCGGGCCCGCGGCGATGTGACGACGATCGTGCCGCTGAACTCCGGCGTGATCACCGCGGGTCCGCTGCGGTGTCGCGGGTGCGGACCCGCATCGTCCCGCTGAGTTCCCAGCGGGCGTGCTCGGCCGAAGGTCCGGTTCCCGAAGGCACCGCGACCTTCAGGTTGTCGAACTCGTAGGTGATCTCGGCGTTGCGTCCGGTCAGACGGTCGTACAGGCCGATCGCCAGGTCGGGCCAGGTCCGGGTATGGTCGGCGTCGGACATGCGGTTCTCCTTCGGTGGTGATCGATGAACTCATGGGGGTTCGGCCTCGGCCGGCGCGCGGATGCGGGTTTCGTCCGGCGGCTCTCGGATCGGCCGATCGGCACGCCGACCCCGGAAAGGGGGGCCAGTCGGTGCGGCATGCGGCGGGACGATCACGGCGTGCCGCGCTGCGGCTTTGCGCCGTCTTCTTGCGTTCTTGTTGCGATCTTGACGCGTGCCGGGCCGGTGTGCCGCTAGTTTCTGCGGTTCCGGCGGAGGTGCGCCGGCCCGACGGGGTCCCGTGTCGCCGGGCGTGTGCGCGGCGGGGAGCCGTGGCACGGGCCGCCGGACGAAGGAGAGAGCACGATGCGCGCAATCACGATGTTTCTGGCGGCGGGGCTCATGGCGGCGCCCGCCGCGGCGGGGGGGCCACAGGCCGAGTTCTGGCTGACCGTGCTGCACAACAACGACGGCGAGTCGCAGCTGATCGACGCGGGCTCGGGCCTGGAGGACTTCGGCGGCGCGGCGCGGTTCGCCACCGTGGTGGCCAACCTGCGGGCGCAGGCCCGCACGGCCCCGGCCGGCGGCTCGCTGCTCATCTCGGCGGGCGACAACTTCCTGGCCGGACCGGAGTTCAACGCGTCGCTCAACAACGGCGTGCCGTTCTTCGACACACTGGCGCTGGAGCTGATCGGCTACGACGCCGCGGCGATCGGCAATCACGAGTTCGACTTCGGCCCCGACGTGCTGGCGGACTTCCTGACCGGGTTCATCGACGGCCCCGTGTTCGTGTCGTCGAACCTGGACTTCAGCAACGAGCCCGGCGTGCAGAGCCTGGTCAACGCCGGCCGCGTGGCGCGGAGCACGGTGCTGACGGTCGACGGACGGCAGGTGGGCATCATCGGCGCGACGACCCCGACGCTCCCGTTCGTGTCTTCGCCGCGCAACACGATCATCAACGACGTGGCCGCGTCCGTGCAGGCCGAGATCGACCTGCTGACGGCGCAGGGCGTGGGAATCATCATCCTGACCAGCCACCTGCAGGGCATCGGCGAGGAGATCGCGCTGGCCGGCCAGCTGACCGGGATCGACGCGATCATCGCCGGCGGCGGCGACGAGCTGCTGGCCAACCCCGGCGATCTGCTGATCCCCGGCGACTCGCCGGTGGGCCCGTACCCGGCGGTGTCGACCTCGCTCGACGGCGTGTCCGTGCCCGTGGTGGTCACGCCCGGCGACTACAGGTACGTCGGACGACTGGCGCTGGGCTTCGACGCGGCCGGCAATCTGGTGGAGATCGGCACCGAGTCCGGCGTGGTGCGCGTGGCGGGCGGGAACCAGCCCGACGCCGTGCAGCCCGACCCCGCGGTGCAGGCCCAGGTGGTCGACCCGGTCATCGCCGCGCTCGACGCGCAGGCCCAGAACATCGTCTACGCGACCGGCGTGGGCCTGGACGGCCAGCGGCCCAACATCCGGCGCGTCGAGACGAACCTGGGCAACCTGATCGCCGACGCCTTCCTGTGGGTGGCCAACGACCGCGCGGCGGCCTTCGGGCTGGGGCCGGTGGACGTGGCCCTGTCCAACGGCGGGGGCATCCGCAACGACTCGATCATCCCGGCCGGGCAGGTCTCCGAGCTGGTCAACTTCGGCATCCTGCCGTTCGGCAACTTCGTCTCCGTCGTCCCCTCGGTCCCCGCCCCGCAGTTCAAGGAGATCCTGGAGAACGCCGTTTCGCAGATCGCCGGCACCAGCGGCCGCTACGCGCAGGTGGCGGGCTTCCGCATGCGGATCGATCTGTCGCGGACCGCCCAGACGCTGGACTCTTCGGGCAATGTGCTGACCCCGGGCGAGCGCGTCCGCGAGGTGGTGCTCGACGACGGCACGGTGCTCGTGTCCGACGGGGCGCTCGCTGCCGGGGCGCGCGACGTGAGCATCGCCACCGTGGACTTCCTGGCCCGCGGCGGCGACCAGTACCCGTTCCGCGGGGCGGCCTTCACCCGGCTGGGCGTGCCGTACGACCGCGCGCTGAGCGAGTATGTGCAGACCGCGCTGGGCGGTTTCGTGGGCGTGCTGGATTATCCGGGCGGCGGTGAGAACCGCGTGATCGCGCTGGGCGGACCGGCCGCCGTGGGCGTGTGCCCGGCGGACCTGGACCTGGCGGCGGGCGTCAACTTCTTCGACATCCGCGCGTTCCTGGCCCTGTTCAACGCCGGCTCGGCGGCGGCCGACCGGGACGAGGACGGCGACATCGACTTCCACGACGTTCAGGCGTACCTGGACGCGTTCCAGGCTCCCTGCCCGTAAGACAGCGCCGGGTGGGTCGGGAATCCCGCGGGCGGCGAGGGACCTCTGGTCCGCGCCGCCCGCGTTGTCATTTCGGGTAGCCGTCGGGGTGGGCGTTCATCCAGCGCCACGCGGTGCCGACGATCTCGTCGATGTCGGTGATCTGCGCCTCCCACCCCAGTTCGCGGCGGATCTTCGCCGGGTCGTTGTACAGGGCGATGGCATCGCCCGCCCGTCGGCCCGACTCGACGACGGCGAAGTCCCGGCCGCTGACGCGTCGGACCGAGTCGAGGATCTGGCGGACGGAGTAGCCCGCGCCGATGCCGACGTTGAACGCTTCGGCCCGCCCGGGCCTGACGCGCTCGGCCGCGCGCACGTGGGCGTCGATCAGGTCCTCCACGTGGACGTAGTCGCGCACGCAGGTGCCGTCGGGGGTGGGGTAGTCGGTTCCGAAGATCGACATGCTCGCCCGCTTGCCCTGGGCGGCCTGGATCGCCACCGGGATCAGGTGCGTCTCGGGCGTGTGGTCCTCGCCCAGCAGGCCGGTGCGGTCGGAGCCGGCGACGTTGAAGTAGCGGAGCATGGTCAGGGCCAGCGGGTTGCCGGTGTCCAGCCGGCGCCGGGCGTAGTCGAGCAGGATGTGCTCGAGATGCAGCTTGGTGCGCCCGTAGGGCGAGGTGGGGTTCTGGGGGCAGTGCTCGGGGACGGGGATCATGCCTTCGGGCGGGTCGCCGTAGGTGGCGCAGGAGGAGGAGAAGATGAAGCGTTCGACGCCGCGTCCGTCGCGGGCGGCGTCGAGCGCCTCGAGCATGGAGACCGCGGCGCTGATGTTGTTGCGGTAGTACCAGAGCGGGCTCTCGACGGACTCGCCCACGTACGCGACGGCCCCGAAATGCATGACGGTGTCCAGGTCGTGCTGGTCCACGGCGGCGCGGACGGCCGGGCCGTCGCCGAGGTCGGCGTGAACGAAGGTGAACCGGTCGGGGTGGCGGGCCCGCAGCAGGTCCGTGGGGGCGCGGTGGCCGCGGTACAGCGAGTCGAGCGCGACGACGGTGTGCCCGTCGGCCAGCAGGCGCTGGCAGGCGTGGGACCCGATGTAGCCCGCTCCTCCGGTGACCAGTACCCGCATGCGTCCTCCTCGCCGGGATCCCGGCCTGTGGGGGGTGGGCGGGACCATATGCCTGTTTCGTCCCAGCGTGGGCGGGGTCCGTAGAATGATCGCCGGACGGGACGGATCCCGCCGGCGCCGCACGCCGATCGACTGGAGTTGCCGGGATGGCCGACTCGTTCATGGGGGATTTCAAGCGTTTTTTCGGACGTGGGCTCGCGATCCTGCTCCCCACGATCGTCACGCTGTGGATCCTCTGGCAGGCGTTCAGCTTCGTCTACACGAACGTGGCCGAGCCGATCAACCGCGCCACGCGGATGGCGGTCATCTGGACCGTGCCGCAGATTTTCAGGCCCGAATCGACGCCGGAGTGGTACACCATCTCCGAGGAAGAGATCCGCCTGGCGAAGGCCTCGGACCGGTTCCGCCCCAACACCCCCGACGCGGTCGTGGTCCGTGAGCTGCGCCGCGAGTGGCTGCGGAGGTACTGGAGCGACAACTGGTGGCTCAACCTGACCGGTTTCTTCGTGGCCATCCTGCTGATCTACCTGGCGGGCCTGCTGCTGAGCAACTTCTTCGGCCGCTCGCTCTACCACCGCGTCGAACGCCTGATCGCGGCCATCCCGGGCTTCAAGCAGGTCTACCCGCACGTCAAGCAGGTGGTCGACCTGGTGATGGGTGAGAAGAAGATGGCCTTCTCGAAGGTGGTGCTGGTCGAATACCCGTCGGAGGGGATCTGGACGCTGGGCTTCCTGACCGGCGATTCGCTCCGGGCGATCGACCTTCCGGCGGGGGGACGGGTCTCCTCGGTGTTCATCCCGACCTCTCCGACCCCCTTTACGGGTTTTACGATCAACGTGCGGTCGGAGAAGGTGATCGTGGTGGACGTCTCGGTGGAGGAGGCGTTGCGGTTCGTGATCACGGCCGGGGTGCTCACGCCCGAGACGGCGGCCCTCGTGGGGACGGCGTCCGGTGGACCCCGGACCATCGTGGCCAAGGACGCGGACGAGGCGGTGGCGCAGGTCCGGGCCGGGGTGCCGGGCGACCCCCCCGGGGCGGCACCCGCGGCCGAACCGGACCCGGACGGGCCGCGCGCTTAGACTGTGTTCAGGCCGGGGCGGCACCCCGGGGCGTTTCCTGGAAGGAGCGGCTTATGCAGACCACGGTGGTCGGGCGTCACATGGAGATCACGGACCCGATCCGGCGCCACGCCGAGCAGAAGATCAGCAAACTGGACAAGTACGCGGACCAGGTGATCCATTGCGGGTTCACCCTGGACCGCGAGGTGGCCGGCAAGGAGCTCTATCTGGCCGAACTGCTCGTGGGCGTGCGCAACCATGCCGAGATCGTGGCCAAGGCCGAGGGCCACGACCTGTACGTGCTCATCGACGAGGTGATCGCCAAGGCGGGTCGTCAGCTGCACGACCTGAAGGAAAAGCTCAAGCTCGAGAAGCGCTGAGACGGGGACGCGGATGAAGCTGACCGACATCGTTCACACCGAAGCCATCGTGCCGCAGCTGCGGGCCAAGGACCGCGACGAGGCGATCCGCGAGCTCGTCGCCTCCCTGGTCGCTTCCGGCGCCACCGACGAGCAGTCCGCCCCGGCGCTGATCGAGAAGCTGCTCGACCGGGAACGCAAGGGCTCGACGGGCTTCGGGCGCGGCGTGGCCGTCCCCCACGTCAAGCACCGGTCGGTGACGGCCATCCGCGCCGCCATCGGGATCTCGCAGGGCGGGATCGATTTCAATGCGCTCGACAAGCAGCCCGTCTACACGGTGTTCCTGCTGCTCAGCCCGGAGGACCGGCCCGAGGAGCACCTCCAGGCCATGGAGACGATCTTCAAGAATCTTTCCAAGGACACGTTCCGCCGCTTCCTCCGTCAGTCCTCCAGCGTGGAGGGCGTGGCGGCCCTTCTGGACGAGGCGGACCACCAGCAGCTCGGCGGGTGATGCGCGGCGGCCCCGACCGCCGGCGTTTCCCGCCCATCCCGGAGTCTGACTTGACCCAGACGCGCTCGGCCAGCGTGACGATCTCGAACCGGTACGGGCTGCACGCCCGTCCCGCGACCGATTTCGTGGCCGTGGCGGAGCGGTTCGCGTGCGATGTGCTCGTGTGCGCCAACGACACCGAGGCCGACGGCAAATCGATCATGGAGCTGATGATGCTGGCCGCCACCAGCGGGACGCGGATCGAGATCCGCTGCAGCGGGGCCGACGCCCAGGCGTGCCTGGACGAGCTGGTCGCCCTGGTCGACGCCGGCTTCCACGAGGAGGACGAATGACCGCGCCGGACGGGTCCGTGCGGGCCGAGCCGCCGATCGATGAGGCGCTGCTGGCGGTCGTGCGCTGCCCGGAGACGGGCGAGCCTCTGGAACGCCACGGCGATGAGCTCCGCACCGCGTCGGGGCGCTGCTACCGCATCGTGGACGGGCTGGCGGTGCTGATCCCCCGGCCCCGGTCGGCCCGTCAGGCGACCGAGGCCGGCTCGGCCGGCACGTCCTGACGTTCGATGCAGGCCCCGACCTGCCCGAGGCGGTGCTCGAGCTTCTCGTACCCGCGGTCGATGTGGTAGACGCGGTTGATGGTCGTGGTGCCGCGGGCGGCCAGCGCCGCCAGCACCAGACCGGCCGAGGCCCGCAGGTCCGAGGCCATGACCGGCGCTCCGTTCAGGTGGTCCACGCCGCTGACGACCACCGTCGAGCCCTGGCGGACCAGCTCGGCCCCCATCCGCTGCAGCTCGGCGACGTGCAGGAAGCGCTCGGGGAAGATCTTCTCGGTGATGACGCTGTCGCCCCGTGCCAGGCACAGCATCGCCATGAACTGCGCCTGCAGGTCGGTGGGGAAGCCCGGGTGGGGCTGCGTGGTGATCTGCACGGGCCCCATGGGCCCGGCGCCCGGCCGCGAGACGCGGCAGACGCGCCGCATCGGATCGTCGCCCGACCCGATGGCCTCGACGGACACGCCGACCTGGGCGAGCACGTCGGTGGCGGCCATCATGGCGTCCAGGGGGCAGTTGTGCAGCGTCAGGTCGCCGTGGGTGATCGCGGCGGCGCACATGAACGTGCCGGCCTCGATGCGGTCGGGGATCACGGCGTGGTCGACGCCCCCGAGCGACTCGACGCCGCGGACGGTGATGCGCGGCGATCCGGCGCCCTCGATGCGCGCGCCCATCGCGTTGAGCATGGTTGCCAGATCGACAATCTCGGGTTCGCACGCCGCGCACTCGATGACGGTGGTGCCCCGGGCCAGGGTGGCGGCGGACATGACGTTGGCCGTGCCCAGCACGGTCGATCCGTTGGGCCCGCCCAGGAACATGGTGGCGCCGCGCAGGCGTCCGCCCGGGGCTTCGGCGACGATGTCGCCCCCTTCCAGCGTGATCCGCGCGCCCAGCGCTTCGAGCCCGCGGATGTGCAGGTCGACGGGACGCTGGCCGATGGCGCAGCCGCCCGGCAGCGAGACCCGCGCCCGGCCGCGCCGGGTCAGCAGCGGTCCGAGCACGCAGATGCTCGCCCGCATCGTGCGCACGATGTCGTAGCGGGCGTGGCTGGGGGTGGGGTCGATGGCGTGCAGGGCGAAGATGGGGCGGCCCTGGGTGTCGGTCTCGCGGGCGATCATCACGCCCAGCTCGCCCAGCAGGCGGACCATGTTGCGGATGTCGGAGAGGTCGGGCACGTCGCGCAGCGTCACCGGCTGGTCGGTGAGCAGCACGGCGGCCATGATGGGCAGGGCCGAGTTCTTGGAGCCGTGCACCCGGATCCGCCCGCTGAGCCGGCGTCCGCCCTCGATCACAAACGCGTCCATCCGCTCTCCTCTCCGGGCATCGTACCCCCCCGCGGCCGGATTCTCGGACGCCGGGGTCGGATTTCCGCCCGCACACGGCGTCGGTGCGGATTCATCGGCACGGGCGGCCTGATCGCACCAGCCCGCAACGCCGGCAGCCCCGACCCTGATTTCCATGCTTGCTCGGTTGGCAGCGGCGGGGTCGTATCTGACGGTCTGGCTGAGGGATCCATCGCAAGGCCGCCCGCGGGGCGGCGGCGGGGACCCGCGAACGACCGTCCCGGAGTCTGCGCCGTGGCCCAGCACAACACCTCATTCTCCCCCGGCGAACTCCACCCCGACGGAGGGCTCGAGCACGGCCTGCTCGAAGGCAACCCCGGCAACGGCAGCAAGCTGGTGCCGGTGCTCCTCGTGGCGGCGATCGCCGCCTCCGGGCTCTCGATGCTCTTCTCCATCGGAACCGCCGTCGCGTCGGCCGCGGCGGGCGACTCGGAACGCGGCGCCGTCACGACGCCCGCCGAACCGGTGATCGCGACCGACTGACGCCACGACCCTGCCGCCCGCCGGGGACACCCGGGGGGTGGTTTTCATTCGGAAAGGACGCCCGCGGCCAGACGCCGCGGGCCCCACCACGGGCCGGCCCGGTGCCGGATGAGGAGGACAGGCATGCGGTTCAACGAATCCACCACGCTTCTTTCCACGGCCGGCGCGCTCGGCCTGATGCTGCTGTGCGGGGCCCCCGCCAGCGCCCAGGACTCCGACGCGCCGCAGAGCATCACGCTCCAGGGCATCGTCCGCGACTTCAAGGACCGCAGCGCCGAGGGCGGGCACCCCGACTTCCAGCGACAGCCCTCGGCCGGCTTCGGGCACTACGTGGGCATGGTGGCCGACGAGCTCGACAGCCAGGGCAAGCCGGTGTTCGCCTCGACCGGCTTCAAGCTCAGCGGCAACTGGCGGGACGCCCAGAACCGCAACATCATGCGGCCCAAGCCCTACATCGAGCCCCGCAGCGGCGACCAGAACGGCTCGGTCTCCTCCAGCCAGGGCGGCGCGCTGACCAACGCGGACAACTTCTCCCAGTGGTTCCGCGACGTCCGCGGCGTCAACGCCTCCACGCCGCTCAACATCACGCTCAACCGCTCCGCCAACGGGACCTACGTCTTCGACGACAAGTCCGACCCGGTGTTCAAGTCCCTCGGCGGCTTCTTCCCGGTCAACGGTGAGCTCTACGGCAACTACGCCAGCACGAACAAGAACTTCCACTTCACCTTCGAGCTCCAGACCGAGTTCCTCTACAAGGCCAACCAGGGACTGACGTTCACCTTCATCGGCGACGACGACGTCTGGGTGTTCATCGACGGCAAGCTTGTGATCGACATCGGCGGCGTGCACTCGGCCGTGAGCCAGACCATCGAGCTCGACCGGCTCGACTGGCTCGAGGACGGGCGCTCGTACACGCTGAGCTTCTTCTTCGCCGAGCGTCACACCACCCAGTCGAACTTCCGCATCGAGACCACGCTCGAACTGCGGACCGTGCAGCTGCCGCCCACGGCCGCGCTCTACGACTGATCCGAGCACCCACGGACCCCCGGCCGAGAGGTCGGGGGTCTGCTTTCCAGCACCACGGGGAGGAGCACGCACGATGCGTCACACATGCGTTCGAACGGTGTCGGGAGCCCTCGCCCTCGCGGCGGCCGGGCTGGGGGTCGGGACGGCGTCGGCGCAGGACAACCTGCCCGAGACGCTGCGGCTCCAGGCGGTGATCCGCGACTTCCGACCGCACGGCGAGACCGGAGGCCATCCGGACTTCCAGCGGTACTCGGGCACGACCACCGTCGGCCTCGTGGCCGAGCGGCTCGGGGAGGGCCGGCTTCCCGTCGCCTATGACCTCCGGGGCCAGACCATCGGCACCGAGTTCCGGGACGCGCAGGGTCGCAACATCATGCCGGCCCTGTACGACCCGCAGCGCGGTGATCAGGCGGGCACCCTCTCGCCGGGCGGCACCGGCAACGGCCTGACGAGCGCCGATTCGTTCAGCGACTGGTACCGCGACGTGCCGGGCGTGAACGTCTCCAGGTCCGTCCCGCTCACCCTCGTGCGCCTGCCCGACACCAACCGCTACGTGTTCGATTCGGCCACGCACGAGCCGTACAAGTCGATCGGCGGGTTCTTTCCCATCGACAACGATCTGTACGGCAACTACGGGACCAGCGGGCACAACTTCCACTTCACCACCGAGGTGCGCACGCAGTTCATCTACGCCCGCAACTCCGGCCAGGCCTTCACCTTCACCGGCGACGACGACGTGTGGGTGTTCATCGACGGCCGGCTGGTGATCGATCTCGGCGGGCTCCACTCCAAGAAGAGCCAGTTCATCGACCTCGATCGGCTCGACTGGCTCGAGGACGGCCGGCAGTACACGCTGGACATCTTCCACGCCGAGCGTCGCACCACCCAGTCCAACTTCCGCATCGAGACGACCATCGCGCTGCGGGCCGTCTCGCTCCCGCCCATCTCGGCGCTGTACGACTGAACCGTCGCTTACGCATGCCCGTGTGTTGGTGCGAGGCCGGCCCGTGTGTCGCGGGCCGGCCTCCTCCGTTTCCGTGACGACGTTGGGTCTGATTGTCCCACTGAACGCGGACGGGCGGGACGGGGATGGTCACCAGCCGCGGAAATCCGTGTGCCGCCGGTGGATGTGGTCACGCCGGGTGGTCGGATAGACCCACCGCTCGGGCGTGCGCGAGGTCGTCACCGAGCGGGTCGAGCGCAGGTCCGGACGGGCCGGCTCGGGCCAGGCGAGCCGTCCGGGCAACGGCTCGGCGGCGCGAGCGCTGATCAGGCCGTCGCGCCGCACGACCTCCCGGCTTTCGAGCGGCTCGAACGCGGACCGTCCGAAGACCACCACCCCCGGGTCGGTCGGGGAGGCGGACATCGGAGCCGGCGGTGAACCGCCGCGGGGTGCGAGGTCGGCGGGCGTTCCCTCCACGCCCGCCGGGGGCGACCACACCCAGACCTGCGTGGTCTGGCCGCAGCCGCCCATCACGCCCGTCACGCCGAGGCAGGCGACACCGAGGCGGGCACGCAGCCGCGAGTGGCGGATCAGATCTTGGATTCGGCGGTGGTCCACGACCCCATCATGCGCCGGGATCGGCCCGATGCGAGCCGATCGCGGGGTTCTCGCGGGAGATTCGGGGTTTGTCGTGGTGGCGGGGGGACTGATCGGACCCGCGGGAGGCGGC
>CAYNRF010000057.1:0-17652 GCA_964399525.1 uncultured Phycisphaeraceae bacterium | reverse complement strand
GGGCGGGCAGGGTCGGCTGCTGGGGGGCCGGGCCGAGTTGCGGGCGGTGTGGAGCGGTCATGGCGACCCCTCCTCACCCTGCAGGGCCTGCGGGAGCACCGCGCCCGGCGCCAGCCATGTTTCCGGCCGCGCCGGGTCGAGCACGTCCGCTGCGGAGGGCCCGGAGGCGGGGGCCAGGGGGATCGTCAGGACGGCCTCGCCCGGGCGCAGCGGGGGCTCGGAATCGGGAGCCGGCGGGTCGGCCAGATCGATCAGAGCCAGAGCCCGGACGGCACGGGACTCGGCCGAAGCGCCGGCCGAAGGAACCAGCCGCAGGCCGGCCCAGGGGGCCCACAGGCCGACGGGGCGGCCCGACCGTGACCCCGCCCGTACCAGCGCGGCCGCCAGCGCGATCGCCCGTTCGGCGAGCAGGTCTGGTCCGACGGATGTCGCGGCGCGGGGTGCGGGGGGCGTCAGATGGATCCACACGGAGCGGCCCTGCGGCTCCGCGTGCTCGACCACCAGCAGGTCCGAGCGGCGGGCGCTGGGGCGCCAGGCGATCAGGCGTCGCGGATCACCCGGGGCGTAGGGCCGCAGCCCGAAATAGGCGCCCGTCGCGGTGCGGCGGGCGCGTTTGGTCCGGTGCTCGGTCTGACCGTCGCCCAGCGCGGCGATGAGGGCGGGATCGAGCTCGAGCTCCGGCGGCGTCGCCAGGGCGTGGCGGGGGATCGAGTACTCAAGGGTCTTGACGATGAAGCCGAAGGGGAAACGCGATTCGACCCAGACGCGATCGAACGCGGTCGGGCCGCGGCGGGTGGGTGTCCACGGGACGGTGGCGCGGGCGACGCTGCGCGGGGCGATGTGCAGGGCGCAGCCCGGGCGGGTGTCGGCGGCGTCCAGCTCGCGGATGTTGAGCGCGAACACCGGGAGCAGGCGGTTGCGGCTGATCAGCGTGTGCGCCAGTTCCCGCGTGGCGCCGACCGGGGTGTCGGGGATGTCGTGCGCCGCGTGACGCAGACCCATCAGGCTGTTGCCGGAGATCAGCCCCGACACGACCACCGCCGCGACGGCGACGCCGAAGACCCAGAAGAGCAGATTGTTCTGCGAGTTGACCGCGCCGATGGCCAGGAAGACCGTGATGAACACGAAGAGGAACCCGCTCCAGCCCAGGGTCGCCCTGCGCCGCCGGGGGCGGATGGGGTCTCCGGCCGGCGTGCTGGGGGCGTGATGGGCCGTGCGCTCGGGGGTCATTGCGATCCGCGGGTATTCGGATCCGCCGGGTTGTCGGTTGCGGGGGCCCGCGCCTCGGGCTGGAGCATCACGGTGCACAGGAGTTTCTGGGCGCCCTTGGGCAGGTAGGAGCGGGAACGGGCGGTGTAGATGCCCGGTCCGCGGGTGCGGATGATGACCGCGCCGCCGGGGTGCTGCCCGCGTCCCAGGGTGAAGGAGAAGTTGCCCTGCTCGTCGGTCGTGGTGTTCATGAACATCGAGCCGCTGTTGGATGCGGACTCGCGGAGCATGGCGACCTCGACCCCGGCCACGCCTGGCTGGGCGAGCCGCTCGTCCGTGGGATCGACGATGACCGCCAGGCCGACCGGGCCGGGAATGACCCGCCCGTCGATGCGGGTGGCGCCGGAGCAGCCGATCTGGATGAGCGCGGCCAGTGCGGCGAGGGCGGGGATGATGCGTCCGAGCACGCGGGCGTCCTTGCGGTGCATGGGAAACTCCTTCGAGAGATGCGTCAGGAATCCTGGGTCTGTTCCAGCCGGTCCGCCAGTTCCTCGGGCTTGGGCAGGTCCTTGATGGTGGCCAGGCCGAACGCATCCAGGAACTGGGGGGTGGTTCCGTAGAGCATCGGGCGGCCGAGTTCCTCGGCGCGCCCGGCGATGCGGATCATCCTGCGATCGAGAAGGGACCGGAGGACCTCGCCGCAGGCGACGCCGCGGATGGCCTCCAGCTCGGCGCGGGTCACCGGCTGGCGGTAGGCGATGATGGCCAGGGTCTCGAGGGCGGGCCGGGAAAGCCGCGTCGAGGCGCGGGCGCGGTGCATCGCGGCGATGACCGGGGCGTGCTCGGGACGGGTCATCAGGCGGAATCCGCCAGAGACCGGCTCGATCCGGAAGGCACGCCCCTGGGCGTCGTACTCGGCATTGAGCGCGGCGACGGCGGCCTCGATCTCCGCCCCCCCCACCTCGATCCCGAGCACGGGCGCGATCGGCTCGGCGACTTTGGCGGCCGGTATGGGGCGATCCACCGAGAGAAGGATCGCTTCGACGGCGGCGAGGACGTCCCGGTCCGGGCGGGCGGGCGGGGGCATTTCGGCCGTCTGATCGGCCATCGGAACCTCGGCGGCATCGGCAAGGGTGTCGGGCATGGTCGGATGCTACCACCCGCGGGGCGAATCCGCCGGGAAGGTCGGGCGTATTCTGCCCCCATGCAGCACCTCGACGAGCCGCTTCCCAGCCAGCAGCACCGGTACGAGGGGCTGCCGGTGCTCTCGGAACGGGACCTGTACCGCCGACGGGAGGGCGTGTTCCTGGTGTTCGCCGGCCTGTTTCTCGGGACGCTGGCGATGCTCAACGTCCTGGGGATCACGCGGTTCATCAAGCTGTTCGAGGTGACCGACGGGTCGGGCGGCCCGATGGTCGTGGCGGGCGTGCCGCTCGTGTTCGCGGTGGCGGTCGGGGTGCTGCCCTACCCGATGACCTTCCTCTGCACGGACTTCATCTCGGAGCTGTACGGGCGGCGGCGGGCGAACATCGTGGTCTGGGTGGGGCTGCTGCTGAACATCTGGGTGGTGTTCATCCTGTGGTTCGGTGGATGGCTGCCGGGGTTTGAAGCCACGGACGCGGCCACCGGCGGCCCCGCCCGTGACGCCGCGGGGCGGCTGCCCGTGTTCTACGAGGTCCGAACGCTCGCCTTCGGCGCGGTCACGGCCTCGATGGTGGCCTACCTCGTGGCGCAGCTGGTGGATGTGCACGTGTTCCACTTCTGGAAGCGGCTGACCAAGGGCCGTCACCTCTGGCTGCGCAACAACGGTTCGACGCTGGTCAGCCAGCTGGTGGACACCACGGCGGTGATCCTGATCACGCACTTCTTCGCCAAGGCCCTGCCCGTCAACGAGGATCTGGCGATCTGGCCGCAGCTCTGGCTGTTCATCGCGACCGGCTACGTCTTCAAGCTGGCGGCCGCGCTGCTGGACACGGTCCCGTTCATGATCGGAACGCGGTACCTGGTCCGATATCTGAGATTGACACCGGCCGCACAGGCCTCAGGAGTATGACGGATTTCCGGGCGGGTTGAACCGCCGGGGTCAGAGCGGGCCGGTGCGGGCCGATAGAGACCCCGGAGGCGGTCTGCCCGACCGGAGCGACATGGGTCATATCACCATTCTTCTGGCCGACGACGAACCCCACGTGACGCACATCATGGCCCGCGCGGTCCGCGCGGCCGGGATGGAAGCGCTGACCGCCGAGGACGGCGAGGAAGCGTACGAACTGGCCGCGGCGCACCGCCCGAGCCTGATCGTGACGGACCTGCAGATGCCGTACATGAGCGGGATCGATCTGGCCACGAAGCTCAACGGGAACAACGAGCTGCGGACGATCCCGGTGATCCTGCTGTCGGCGCGCGGCTACGTGGTCGAGCGGGAAGCGCAGCAGCTCGAGAACATCCGCCTGGTGGTCGAGAAGCCGTTCAGCGCCCGGGACGTGGTGGCCAGGATCCGCGATCTGCTCGGCGAGGGCGGGTCGGAACTGAGGCGGTCGGCGTGACGGGCGTCATCAGGCCCAAGGTGCGGGCGTGCGTGCCGCCGGCGTTCGTGGAACGCTGCGCGGAACTCGGCCTGATCACCTGGAGGCTCGATCCCAACGGGATGCCGGTCGAGGATCCCGCCGCCAACGAGCTGCTGGCGTTGTGGATGTGCTCCAAGCCGTTCCGCTCCATGCTGACCGAACTGGCGTCGGTGTGGAGCGCTCAGCAGACGCTCTCGGCGGCCAACCCCCTGCCGGGCCTGTGGGTCTATCCGTTCGAAGAACTGCACCGCCGTCGCCGGACGGGGTACTTCGTGGCCATCGGGTTCGGGCCGGAGATCCTGGAGACCGAGCTGCTCGAGCCGGGCTGCGTCGGGGGCTCACTGCAGCTGGGCGCCGTCAAGCACGCGCTGCACCGCCACGCCGTGCTGACCGACAAGGAAGCCGCGCGGGTCGGGCGGCTGATCGGTTGGATGCACGAGGACCTGACGGGCAACCTCCATGCCTCCGAGGTGATCGACGGCTTCACCGAGCAGCTCGCGTCGGCGTACGAAGCGGTGACCATGCTGTGCGAACTCGGTCGCGCCATGGGGTCGATCAACGAGCCCGGCTCCTTCATCCGGACGACGGGCGAGCAGATCGCCTCGACCCTGAACTACCGCTGGGTCGGCATCGCGCTCAAGGACTCCGGGGCGGTGCGCCAGGTCGGACGCGAGCGCCTGGACGAACCGATCATCCGGGCGACGCTGCAGCGGCTCGAACGCGAGACGCCGACGGCGACCGCCGGCACGACGCAGATCTACCAGGTGGGCGAGCCGGACTCCATCCTGGCCCCCCAGCTGGTGGCCCACCCGATCGAAAGGGGGGGGCGGCGGTTCGGTGTGCTGCTGGCGGGCGGCAAGATGGGCGAGGACCCTCAGGTCTCCACCTACGAGACCAAGTCGATCGAGTCGGTGTGCGGGCTGCTGGGCGCGTTCCTCGAGAACGCCGAGCTGTACGAGCAGCAGCGCCTGAGCTTCATCGGAACCATCCGGGCGATGTCCGGCGCGCTCGACGCCAAGGACCGGTACACGCGCGGCCACTCCGACCGTGTCGCGTTTCTCAGCGCCGAGATCGCACGGTCCCTCGGCTTCTCGCCCGAGGAGATCGAGCGGGTCCGCATCGCCGGGATCGTGCACGACGTGGGCAAGATCGGCGTGCCCGAGAGCGTGCTGTGCAAGCCGGGGCGGCTGACCGATCAGGAGTTCGAGAAGATCAAGGAGCACCCGGAGATCGGGCACCGGATCCTCGAGGGCATCCCCGGTCTGGAGGACATCCTCCCGGGGGTGCTGCACCACCACGAGCGGTACGACGGACGGGGCTACCCCCACGGGCTGGCCGGCGACGAGATCCCGCTGCTGGCGCGGATCATCGGGGTCGCGGACACCTTCGACGCGATGAGCTCGAACCGGGCCTATCGCGCCAGGATGTCGCGGGATGTGGTGCTGGCGGAGATCTCCCGTTGCGCGGGCACCCAGTTTGACGCGCGTGTGGCCGAGGCGTTCCTTTCCCTCGACCTGTCCGAGTATGACCGGATGGTCGAGAACCACGCGGCCCAGGACCCGCTGGGGCACGCGGCCTGACGCTCCGGCGACCCGGGCGGGCGGCTCAATCGATGACCGTCGCGAAGCTGCCCTCCACGGGCAGGATCCCGGGCGGCCGGCTGGTCGCCTGGTACAGCGCCCCGACCTGTCCGTCCGAGATCTGCTCGCGCAGGAGCCCCACGCGGGCCACCGATCCGAACACGGAAGCCGACTGGGCGTAGATCGACTCGGGCACGTTGCGCACGCCGAAGTACCAGTCGAAGGTGTTGGCCACCCGGCCGAGCAGCACGGCCTGGAGATCGACGGCCGTCGAGTTCTCGCCCCGCCGGACGCCGTCCAGGTAGAGCCTCATCCCGCCGTTGCCCCAGCTGACGGCGACGAAGTGCCACTGCCCCTCGACGATCTCCGAGCTGGGGATCCGGACGGTCGCCCCGCGGTTGCCCGCGTTGTTGAGCGAGTAGTACAGGAAGTCGTGCTCGAGGTGCACGGTCAGGTTCATGGCGGTGTTCGGGGGAGACCGCTCCTTCGAGACCGCACCCATCCGCCACCCCGCGGCCGTGGGCTTGAGATCGAAGCGGACCCAGAAGAACAGCGTGCCGTTGCCCAGCTCGAACGCGGTCTGGTGGGGGACACGCACGAACTCGGTGACCCAGTTCATGCGGGGGGCCGGACCGCCGTGCACGTGGGTGAATGCGCCGGCGGAACTGTTGACCGAATACGTGCCCGGAAGGCGCCCCAGAGCGTCGGCGGCCGGGACCTGGTTGACCTCGTCGAGCGGCCAGTAGGCCACGGCGGAGGGGTGGCGCTGCATCAGGTCGGTCAGCTCGTCCTCGGGCGTCTCGAGCAGCATCGCGATCCGAGCCGCCGCCCCGCCCGCGTCCCCGCGCGCCACGACGCGGTAGTTGGTCGTGGACGCGGTGACGGCGACCCCCGTGTCGGCGTCGGTCACGGTCGCGGAGATCGAGCCCGGGCTCAGCGGCAGTCGCTCGAAGAGCGTGCCCGTCGCGGCGATCTCCCGGAAGGCGTCGGCGTCCGCCGAGGCGGCGTGGACGGCCAGTTCGGCCGCCGAAGTGGCCAGATGGCGGACGGCGGCGGCGTTGGACGCGAGCGCGGCGCGCTCGTGCAGGTGGGTCCGCAACGCCACACCGGTGAGCACGAGCGCGGTGACCGCCGCCACGACCACCATGACGGCCAGATAGACGCTGGCGCGCCGGACACGCGGCGGGGCCCGGCGGCTCACGGAGCACCCCGCGGATGCTCGAAGGCGGAGGTCCGGAGCAGGGAGCGTTCGGCGAGCAGAACGCCGCCGTGGGACACCGTCACGACGACACGCTTGACGCCCGAGCGGGCCGCCTGGACGATCGAGGGGTCGCTCGGGCGGACGTGCTGCACGGCGACCTGCACCGTCCAGCCGGATCCGAGACCATCGACGGCGCTGCCGTCGGCCTCGAGGACGGACCCGCTCCAGCCGTGGTAATCGTCGACGTCGTCGAAGGCCTTGCGCGATCCCGTGACCTCGTCGGACTCTGGCCCGACGGCGTCGGTGGCGTCGGCGGGATCCTCGAACGGATGGGCCGCGATCTCGTCGAGCATCGTGCCCGCGATCGCGGCGGCCACGACGCGCCGGTCCGCCAGCGCCGTCGCCCGGACCGTCGGCCCGAGCAGCTGGATGGTGGAGGCGAGCACGCCGCCGACCAGCAGCGAGCCGATGACGGTCTCCATGAGGGTGATCCCTCGGCGGACGTGACTGGAGCGGGCCCAGCTCATCGGGCCTCCGGTCGGTTGAGCAGGCGCACGACCAGCCGGCGTTGAGCGGGCTCGGCCTCGACGAACTTCAAGGACGCGTGCACCCGGTCGACGCGCCCGTCGGCGATCGCCAGGACGTACGACGCATCGGCGACCGGCCCGGCGAGCGCGAACGCGGCGCCCTGGTTGACCGAGCGGGTCAGCATGCCCTCGGCCGACACGCTGTAGTGGATGGCCTCGGGCCGTCCGTCGCGGTCGCGGTCGGGCACGGCGAGAATCAGGTCGTCGCCCCCGGTGCGGATGTCGATCGCGTCGGCGATATCGGCGCGCAGCGTGCTCACCGCGCGATCGACCCGGGCGTTGATGACCAGCGGCTCGTCCGCGGTGGGAACGGCGCGGGAGGCGATCAGAACGGTCGATCCGAGGCTCAGCATGAGCACCGCGCTGACGCCCGAGGCCACCGCGGCCTCGATGAGCGTGAAGCCCCTCCGGCTTCTGTTGGACGGTCTCATCGCCCGGTCACCTCGCGGTTCGGCAGGATCAGGCCGCCGAGCAGGGTATCGACCAGGGCGTCCAGCAGCCCGCCGCCGGTCTGCTCGATCGTCCCGGTCAGCGAGGGGGCTCCGGCCACCGGCCCGGAGAGGTCGACCACGCGGACGGCGTCGCCGGCCTGCAGCTGCACCTTGGCGGTCGCCGAGTAGAGCCCGGAGCCGTCGACGACGATGGTGGCCGACCCGCCGGTGATGTTCGTCCCCACGATCCGGGCGCCGTAGGGCTCCGCCGCAAAGGCGACGGTGCGGACCAGGGCCGCCGGGGTCGGCGTCGTCCCCAGGAAGACGCGCATCTCGCCCGAGAGAAGGTGAAACTGGACGCAGTAAGCCCGACCCTCCGCGGCGGCCCGCTCCCCCACCGCCTCGAACTCCGAGATCATGCGCCTCTCTGCCCCGGTCAGGCGCGCGCCGGTCTGGGCCGAGGCGAGCCGGGGGACCGCGACGGCGGCCGTCACGCCGATGACGGCGATCACGAGGACCATCTCCATGAGGGTGAATCCGCGTGCCATGGGTCACTCCGGCAAGGACACCGCCCCGGCGTTGACCGGGGCGGCTCGATGGTTCAGGCCGTCACCGGGCTCAGTAGTTGTTGTACTGCACGCCGCGGGCGTCGACCTCGGTGTCGGGCAGGTTAGCGCTGATGGTGCCGGTCGTTTCGTCGTAGACCCAGCCCGCCGTGGTGCCGCCCTGGGTGGCGACGAGGGCGTTCTTGCCCTTGTTCGACCCGACCTTCAGCTCGGGGATGGAGCGCAGGTAGGGCCCCAGGTAGTGGGTCGTGTCCTTGGTCGCGTTGGCGGTGCCGTTGACGTCGGTGTAGGTGGTCATCTGGGTCACGAAGTTCGTGAATGAGGGGTAGGTGCCGCCGTGCTCGGCCTGGTAGAGATCGATGGCGTTGCGCATGACGGCCAGGTCCGCCACCAGGGCGGAGTCGGCCGCGCCGGCGGCGCCCCGGCTCATCCGGGGCAGCGCGATGGCGCCGATGATCCCGATGATGACGACGACGATCACCAGCTCGATCAGGCTGAACGCCCGACGGCCGGAACGAGTGGATGGCATGGACAGCCCAAACATGTGTCGGTCTCCTTCATGACGGACCAGGAACGACCCGGCGGGGTTGTCATCGGTGCGGGAGTACCCGGGATCAAGCACGCGCCGGGCACGGACGGACACGCGGTTCCGTCTGTGACGCACCCACAAGTTGGGTGGTCAGTTACCGGGCGAGGGCAGGGAGAGCGTCGCCGAGATCCCGTCCTTGATCACCGTCACCGAGCGGGCCTGGACGGCCGCGAGGGTGTAGCCGTCGGGGTGCGTCTGCCCGACCTGGATGCGATGCCCGTCGATCACCGCCACTCCGCCCTCGCGCGTGGGCATGACCAGGGAGAGCGCGGGCGTGTGGTTGAGGCCGGGCAGCACGCCGATCATGACCGAAGCCGCGGGCGTCGGGGCGGGCGCTGCCTGCAGCGCCGGCCCGGAAACCTCCGCAACGGTCCAGAGCGGGTCGGGGCCGAATGCCAGGTGCGGCATGGCCTCGGGAGCGTGTCCGACCAACTTCCGCTGCATGGCGTCACGGACACCGTTCTCCAGCCGTGTCGCGGCCGCGGCGGCGGCGGACTGCATCGGGGCCGCCACGGCGGCCTGATCGGCCTGGGCGGGCGCGGCGGCGGCGCCGGATGGCGCCAGAAACGCCATGTCGAACATCAGACCGGCGCCGGCAACCGCGGCCAGCCCGCACAACACCTTGCGCTCACGTGACATGCCCATCAGATCAAAGAACGATTCGCGCACGCGGCCTGCAAACCGACCGAAGAAAAAAACCGCCGTTCAGCCCGCCGACGACGTCAGCCACGACAGGACCGTGCGCATCCGCACCGTTCCCGGACCGGTGTGCTCGATCGTCAGGCTCTCGGCGTGCAGGTCCGGATGGTCCCGGTCGAAGGCGCCGAGCAGCGCGTACACCGCTTCGATCGGTCCGGAAACCTCGAAGCGGATCGGCTGGACAAGGACCACCGGGCCGCGGACCGCGTCGCGGGGCTGGATCGCGTCCGGAGTCAGCCCGTGCTCGAGGCAGATGCTGGTCAGCTGGGCGAGACGACGGTTGAGCTCCTGGGGCGGCGTGAGCGGGACCATCCGGCTCTCGACCGAGGACCGGACCCGATCGATCTGGTCTTCAAGGCCGCGGTTGACACCCGCCGTCCGCTCGAGCTCTGCGGTCACCTCGGAGAGGCGAGCCAGGCTCGCCCCGGCCTCGTGGCGGGCGCGGATGATCGGTGCGACGAAGGTGTACACCGCCAGCGCGACCATCGCGATGCAGACCGTGGCGCCCGCCGCGTGGACCGTCGCGGTGGATCCATGCTTTCCGTGTGCTTCAGCGCTCATGGCGTGCTCCTCAGCCGCATGCGGGCGTTGATCTCGCATCGGACGACGTCGGTCCGTCCGACGGTGATGCGGACGGGATTGCTGAGCACGACGTCCTCGAAGAGGCCCAGGTCCTCGAACCGCAGGGCCATGGCCCGCGCTTCGGTCAGATCCGGCACAAGGGCGAGCACACTGACGCGGACGTGCGGGGATCCATCGCGGACCAGCGCGGTCTCGATGCGCTCGAACCTGGCGGACCCGGCCGCGGTGTTGAGCGCGTGGAGGAGCGGGCGCCAGTCGGGGCGATCCTCGATCGCGCTGAGCAGCGCGGCCGTCCGCTGGAGCGATGCCAGTTCGCGACGCAGCACCGGCTGCTCGGCCTTGAGCGTTTCGATCGAACGCTCCGCCCGGGCGATGCGGCCTGCGAACTCCGGCTCGCGCGGGCTGCCGGGGGCCGACAGCGCGGTGGCCGCCGCGGGCGCCAGCGAGCCGACGAGCACCAGCACGCAGACGCTGGTCCAGCGGGCGACCGCCACCCGGCGTGCCGATCGCCGGCGACGCCAGACCGGGAGCAGATCGATGGTCACGACCGAGCCGTTCATGCGTCGAACCTCCCGGCCAGCCCCGCGGCGACCGCGAGACGGGCGTTGCGGGACGAGGCGGGGGAGCGGTCTCCCGCCGGGAGCCAGCCGTCCGCGGGCTGCACCGACATGCCCAGCGCGGCATCCAGACCCGTCACGACCTCCGGCCGGGACGCCCCGTAGCCCGCCAGGAAAACCCGGCCGATCGGGGCCGCCCGGTAGGCGTGCGTGACATAGGTGACGGCGGTGTCGATCTCGGCGCCGAGCGTCTCGGCCAGGGCGGACCACATCGGGCGTGCGTGGGACTCGAAACGGTCCGGCTCCCGCTCGGACGCGGGCTCGCAATCGAGCATCCGGGCGGCGTCATTCCAGGAGATGCCGGCGGCGGACCGAAGCCGCGCCACGGCCGTGCCCACCCCGATCTCGAACCGCCGCGTGTACACCACGGTCCCGCCCAGGGCCAGCACGCCGAGCGTGGCGTTCCAGCCCACCCGGAGCATGGCGTGGATCGAGTCGCCCTCGGCCGACAGTTCGTCCGAGCAGGCGCGGGCCAGGGCGGTCTCCTCCAGGTCGACCCCGACGGGCGTGAGCCCGCCGGCTTCGAGGGCGTCAAGGAACGCCTCAAGATCGGAGCGCTCGCAGGCCACGGCCAGGCCCCGCTCCCCGCGTCCGCGCTGCGGCAGATACCAGGTGGCCAGCTCGAACCGATCCGGGGCGCAGCGGCGGTGACGCGCAATCTCGGCCCGGGCGATGAGCTCGGCCGGCGCGCCGCTGTCCCGGTCGGGCAGCTCGACGACCTGCGCCGAGCAGGCGCCGTGCGGGGCAAAGACCGAGACGCGGTTGCCCACGAACCCCCGGCGCCGGAGCACGCCGGCGATCCAGGACGCCTCGGAGGCCGAGAGCGGCCGGGCCGGGCCGGGCTCGGTCAGACGGGGGAACACCGCCGAACAGACCGGCGCGACCCCGCCCGCGCGGCGGCACAGCTGGACGGCCCGGATCTCCGCGGCGCCGATGTCCAGTCCGATCGGAGAAAGTCGGGGCGCACGCCCCTTGCCCGGCAGGCTCATGCACCACCTCCCGCGCTGGCGGTCAGGTCGAAGAGCGGGAGAAACATGCTCACGGCCACGAACGCGACGAGACCGCCGAGAACCAGCATGATCAGCGGCTCGAGCAGGCTCGACAGCGCCTTGACGGTCGACTCGTTCTCTTCGTCCAGGTAGTCGGCGATGTGCACCAGCACCTCGGCCAGCCGGCCGGACTGCTCGCCGTTGCGCACCGCCTGGGCGGAGGCGGGCACGAACAGATCGCTCTCGATGAGGGCCGTGCTGACCGGCTCGCCCCTGGTCACACCGCGCTCGGCCCGGTCGAGCAGCTCGACGAACGCGTGGCTGTTCACCGACCGACGCGTCAGCGCGATGGCCTCCATCATGGGCACCCTGGCCTCGAGGAGGGTTCCCAGGATGCGGGCCACGCGGGCCGTCCCGAACGAGCGCAGCACCGAGCCGACCTTCGGCGTGGCCAGCAGCGCACGCTCGCGGGCGCGTCGGCCCCGGGGCGTCTTCAGCCACACCCACATCGACGCGACGACGCCGCCCAGGGCCGGCAGGCCGACCCACCAGTACCCCAGCAGCACGCCCGACAAGGCCACGAGGAGGCGGGTCGAGGCCGGCAGGGGCGTGTCCAGGGTCTCGAACAGGCCGGAGAACCGTGGCAGCACGACGCCGAGCATCAGCACGAGCACCGCCAGGCAGACGAACGTCAGCAGGACCGGGTACATCATCGCGGCGATGACGCTCGAGCGGATCTGCGCCTGGCGGCGGGTCAGCAGCGCCAGGCGGTGAAGCATCTTGTCCAGCTGGCCCGAGGACTCGCCCGCGGCCACGAGCGAGCAGAACACGGGATCGAAGACATCGGGACGTCCCTCGAGCGCGTCGGACAGGGCCTCGCCCTCCTCGAGGCGCGCCCGCACCGAGGACACGACCGACCGCCAGGACTCGGTGGCGGCCTGCTTCTCGAGCGACTCGATCGCGTCGGCGATGGGCGTGCCGGTCGACACCAGCACGGACAGCTCCCGCGCGAACTGCGCGACGACCTTCGGGCTGACCTTCGTGCCGCGTCCCCCGACACCCCGCACCGATCGCGGGCCCGGCCGCTGACGGGCCGCCCCGCCGCTCTCTTCGATCGTGACCACGAACAGGCCCTGGCGGCGGAGACGCTCGGTGGCCTCCTCGGGCGTCGAGGCCTCCACATGGCCAGAGCACTTCCTGCCCGCCTGATCGAACCCCGCGTAGACGAACTTCATGCGGCCACCCCCCCGCCCTCAACGCCGTCGGCCGATCCGCCCGCGTGACGGGGTGTCCGACCGGCATCGGGCTGGGCATGCTCTTCGTCGTTGTGGGTGACGCGCAGGATCTCCTCGAGACTGGTCTTCAGCTCGAGGGCCAGGCGGACCCCCTCGTCGCGCAGGGCCAGCTGGCCGTGCCGCTTGAGCGTCTCGCGCAGCTCGTGGGACGGCGCCTCGCGGTAGACCATCCGCCGGATCTCCGGGGTGATCTCCATCAGCTCGTAGATGCCCATGCGCCCCTGGAAGCCCGAGTCGTGGCAGGCCGCGCAGCCGGCGCCCTTGCGGAAGGCGCGCCCGACCATGTGCGAAAGACCGGCGTCTGCCAGGACCCGCTCGGACGGGTAGTACTTCGTCGAGCATGATCCGCAGATCATCCGGGCCAGCCGCTGGGCCACGACGCCGTTGAGCGCGGCGCTGATCAGGTAGGACTCGACGCCCATGTCCACGAGCCGGGCGATGGCCCCCGGGGCGTCGTTGGTGTGCAGGGTGGCGAGCACGCCGTGCCCGGTCAGCGCGGCCTGGACGGCCACGCGGGCGGTCTCCTCGTCGCGGATCTCGCCGACCATGATGATGTCCGGGTCCTGCCGCAGGATCGAACGGAGCGTGCGCCCGAACGTCAGGCCGATGCTCTCGTGCACCTGGATCTGGTTGACCATGTCGAGCTGGTACTCGACCGGGTCCTCGACGGTCACGATGTTGTGCTCGGGGCTGCGCAGCAGGTCCAGCGCCGAGTAGAGCGTGGTGGTCTTGCCCGACCCCGTCGGCCCGGTCACCAGCACGAGCCCGTGGGGCATCCGCAGGATGCGCTGGAACGTCTCGAGGGCCTCGGGGCGGAATCCGAGATCCTCCATGCGGACGTGCAGGTTCTGCTTGTCGAGGATCCGGATCACCAGCTTCTCGCCCAGCAGCGTGGGGATGCTCGAGACGCGCAGGTCGATCTCGCGTCCCTCGGCCACGATGCGGACCCGCCCCTCCTGCGGCATGCGCTTCTCGGCGATGTCCATCTTGCCGATGATCTTGACGCGCGAGACGATGGCCGCGTGCATGCCGGGCGGCGGTTTCATCAGATCACGGAGGCTGCCGTCGATCCGGTAGCGGACGCGGGTGCCCTTCTTGTCCGGTTCGATGTGGATGTCCGATGCCTTGTCCTTGACGGCGGTGAGCAAAGCCACGTTGACCAGATTGACGATGGGCGATCCCTCGACCATCTGATCCAGGTCGGTGGTCGGCCCGTCGTCGACGCGCTCGCGCTCGACGACCTCGACGTCGCTCTCGGCCAGGCTGGTCAGGAAGGCGTTGACGTCCACGTCGCCGCCCTGGTACTTTCGGACGTACTCGAGGATGTTGCCCTCGATGGCCAGCACCGGCCGGATCTGCATCCCGGTCAGTTCGCGCAGGCGGTCGATGGCCGGCAGGCTCTGCGGCTCGGCCATGGCCACGGTCAGCACGCCGTGGACGCGGAACAGGGGGATGGCCAGCAGCCGCTCGGCCTCCTCGGCGCCGATCAGCGTCAGCAGCGACGGATCGATGAGCCCGTGGCGGAGCTGCACGCCCCGCACGCCCAGGCACTTGGCCAGGGACTGGACAAGGACCGCGCCGGAGATCATGCCCTGATCGACCAGCAGTTCCCCCAGCTTCATGCCGCTGGTGCGCTGGTCCGCCAGCACGCGGGAGAGCTGGTCCTCGGAGATGTGGCCCTCGGAGAGCAGGACTTCGCCGACCATCCGCGGGCGCCCGGTGCGCCGGGCACGCCGATCATCGGTGCCGCCCCGACGCTCGGTCCGGTCGGAGCGCGGGTCGTTCATCCCGACCCGGCGGTCGGCCGGCACGCGGCGTTCGTCGGACATGCGCGCATCGACCGCCGGATCGGGCACGGGGGTACGCCGCGGCGCGGGCTCGGGGCCGGAGGGCGGGGGGGTGGGCGCGGGCGGGGTCACAGGAAGCTCCTGACCGCGCCCTGGACGTCCTCGTGCATGGCAAACAGCGGGGCGAGCTCGGTGATCGCGAGGATCTCGCGCAGCGTCTCGCCCGCGCCGCACAGGCAGAGGCTGCGTCCGCCGGCGTTGAGCTCGCTGGTCAGGTCCACCAGCGCTTCCAGCCCGTTGCTGTCCACGAAGGGCATGTCGGAGGCGTCGAGCACGAAGCGGCCCAGCGTGCGACCGAGGGTCTGGAATCCCTCGGCGCGCAGACGGGCGGCGTCCTCGGGGCTGGTCACCGGCCCCCTGGGCTTCAGGACGGTCACGGCTCCGTGCTTGTGCTGCTCGATGCGCACGGCGGGTGTCCTCCGTCAGGCGGCCCGCTGCTGGCGGGACGGCTCGGCCGCGGGCAGCGTGATGGTGAACGTGCTCCCCTGATCGAGCTTGGACTCGACCTCGATGTCCCCGCCGTGCAGGCGGGCGATCTCGCGGGCCAGCGCCAGCCCGAGCCCGGACCCGGTGACGTGCGCGATCCGCCGGTCGTTCGCCCGGTAGAAGCGGTCGAAGATCCGATCGCACTCGTCCGCGTCGATGCCGATGCCGGTATCGATCACGTGCACGATCAGCCCTCCCTCCTCGGGAGCCTCGACGCGCACCGTCACCTTGCCGCCCGGCGGCGTGTACTTGAGCGCGTTGCCGACCAGATTGTGAAGAGCCTGGCCGAGCCGGTCGCGATCGCCCTGGATCACGGGCATCTTGGGGGGGATGTCAAAGACCAGTTCGATCGATTTCTCCGCCGCCTGGGGCGTGTAGTCCTTCGACAGATCCTCGAACAGCGCGTCGGTGCGGACGTCCCCCGGCCGGATAGAGAGCGAACCGGCCTCGATCTCGGCCACGGAGAGCATGTCGGCCACGATCCGTTCGAGCCGGCGGGCCTCGGAGTTGATGACGTTGAGGGCCTGGGCCCGAAGCTGCGGGTCCGTCTCGCCCTCGTCCACGGCCTGCTCGACGTACAGTCGGATGTTCGTCAGGGGCGTGCGCAGCTCGTGGGTCGCCTGGGCGACGAACGAGTTGCGTGCCCGGTCGGCGACACGCTGCTGGGTGATGTCCTCGATCAGCACGCCCGCGTAGCGATCCGCGCCCGCGTCCACCGTGCGCACGGAGACGCGCAGTTCGGAGTCCGGATCCCGCCCGGGCTCGCCCCGCGTGATCTCGACGGTCCGACGCACGCCCGCCCGGGCCGCGAGACACTCGGCGATGGCGGCGCGGACGGACTGGTCGGAGAATACCTCGCCGAACTCGGCGTTTTCCAGCTCCGCCCGGTGGCGTCCGATCAGCACACCCGCCGCGCCGTTGACGTACGCGACGCGGCCGTCCTGGCCGACCGCGACCACGCCGTGGGTCAGCGTGTCGCACACGCCGACCACGCCGGCGTTGTCGCCCGGGGCGCTCTGATCGGCGGCCGCGATCCGCTGCTCGGCGATGGTGCGGTCCTGGAGATCGCGCTCGTCGAGCAGCGTGTTCCACGCCGCCGCGAACGGGCCGGCGTCCTCGCCGACCCGCAGCACCTCGGCACGGCGTTCTCCGCTCGCCGCTTCCGTCAGCGCTGTGCCGATCCGCGCCAGGGCCGCCAGCCGTCCGCGGACGCGGCCGAAGGCGATCCAGACGCAGCACGCGGCCACCAGAGCCACCGCGCCGGCGCGGGCCACCGATGCGGCGTAGGGCGGCGTGACGGGCTCATACCACGCCTCCACCAGCCCGACGCCCCGCCCGGGCACCTCGAAGTGCACGCGCACCACATCGTCCACGCCGGTTGCCGGCTCGACGACGGCGGGAGACGAAGACCAGGTCGCGGGGACCGTCATCACACCGATCTGCCGGGCGTCGGTCGCCGCGATCACCCCCACCCCGGACAGCGTCACGCGGCAGGAACGCACGATCCCGGCGGCCTGAAGATCGATCATCTGCCGACGCACGCCCGCCGCATCGCCCTCACGCAAGGACAGATCGGTGCGGGCGGCCACCAGCCGGGCCACGCCCGCGGTGGCACGGGCGCGTTCGGCCAGCATGTTCTCTGCGGACACGCGGGTGGTCCAGAAGGTGGACACGAGCACCGCGACCACGAGCAGCAGGGCCACGCCGGCCATCAGGCCGGGGACCCAACGGGCACCGTCTGCCCCGGGCGGGCCTGCGAACAGTCTGTCGAGGTGCTGGCGCATGGTTCCGATCTCGGACGGACGCGGCCTGTGCCGCGGCCCGGATCGGCTATCGGTCGGGTCAGGGGGGCTCTGGAGCGTCGCCCCGGAAGTGGACCGGTTCTCGGACCAAAAAACCCCCCGGTCGGGGGGTTTGTGACAGGGAAGTGAATGGGCGCGGCTGGATTCGAACCAGCGAAGGCTATCGCCAACAGATTTACAGTCTGTCCCCTTTGGCCACTTGGGTACACGCCCGGGATGAACCCGGGCACCTCGTCCCGGGCTGGAACCATATCCCGAACCCGGCGTTCCGGCAAACCGGGCGGCACCGGAACGGGCCTGTCGGCCGGGGCTCCGACCCCGAGCCTGTGCCCCCTCCCGCGACCGGGGGCTCAGCCCGCCAGCGAACGGGCCGCTTCGATCGCCCGCCGGACCGGGAGCCCCATCACCGAGTCGATCGATCCCGCCAGCGTGATGGGCCAGCCCGCGTCCAGACGCTCGGCGATGTTGTACGCCCCGGCCTTGCCCCGCCACAGGCCCGTGGCCAGATACGCGTCGACCTGCGCGTCCGTCAGCTCCCCCACCGTCACGCGCGAGCGGTCCACGAGCATGGTGCGGCGTCGTGTCCTCGGGCAGACCACGGCCACGCC
>CAYNRF010000056.1:12248-17757 GCA_964399525.1 uncultured Phycisphaeraceae bacterium | reverse complement strand
GAACGCGTGGCGCCGGGTCTGCTCGATCACGCCCTGGCGGGCGTCGATCAGGATCAGGGCGAGGTTGGCGGTCGAGGCGCCGGTGACCATGTTGCGGGTGTACTGCACATGGCCGGGGCAGTCGGCGATGATGAACTTGCGCCGGGGCGTGGCGAAGTAGCGGTAGGCCACATCGAGGGTGATGCCCTGCTCGCGCTCGGCGCGCAGGCCGTCGGTGAGCAGCGCCAGGTTCATGCGTTCGTCGCCGCGCGAGAGGCTGGCCTGGGTGGCGGCCTCGAGCTGGTCCTCGAAGATGGACTTGGAGTCGTACAGCAGGCGTCCGATGAGCGTGGACTTGCCGTCGTCGACGCTGCCGCAGGTCAGGAAGCGGAGCAGGTCCATGTCGAGGTAGGCCTCGGTGGAGAACTCCATGCCCTGGTTGGCCATGGGGTCGGGCTGCCGGGGGCCGGCGGGCTGTTCGGCCGTGTGGGTGGAGGTGGGGGAGGTCATTTAGAAGTACCCTTCCTTCTTGCGGTCTTCCATGGCGGCCTCGTTGGTCTTGTCGTCCATGCGGGCCCCGCGCTCGGAGGCGCGGGCCGCGGCGACCTCGGCCACGATGTCGGCCAGCGTGGCGGCCGGGCTCTCCGTTGCGGCGGTGCAGGACATGTCGCCCACGGTGCGGAAGCGCACGGTGCGGTGCTCGACCGCCTCGTTGGGGCGCGGCCCGAAGGGGGCCTCGCCGACCGGCACCCACTGGCCCATCCGGCGGACCACATCGCGCTTGTGGGAGAAGTACAGCGCGGGGATCTCGATGTTCTCGAGCATGATGTACTGCCACACGTCCATCTCCGTCCAGTTGGAGATGGGGAACACCCGGATGTTCTCGCCCATGCGGTGGCGACCGTTGTAGAGGTTCCACAGCTCGGGACGCTGGTTCTTGGGGTCCCACTGGCCGAACTCGTCACGGAACGAGAAGATCCGTTCCTTGGCGCGGGCCTTCTCCTCGTCGCGCCGGGCCCCGCCGAACAGCGCGTCGAAGCGGTAGGTCTCGATGGCGTTGAGCAGCGTGGGGATCTGGGCCCGGTTGCGGCTGGGGAACGGACCGGGGTCCTCGCTGGCAAGGCCCCGATCGATCATGTCCTGCACCTTGTGGATGATCAGGCGCTCGCCCAGGCGTTCGACGAGCGCGTCGCGGAAGTCCAGGGCCTCGGGAAAGTTGTGCCCGGTGTCGATGTGCAGCAGCGGGAACGGAAACTTGGCCGGGCGGAAGGCCTTCTCGGCCAGGCGGACCATCACGATGGAGTCCTTGCCGCCGGAGAACATCAGGGCGGGGCGCTCGAACTGGGCCGCCACCTCCCGCATGATGTGGATCGCCTCGGCCTCGAGGGCTTTGAGGTGGGTCAGGCGATAGGGTCTTGAAGTTTGGCTGGTGCTCATGCGGGCTCGGCTCCTGCCGGATGACGCGTTTCATAGGGCTGTGGCCCTGAGAATGAACCTCAAGCTACGGGAAACACCTGTGCGGCAACTCGGCCAAGGATTCGCCGTCTCCGGGAGAGGAGAAGGATAGGCGAAGTCGTTCTTCACCTGGTCCCAAAGATCATGCTGGTGCCTTACGCATCGGGACATCGGGCCCAATACTGCGATGCGCACGCCACGGCGTCACCGCCCACCCGAGAGGTCTGCACCGTGTCCGAACCCAAGGCCGAGAACATCGTCTGGCACCACGGCGAACTGACCCACGCCGAGCGCTGCCGCCAGCTCAAAGCCCGCGGATGCACCCTGTGGTTCACCGGGCTGTCCGGGTCCGGCAAGAGCACGATCGCCAGCGCGCTCGAGGCCGAACTCGTCCGCCGCGGCGTCTTCGCCTACCGCCTCGACGGCGACAACATCCGCCACGGGCTCAACGCCAATCTGGGTTTCTCGGCCGCGGACCGGGAGGAGAATATCCGGCGGATCGGGGAAGTCGCCAAGCTCTTTGCCGACGCGGGGGTCATCGCCATCACGAGTTTCATCAGCCCCTACCGGGCCGACCGGGCCCGGGTCCGGGCGCTGCACGAGGCGGCCGGCCTGCCGTTCCTGGAGGTCTTTGTCGACACCCCCATCGAGGTCTGCGAGGCCCGCGACCCCAAGGGCCTCTATAAGAAGGCCCGGGCGGGGGAGATCAAGGGGTTCACGGGGATTGATGATCCGTATGAAGCTCCGCTCTCCGCGGAGATCCAACTTCGAACCGCTGACCTGAGCGTGGTCGCTGCGGTCGAAGCCCTCACGGCTGCCCTCCGGGACGCCGGGCTCGTGGGCGGCGAATGATGCACCGCCGGGGTCGGCTTCGACCCCCGCCGGAGTGCCCATGATCGACCACGCCAAGTCCGCCGATGCCGCCCGTCACGCCGTCGTCGCCGCTTCGATCGTCTGCCGGTCAGTTCAGGACGCCCTCGACGAGGTTCGGGCGCTCACCAAGGACGACAAGTCGCCCGTCACCGTGGCCGATTACGCGAGCCAGGCGGTGGTGGGGTATGCCCTCCGCGAGCGGCTCGGGGATGTCGTGCTGGTGGCCGAGGAGGCCTCGGTGTTCCTCCGGCAGGAGGAGAACGGGCTGCTGCTCGACGCCGTGGTGGCCGCCGCCCGGGAGGTCTGGGCCGAGGCCACGCCGGAATCCATCCTGGCCGCGATCGACATCGGGGCCGGGGACACCGACCACCGTCGCTTCTGGACGCTCGATCCCATCGACGGCACGAAAGGTTTCCTGAGGAATCAGCAGTACGCCGTCGCCCTTGGCCTGATCGAGGACGGCGTGCCCACCATCGGCGTCATGGGGTGCCCGAACCTTCCCGTGGACATGTCCGAGCCGCTGGATGAGCGCGACCCGCACGGGTGTCTCTACATGGCCGTGAAGGGCGAGGGCGTCTACGAGACGCGGTGCGATACCGAGCACGCCGATCTGGTCCGGCTGACCCGGCTCGACCACGACCCGGACGACGAGATCGTCGTCTGCGGCTCGGTCGAGGCGGCCCATTCCAGCGTGTCCGACACCGACCGCATCCTCGCCTGGATCGAGGCCCAGGGACTGGGACGGGTCGGCGAGCCCGCCCTGCTCGACAGCCAGTGCAAGTACGCCGTGGTCGCCCGGGGCCAGGCCGACGCCTATCTCCGCCTGCCCACCCAAAGGGGCTATGTCGAGCGGATCTGGGACCACGCCGCCGGGGCGTGCATCGCCGGCGAGTCCGGGGCGTTCGTCACCGACATCCACGGCAACGCCCTGGACTTCTCCCAGGGCCGAGGCCTCGAACGCAACAAAGGCATCGTGTGCGCCCCGCCCCGCGTCCACGGCCTGATGATCCGGGCCATCGAGGCCCTGGGCATCGGTTCGCCCGCCTGAACCGGGGGATGGTCCGCCCATCCTTCCGGTGCTCGGCCAAGAATGACCAAGTCGCCCCGTTCCGCGGCCGATTCATGGAGGCCGTGTGAACCGCGGGCACCGATGTTCGTAAAATGGCCGCCCGGACGGCAGGCCCGGATCGGCGGAGGGACCACGCTTGAAGATTCTCATCACCGGCGGGTCCGGCTTCATCGGCGCCTACTTTCACCGCGATCTCCGTGCGCTGGGACACACCGATCTGATCACCCTGGACCTGGTCGAGCCGGAGGGCGTCGCGGCCCAGGCCCCGTATGTCAAGGGTGATATCCGCGATCCCAAGGCCCTGGACCGGGCCATGGCCGGCGTGGATCTGGTCATCAATCTGGCCGCCGCCCACCACGACTTCGGCATCGCCCACGACACGTATTACTCCGTCAACGAGCACGGCGCCCGGTGCGTCTGCGATGCCATGGACCGCGCGGGCATCAGGCAGGTCGTCTTCTACTCCACCGTCGCCACCTACGGCAACGCGCCCACCCCGCACCACGAGGACGCCCCGACCCAGCCCGAGTCGCCCTACGGCGGATCCAAACTCAAGGGCGAGGGCGTCTTCCGGCGCTGGGTCGAGCAGGGGGACGGCCGCCGCGCGCTGGTCATCCGCCCGACGGTGACTTTCGGCCCGGAAAACTTCGCCAACATGTACTCGCTCATCCGCCAGATCGATTCGGGCAAGTACCTGCGCTTCGGCGCCGGCACCAACATCAAGAGCCTCAGCTACGTCGAGAACATCGTCGACGCGACCCTGTTCCTGCTCGGTCTCAAGCCCGACAAGCCCAACCGCGCCATCCAGCCCTTCGAGATCTTCAACTTCATCGACAAGCCGGACATGACCAGCACGCAGATCTCGGACACGATCAGCAGGTGCCTGGGCAAGAAGCCCGCGCCCTGCGTGCCCTACGGGCTGGGCATGCTGCTTGGCATCCCCTTCGACGTGGTCATCGCGTTGACGGGCAGGAACCTGCCGATCTCCCGCGCCCGCATCAGGAAGCTGTACCGCACCGAGACCAGGTTCGAGGCCGACAAGATCCTTTCGACCGGCTTCCGGCCGACCATCCCGCTGGCCGAGGGGATCGAGCGGATGGTGCGCTGGTACCAGGCGGGCGGCAAGGACCGCGACGCGACCTGGCACATCCCGCCGGCCGAGCCGGTGATGTCGGCGGAGGGCTGAGCGGGGTCGGGCGAGGCTTCCAAGAAATCCCCCTCCGTCACGCTTCGCGTGCCACCTCCCCCGTCGGCGACGGGGGAGGATCAGTTCTAGCCCTTGATCCGTCCGACCAGCGAGGCCGCCTTCACCTCGACCCCCTTGAGGATGGAGTTGAGCATGTCGCGGTTGGGCGCAAACTCCTGCGCGGTCTGTACCGTGATCCACTCTCTGTCGACCAGCTCGGCCAGGCTCTGCGTGAAGTTCATCATCCCCTCGGCCCGTGACCCGGCCACCACCGACGGCAGGTCCGAATCCCGCTGATCGCGGATCAGCTCGCGGACCGTCGGGGTGGTGATGAGCACCTCGGTGGCGGGCACGACCGAACTCCCGGTCAGTTCCTTGTTGCACGGCACGAGCTTCTGGGCGCAGATCGCCTTCATGGTCGAGGCCAGCGAGTGGCGGATGAACTCCCGCTCGTCCTGCGGGAAGAACTCGAGCATGCGCCCGAACGCCCCCATCGTGTCCATGGTGTGGAGCGTGGCGAACACCAGGTGCCCGGTCTCGGCGGCCTGGATGGCGCTGAGCACGGTCTCCTTGTCGCGCATCTCGCCGATGAAGATCACGTCGGGGTCCTGGCGGACCACATGGCGCAGGGCCTCGTGGAAGTCCGTCACGTCGATGCCGATCTCCCGCTGGGAGATGATCGACTTCTTGGGGATGAAGCGGTACTCGACCGGGTCCTCGATGGTGATGATGTTTTCCGCGCGCGTGCGGTTGATCTCTTCCACCATGGCCGCCAGCGTCGAGCTCTTGCCCGAGCCGGTCACGCCCACGATCAGCACCAGGCCCTCGCGCTCGCGTCGGACAATGTCCGAGTAGACCTTGGGCAGGTGCAGCTCCTCGTACGAGGGGATCTCGGCCTTGACGCGCCGGATGGCGGCGTGGGTGTGGTTGCCCGAGCGGAGCATGTT
>CAYNRF010000056.1:3398-12238 GCA_964399525.1 uncultured Phycisphaeraceae bacterium | reverse complement strand
ATGCGGAAGCGGTCGCCGGGATCGCCGGCCGCGCCGGGCAGGTGCCAGGCGAAATCGAGGTCGCCGGTGGCGTCGAAGCGCTGCTTCTGGGCCTCGCTCAGCAAGGGGTCGAGCAGGTGATCGGCGTCGTCTTCCGAGACCGGTTCGGCCTGGACGGGGTGCAGCTCGCCGCCAATGCGGTAGGTCGGGGGGATGCCGACCTTGATGTGCAGGTCGGAGGCGTCGAGCCGGCGCATCGCACCGAGCAGTTTCTTGATGTTCAGCGCGCCCTGGATCATCCGCGTCCCCTTTCCCCTGTTCGGGTGTGGTGGGTCGGGCCGGGGGTGAGTGTACCAGAACTCCGGTGCGAACCACAAAAGAAAGACCCGTCATCCCTGGGCGAGATCAGGCCCGGCCGCATCGAGCGCTCGCTCACCGTCCCCGCAGGTACACCGGATGCACCAGAAACTCCCAGTCCGGGTGGGCGTGCACCCCGACCTCCTCGGACGCCTGCGGCTGGAACGGATCGTCGGACAGGTCCGCGCCGTTGTGCCAGCGACAGTCCGGGTTGCCGGTGTCGAGCAACCAGATCAGCTCGGCGTGCCCGTCCGCGAAGGCGTACACGCCCTTTGAACGGTGCCAGTAGCCGAACAATCCGCCCTCGCCGTCGTCGGAGGCGACGATCTGGTTGGTGGCGCGCAGGTCGGGGAACGGGGCGCGGGTCTCGGCCACCAGCACCGTGTGGGCCGGGCGGAGGATGCGGAAGTCCGCGATGTCCCGCGTCGACGGCCGGGTCTCGCGCCGCCACAGCAGGTGCCCGTTGAGCGCATAGGAGGACGCGATGTCGCCCACGCAGGTGGTGCCGTTGTCGACGGCTCCCAGTTCACCCAGGGGGTCGCCGGGGTGGTCCGGGCAGACCCACGCGGGCCCGGCCGGGATGATGCCATCCTCGGCGAAGCGGTGCCGCCAGGTCACATGCTCGGTCGCCGAGATCCGCGTGCGGTTCTCGGGCAGCCGGCCGGCGTTGGAGGCGCCGAAGGCCGCGATGCCCTGCGCCAGGCCCCGGGCCTGCGCCAGGCACGCCGTGGTGCGTGCCCGTGATCTGGCGCCCTGCAGCGTGGGCAGCAGGATCCCCAGCAGCAGCCCGATGATCGCGATGACCACGAGCAGTTCGAGCAGGGTGAAGCCGCGGGCGGCGCGTGAGTGCCTCATCAAGGCACCTCCCGCCAGACGAGCGTGCGGGCGTCCGTTGCATCCGGTTCCGGCCATTCATCGGCCTGGGGGCCGCGCCACGGGTTGGTCACCATGCGGACGCGCTCGCCGTCCTTCGAGAGCAGCAGCTTGATCCGCCTGCCCACGACGGTGGGGTCGACGCTGTCCGCGAAGATGGCCTGCACCCGCGCCGACTGGTCGCCCTGCTCCCACGACAGCACCCGCAGGCGGTAGAGCTCGAACCCGTCCGGCGTGGTGATGCGCAGGTCCTCCGGCCCCATCCGCAGCGACCATGTGTTGATCGCGCCCCAGCGTCCCGCCAGCTGGGGTGCGGGGGCGCCGGTTGCGGCCGGGCTCTCCTGCAGCCGGACACCGTGCCAGGTCCGACCATTGGCCCGCAACCGGAGCAGGAGCGCGCCGTCGACGATCCGGCAGTCGGCTTCCAGGGTTTGTCCGATCATGGCGCGGAACGCTTCGGCTTCCGGATCGGGGGCGTTGTCCCGCCGCGGCGGAAAGTCCGCCCGTTCCAGCAGGAGCTGCAGGGAGGGCTGTCTGACCGCGAGGTCCGCCCGCTGGATCCGCAGATCCAGCGTGGCCGATCGTCCCGCTCCTTCGGGGACGAATCGGAAGCGAAGGGACAGGCCGTCGCTGGTGAGCAGATCGTCCTCGGCGACCTGGGTATCCCCGACGAGTGTTCTGGGCGGGAGGGCGCGGGCTGGCCTGGTCAGACCGGTCGCGACGGGCGCGGCGCTGGCGGTCGCGCCGGTGCGGCCGGCGGACAGATTGCGGGCGGCCAGACCGATCAGGCCGACGCTGGTCAGCACGGCGATGA
Organism: uncultured Phycisphaeraceae bacterium; assembly: GCA_964399525.1. Classification (GTDB taxonomy): domain Bacteria; phylum Planctomycetota; class Phycisphaerae; order Phycisphaerales; family UBA1924; genus UBA6054. The sequence continues at coordinate 10,215 of CAYNRF010000056.1, read as the reverse complement.
GCGCCGCGATCAGCGGGACACCGCCCCACACCGCGGGCGGGCCGCTCGCGCCGGTTCCGGTCAGACCCACCTTGATCAGATCGGCCTGGAGCGTCGCGGGCGTGTGGATCGATTCGGAGAGGGAGAGCAGTTGATCGCCCAGCCCCGCGGCCGGCACCGCGACCAGCGCCTCGGCGGGCAGCCTGGCCCGCAGCCGTTGCAGGGCACGGTCGATGCGGCGGTGCATCGTGCCGGGGTGGATGCCGGCCTCGCGGGCCAGATCCGTCTCCGCTCGACCGCACAGAAACCGCTGGACGATCAGTTCTCGTTCCGAGTCGGCGAGTTGATCCAGCGCGTGGTCCAGCCGTTCGGTCAGCTCGCGGTACGAGGCGGCGTCGGCGTGCGCCTGCCCGTGTGGATCGGCCGCGCTCCCGGCGGTGTCCGCCGATCGTGCGGCCGCGCGTGCCCGCACCGCGTCCAGCGCGGTCGTGCGCGCGGCGGCGTGCAGCCATGCGGCCGGGTTGGAGCGGATGCGGGCCGCGTGGCGGGCGAGCTTGACGAATGTCTCCTGCGTCGCATCCTCGGCATCGGCGCGGTTCCCGAGTGTGCGCAGGCAGGTGGCGAACACCATCTGCTGATAGCGTTGCACGATCATTTCGAACGCGCGGGCGTCGGCCCGTCGGGCGTAGCGGTGCAGGGCTGTCAGGTCCGGGCAGTCCGTCGCGAGCATGGTCTGGGTCATGAAGACCTCCTTCACCCGACAGACGGGACCGAGCGGCCCGGCTTGCGCGCTTTCTGCCCGAAGTTGATTTTCCGGGGATTCCCGGCCCCTGTCCAACCGGCGTGTGCCGGCCTGCGAGGGGGTGTCGCATCGGACGCCCAGGCCCCGGCCGGCGTGCTCGGAAGGACGCCAAGCCCCGCCCTCTCGCCGCGGGCGGGGGCGGGTTCGGCGTCCTACCTCCCACGCCCTGGGTCGGTCGGGGTGAGGGGGTGATAACTGCGAGGTGCATCCGGATGTAGGGTGTTGCGCGGACGCAACGGCTGGGGTGGGGCGGGGTGTTGATTCCGGGCAACGCGCGGCGTGACAAGGCCGGTCGGATCGACGATTCTCCCGGATGATGAGCGACGATCTGCCCCATCCGGACCACCCCGAGCCCCCGCCCCCCGGCCAGCGTCGGACGGTGCGTCCGCCCGCGCGACCGGCGCTCGCGCCCGAGGATCCCTCGTCCGGCCCGCTCAACGCCGACCGGCTGACGGTGGTGGCCCACGAGCTGCGCAACATGCTCGACGGGTCGATGCGCTGGCTGGGTCTGGCGGCGGCCGCGCTGCCCGAGGGCGAGGTCGCCGGCGACGCCGACCGCCTGTGCGCGGCCCGGGAGCAGATCCTGACGGTGCAGGGCACGCTGGAGCGGATGAGCTCGATGGTCAACGCCGCGCTGCGCAGCCGCACGGTGCCGATCGGCTCGCCGCTGCTGGGCGTGTCGAGCGTGGTGACGCTGGGCATGGCGATCGACCACGCGCTGGACGTGGTGCGTCCGCTGGCCCACGAGCGGGGGGTGCAGGTGCGGCTGACGATCGATCCCGAGGCGGGCGGCGTGCCGGCGGGCCCGCTGTACACGGTGGTGCTCAACGGGGTGATCAACGCGGTGCAGTCGATCGGCCGCGCGGCCGAGCGCGACACGCTCAACCCCGGCGGCCTGGTGGAGGTACGTGCGTTCCGCGACCCCGTCCACCCGGACATCGTGGTGGACATCCTCGACGACGGGGCGGGCGTGGACCCGAGCGTGCGCGGCGAGCGGGCCTTCCGCCACGGCGTGAGCACCCGCGCCGACGGGCACGGCATCGGGCTGGCCATCTCCCGCCAGATCGTCGTGTCGCTCGACGGGGTGATCTCGCTGGCCGACCGGGAGGACCGCGAGGGATCGCACCGGCCCGGAGCGGTGCTGCGGGTGCGTTTCCCGATTCCGGACCCGGCCGCGGGCGATCGGCTGGTGGGCTGACCGATGACCGCGACGCGTGCGAACCCGGACCGGCCCCGCGTGCTGGTGATCGACGACGACCCGATCGTCGCGGACTCGCTGTGCGCGTTCTTCGTGCAGGAGGGCCACGGCGCGTCGGCGGTGTACGGGCCGGACGAGGCGCTGGCGGCCCTCGACGCGGCCGAGGACGCCCCCGAGGGGCCGTTCGGCGTGGTGTTCTGCGACATCAACCTGCCCCGCACCAACGGGCTGGACCTGCTGGGCGCGATCCAGAAGCGCCACCGGCGCACCAGCGTGGTGATGCTCACCGGCTACGGCACGGTCGAGTCGGCGGTGGAGGCCCTGCGTCTGGGCGCGGTGGACTACCTGACCAAGCCGGTGGTGGACGACGAGCTGCGTATTGCATTGCAGCGGGCGTTGCGTCATCAGGCCCTGCAATCCGAGAACGCGCGTCTGCGCGGGCGGATCGAGGGGACCTTCTCGCTGCAGGGCATCGTGGGGCAGGACCCGCGGATGCAGCGGATCTTCGAGGTGGTGCGGGCCGTGGCGGCCAGCCGCACGACGGTGCTGATGTCCGGCGAGTCGGGCGTGGGCAAGTCGCTGATCGCCGGGGCCATCCACCAGGCCAGTCCGCGCAAGGACAAGCCCTACGTGGAACTTTCCTGCGGCTCCATCCCCGAGACCTTGCTGGAGAGCGAACTGTTCGGCCACGTGAAGGGCGCCTTCACCGGGGCCCACGCGGATAAGGCGGGGCGCTTCCTGGCCGCCAACGGCGGGACGCTGTTCCTCGACGAGATCAACTCGGCCTCGCCCGGCATGCAGCTCAAGCTGCTCCGCGTGCTGCAGGAGCGCAAGTTCGAGCCCGTGGGGTCGAACCAGACCATCGAGGTGGACGTGCGCGTGGTGCTGGCCAGCAACCAGCCGCTGGAGGATCTGGTGGCCAAGGGGCTGTTCCGCCAGGATCTGTACTACCGCATCAATGTGGTGAAGATCGAGGTGCCCCCGCTGCGCGACCGCGTGGGGGACATCGCCATCCTGGCCGACCGGTTCCTGGAGGAGCGTGGGCGCGAGCTGGGCAAGACCTTCGCGGGGTTCAGCCCCGAGGCGATGGACGCGCTGCGCCGGTATCCGTTCCCGGGCAACGTGCGTGAGTTGTCGAACATCGTGGAGCGGGCGGCGGTGCTCAGCCGCGGTCAGACGATCGTGCTGGAGGACCTGCCGGCGCAGGTGATCGAGCCGGACCGGGCCCCCTTGGCGATGGCGTCGCGCGAGCCGGACGATGAGGCGCCCTGGGTGCCGATGACGCTCGAGGCGGCGCTGGTCGAGCCCGAGCGGCGGATCATCCTCAAGGCCCTGGCCGCGAACGGGTGGAACCGGACGGCCACCGCGGAGCAGCTGGGCATCAACCGCACGACGCTGTACAAGAAGATGCGGGCGCTGGGGATCGATCCGGACGAGCACGCGAGAGCTGGGTGACTGACAAGCCGCGACTGCAAGGGAGCGGCCGGGACCGCCAATCGACTCGGCGAATCGTCAGAACACGGTGGTCCTCGGCCGCTCCCTTGCAGTCGCGGCTTGTACTGATGGCGATTTGCCCCCCTCATCCGGACCCGCCCGGGCGGCGAACAATGCTCCATGCCAACCGCCCCGGTCGCCCGTATGCCGTCTCAGAAGCCCGCCACGCTCCGCGAACTGCGGGAGTCGGGGTGGAAGACCCGTTCCGTCAAGGCCGAACTGCGTGAAAACCTGACCAGGGCGCTCGCATCGGGGGAGGAACTCTTCCCCGGCATCGTGGGCTACGACGCGACGGTCATCCCCGAGGTGGTCAACGCGGTGCTGGCCGGGCACGACATGCTGTTCCTGGGCGAGAAGGGGCAGGGCAAGAGCCGGCTGATGCGCCAGCTGGTCCGGTTCCTCGACGCGGAACTGCCGTACCTCGATATCCCCGGCTGCCCGGTGCACGAGGACCCGGAGAACCCGATCACGGAGATGGGCAAGCGATTCATCGCCGAGCACGGCGACGACGCGCCGATCGCGTGGTGGCCCCGGGCGGAGCGCTACGCCGAGCGCCTGGCCCCCGGCACCAAGTTCGCCGATGTGATCGGCGAGATCGACCCGGCCAAACTCGCCCGCGGCGTGTCGCTCGGTTCGGAAGACTCCCTGTTCTTCGGCCTGATCCCCCGCATGCACCGCGGCCTGTTCGCCATGAACGAGCTGCCCGACCTGGACGACTCGGTGCAGGTGGGCCTGTTCAACATCCTCGAAGAGCGCGATGTGCAGATCCGCGGCATCCCCGTCCGCTTCGACCTGGACATCGTCGTCATCTTCTCGGCCAACCCCGCCACCTACAACCGCTCGGGCAAGGTCATCCCCCAGCTCAAGGACCGCATCGGCTCGACCATCCAGACGCACTACCCGCGCGAGCGGGACCTGGGCATCGAGATCACCGAGCAGGAGGCGCTCAAGGGCGTGGACCTGGGCGGCGAGTACCCCGTGCTGGTGCCCCGGTTCATGAAGGAGATCGTCGAGGAGATGGCGACGGTGGCCCGGCGGAGCAAGTATGTGGACCACGCTTCGGGCGTGTCGGCCCGGTTCTCGATCGCCAACTACCGAGTCATGATCGCCTCGGCCCGGCGCAGGGGCATCGTGCTGGGCGAGAAACCCGCGGTGCCGCGCATCAGCGACCTGGCCCACTTCCACTCCACGGCCTCGGGCAAGGTGGAGCTGGACCTGATGAGCAGCCACCAGCTCAGCGAGACGCAGGCGCTGGACGCGATCTTCGCCGAGGCGATCGGTAATGTGTACAAGGAGTATGCCGACGAGCACGGGGCGGCCGCGATCGGCGAGATCTTCGCCAAGGGCGTGAAGATCGAGGTGGGGGATATGCTGCCGAGTTCGCATTACGAGAAGCTGCTCCAGCGCGTGCCGCCGGTGTGGGACCAGGCCTTCCAGGTCAACGCGTCGGAGGACCCCGCGGTGCGGGCGAGCTGCGTGGAGTTCGTGCTGGCCGGGCTGTGGGCCCGGGACCGGATCAGCCGGGCCGTGCGGCACGGGCGGGTGGAGTTTGAGGTGTGACCACGCCGAACCGCCATGACCGGGGCCTCGTCCACGCCTACCTCGGCTACGACCCCAAGAACTTCCCCTCGCCCACGGCCCCGCCGCCGGATGTGGCCGGGGCGGCGTTCGACTATGCCATGCACTTCGGCGACCTCGACGGCCTGACCGAGGAGCAGCTCGCCAACGCGATCAAGATCGACGCATCGCAGATCCAGGGGCTGGGCCCGAGTCTGAACGCGCTGATCGCCATGCTGGAGGAGCGCAAGGCCCGCCTGCTGGCGACCTACGAAACCGACGCCGCCCGCCAGGCGGCGGAGAAGGCGTACCACGACCAGGCCGCGACGATCGAGCCGAAGAAGGAACAGCGGGACATGCTCGCCAAGGCCGTTCGCGAGGAGCAGGTCCGCGACCTCGAACGCCTGTGGTACATGCAGAAGAACGAGCACTCGCCGGTGTCGCGGGGCTTGATCAAGCTGATTGAAAGGCTCGGGGAAAAGTACCAGATCGAGAAGATGTCGGGCGAGTACGCGTTCACGGGACGGGAGCCGCTGACGCCGGACGAGGCGGTCGAGCTGTACGAGGAGCTCAAGACGATCGACAAGCTGCTCGAGCAGCTCCGCGAGGCGATGAAGACCGCCCAGCTCGCCATCATCGACCTGGACGAGCTGAGCGAGATGGCCGACGAGGAGGGCCTGGGCGAGCAGATCCAGAATCTCAACCAGATCCAGCAGCAGCTCGAGGAGTTCGTCCGCCAGGAGGCCGAGCGGCAAGGGCTGGAGAAGACCAAATCCGGCTACCGGCTCAGCCCCAAGGCCTTCGCGCTGGTGCGGGGCAAGCTGCTCCGCGAGATCTTCAGCGACCTGCAGGCCGCCCGGAGCGGCCGCCACGACCCGATCACGGGCGAGGGGCCGGTCGAAACGACCAAGACGAAGGAATACGAGTACGGCGACAGCGTGTCGAACCTGGACGTCGGGGCCTCGTTCGTCAATGCGGCGATCCGGGGGGCGAGAGACGAAGAGACGCAGAGACGAAGAGACGGAGTGGGAGATCCGGATTCCGATCACTCCATCTCTTCGTCTCTTCGTCTCTCCGTCTCTCTCTGCCCAGACGACCTCGTCATCCACCGCACCCGCAACACCCCCAAGTGCGCCACCGCCATCCTCATGGACATGTCCGGCTCCATGCGTCATGGCGGGCAGTATGTCCACGTCAAGCGCATGGCCCTGGCCCTCGACGCCCTCATCCGCCAGGAGTATCCCGGCGACCACCTCTCCTTCGTCGAGATGTACTCGTTCGCCAAGCTCAAGCGTTCCAGCGAGATCGTCGGCCTCATGCCCAAGCCGGTGTCGATCCACAACCCGGTGGTGCGCCTCAAGGCCGACATGAGCGACCCGACCGTGACCGAGGGCCGCATCCCGCAGCACTTCACCAACATCCAGCACGCCCTGTCGCTGGCCCGGCGCGTGCTCAGCGGGCAGGACACGCCGAACCGCCAGATCACCCTCATCACCGACGGCCTGCCCACCGCCCACTTCGAAGGCCCCGAGCTCTTCCTGCTCTACCCGCCCGACCCGCGCACCGAAGAAGCCACCATGCGCGAGGCCTTCGCCTGCGCCCGCGAGGGCATCACCATCAACATCTTCCTGCTGCCCAGCTGGAGCCAGACGAGCGAGGATGTCGCCTTCGCCCAGCGCATGGCCCAGGCCACCAGCGGCCGCGTGTTCTTCACCGGCGGCAAGGACCTGGACCGGTTTGTCCTGTGGGACTATGTGAGCATGCGTCGCAAGGTCTTCGGCTGAGCC
>CAYNRF010000056.1:1056-3298 GCA_964399525.1 uncultured Phycisphaeraceae bacterium | reverse complement strand
CCGGTTTGTCCTGTGGGACTATGTGAGCATGCGTCGCAAGGTCTTCGGCTGAGCCGCACCCGGTCCGCCTGGACACCCAGCGATCCCCTGCGCCGACCGTCGCCTCAAGGCGGCCAAGCCCATGGGGTGGGCTTGGCCGCCTTGGGCTCGGTTTGTTGGGCAAGGTTTCTTGGGCCAGGGTTGGTTTGGGTCGGGGGAATCGCGGGCTGGGGCTTGATCCCCAAGTTCGATCCGGTTACCTTGAATCACCGACCCGTGCACGACCCACGACCGGTCGGCCCCCTTTGCCCCGATCATCCACGACGAGCGGAGCCCGCACGATGCGCACCCGTGATTCTTTGGCCCGGATCCACGCCCGGTTGGTTGCTGCTTTCCTGGCGCTGGGTCTGGGCTGGACGGCGTGTGTCAGCCTTGCCCATGCGTCGGTCGCGTCGCCTGACCGTGCGTGGGCCAAGCCAGGTCCCGCGCGGGTCATGGATCGCGGTGCGGCATGCCAGCCGCAGTGGGCGGCGGATCTGTTCTGCCTCCCCGGTGTGGACTTTCCGTTTTCCGCCGCGGTGACCTGGGACGACGGCACGGGGGAGGCGCTCTATGTCGGCGGCTTCCTCCGGGCGGCCGGGTGCGTCAGCGCCCATGGCGTCGCGCGGTGGGATGGTTCCGAATGGTCAGCGCTGGGATCCGGGGTCGAAGGAGCCGACGCGGCGGTCTTTGCACTGGCCGTGTTCGACGACGGCTCCGGGCCGGCGCTCTATGCGGCGGGCAGTTTCTCAACAGCGGGAGGGCAGCCGGCCAGCAACATCGCCCGTTGGGACGGTTCGGCCTGGTCGCCGCTCGGATCCGGAATGAACAACACGGTCTCCGCTTTGGCGGTCTTCGACGACGGATCGGGGCCGGCGCTCTATGCCGGCGGTACTTTCTCAACCGCGGGCGGGCAGCCGGCCGGCAACATCGCCCGTTGGGACGGTTCCGCGTGGTCGCCCGTCGGATCGGGGATCAACGACGCGATCTCGCAGATTTCCGCGCTGGAGGTCTTCGATGACGGTTCCGGCCCGGCGCTCTATGCGGGGGGCGCCTTCACCACCGCGGGTGGACAGGCGGCCGCCAACATCGCGCGCTGGGACGGTTCGGCCTGGTCGGCGCTGTCGTCGGGGCTGAACAGTTGGGTTCGGTCCCTGGCCGTGTACGATGACGGTTCCGGCCCGGCGCTCTACGCGGGCGGATGGTTCGAAGAAGCGGGCGGACAACCGGCCAGCTGCATCGCCCGCTGGGATGGTTCAGCGTGGTCCCCGCTGGGTTCGGGGCTGACCGGCGACTTCCCCGAGGTCGTCGCCCTGGAGGTGTTCGATAACGGCCACGGGCCGGCCCTCTACGCGAGCGGTCGATTCCTCACCGCGGGCGGACTCTGGTCGCCCCATCTCGCCCGCTGGGATGGCACGGCGTGGTCGTCACAGGACTTTGTGTTGTTCGCCGACGAGCCCGATGGGATCTGGGGACTGACGGTCTTCGATGATGGCACGGGAGCGGGTCCGCAGCTGCACGCCTCGGGCTGGTTCACCTCCAACAGCGGCAGCGCGGCCAACGGCATCGCCCGCTGGAACGGCTGGACATGGTTGCCTCTGGGTTCGCAGCCCGCCGGCCCGAACCGAGAGGTCTTCGCGTTGACGGTGTTCGATGACGGCGGAGGAGCGGGGCCCGCTCTCTACGCCGGGGGCGCGTTCAACTCCGCGGGGGGGCAGGCGGCGCAACGCATCGCCCGCTGGGACGGCACCGCATGGTCTTCGCTTGGCTTTGGGGTGTCGCAGCCCGGCACAACCACCAGCGATGCCGTGGTCAAAGCCCTTGCGGTGTTCGATGACGGATCGGGAACGGCGCTGTTTGTGGCGGGCCGGTTCGGCCTTGCCGGTGGTGCCACCGCCCGACAGATCGCCCGCTGGAACGGCTCCGACTGGTCGGCGCTGGGACTGGGCATCCGGAATGTCGCCGGCTCGGACCCGGATGTGAACGCTCTGGCGGTCTTTGACGACGGGTCCGGGCCCGCGCTGTATGCGGGCGGCCGGTTCCGGTTCGCCGGGGATCAGACCGTTTCCAACGTGGCACGCTGGAACGGATCATCCTGGTCGCCGCTCGGATCGGGAGTCAACGGCACCATCCACGCCCTGACCGTGTTCGACGACGGCGGAGGGCCCGCGCTCTACGCCGGTGGCGAGTTGCTCGTGCACCGCGACGATCAGCCCTACACCTT
>CAYNRF010000056.1:0-1046 GCA_964399525.1 uncultured Phycisphaeraceae bacterium | reverse complement strand
CCGCGCTCTACGCCGGTGGTGAGTTCACCACCGCGGGCGGGCAGCCCGCCCGTCGGATCGCTCGCTGGGACGGGCAGGCATGGTCGGAGGTGGGATCGGGCGTGGCTGACAGCATCTCTGTGCGTGTCAATGCCTTGTCGGTCTTCGACGACGGCGGAGGGCCGGCGCTCTACGCGGGTGGGCGATTCACTACGGCGGGCGGACAACCTGCCAACCACATCGCCCGTTGGGACGGTTCCGCCTGGTCGCCGGTGGGGCCGGGATTGAGCCACGAGGTCCATGCCCTGACGGTCTCCGATGACGGTGATGGGCCCGCGTTGTACGCAGGGGGCTGGTTCACCACCGCGGGCGGGCAGGCCGTGAGTCACATCGCCCGCTGGGATGGTTCCGCCTGGTCGTCAGTCGGAACGGGAGTGAACTCCGCGGTCCATGCTCTGGCGGCCTACGACGACGGCGAGGGGCCCGCGCTCTACGCGGGGGGCCTGTTCACCACCGCCGGCGAGAACGCCTCGGCGTACCTCGCCAAGTGGCAGGCCTGCCCGACCGGACCAGCGTGCCCGCCCGACCTTAACGCCGATGGCCTGCTCAACTTCTTCGACATCACCACCTTCCTGAACCTCTACCAGACCCAGGATCCCATCGCCGACTGGAACGCCGACGGCCTGTTCAACTTCTTCGACCTGGCGTCCTACCTCAACGCCTTCAACGCGGGCTGCCCGTGACGCGCTGACGGACATCCGGGATCCACCCGGTAACCGCACGGGCCGCGTGTCCCGTGATCCGTGCCCGCCGTCGGATTCCCAGACCGCCAAACCCTCTCTCAGGGCTTGGCGGTCTGGGAAATTGGCGTTCTGGCGGGGTTGCATGGGGTCGAGTTCCATCCCCCGTGGGGCCGACTTGCAGTCGGTCATCCTGTCTTCCTCATTCTTCTTCTTCCTCATGCTGCTCGCACTCGCGCAGTGGCATCAGCGCAGGCCGCCAAAACAAACCCCAAGGGGGTGGTTTTGGGGGCGCGCCCCACACCCCCCCCCACCGTGACCAAACAC
>CAYNRF010000055.1:15882-17758 GCA_964399525.1 uncultured Phycisphaeraceae bacterium | reverse complement strand
CACTGTATACGTCCTCTTGCGAGTTAGCACAGTGCTGTGTTTTTGATAAACAGTTGCCAGAGCCTTTTCTCTGCGCCCCGAAGGGCCCCCTTATTGCGAACGTACGGGGTCAATTTGCCTAGTTCCTTCACGACCGTTATCTCGAGCGCCTGAGGCTATTCGCCTCGCCCACCTGTGTCAGTTGTGGTACGGGTCTTGCTTTGCCCGCACGGCTTTTCTGGGGACCACTTCCCCCCTCAACGGCCCGAAGGCCTCTCCGTCTGACAGGAGAGAGGAGTTTCATGATCCGCACCGTGCTTTGATCTCCGCAAGAGCTCAGGAATATTCACCTGATGTCCATCGACTACGCCTTTCGGCCTCGCCTTAGGTCCCGGCTAACCCTGGGCGGATTTCCCTTCCCCAGGAATCCTTGGGCTTACGGCGTGAGGGATTCTCACCCTCAATATCGTTACTCAAGCCCGCATATTCACTTCCATACGCTCCACTATCCCTTCCGGAACGGCTTCACCGCATATGGAACGCTCCCCTACCGCTGGTTTCCCAGCCCGCAGCTTCGGTATCCGACTTATTCCCGATAATTATCGGCGCCAGACTCCTCGACCAGTGAGCTATTACGCACTCTTTAAATGGTGGCTGCTTCTAAGCCAACATCCTGGTTGTCACGGCAGTCTGACTTCCTTAAGAACTGAGTCGGATTTAGGGACCTTAGCTGGCGATCAGGATTATTCTCCTTTTGACTACGGATATTGTCACTCGCAGTCTATCTCCCGGCCCTTGGCTGTTGGTATTCGGAGTTTGGTTGCAAGGGGTACCTTTGGAAAGGCCCACCTCGCATCCAGTAGCTCTACCCCCAACAGTTGCATGCCGAGGCTAACCCTAAAGTTATTTCGGGGAGAACAAGCTATCTCCCGGTTTGATTGGACTTTAACCCCTCCCCACAGCTCATCCCATATCTTTTCAACGATAACGGGTTCGAGCCTCCAGAAGGTTTTACCCTTCCTTCACTCTGGCCATGGGTAGATCACACGGGTTTCGTGTCTGGCCCCTGCGACTGAACGCCCTGTTCAGACTCGCTTTCGCTCCGCCTCCGGATCGGTAATCCTTAGGCTCGCCACAGAGACCAACTCGCGGGCTCATTATGCAAAAAGCACGCCGTCACCCCGCAGGGCTCCGACCGCTTGTAAGCGCATGGTTTCAGATCTCTTTCATTCCCCTCATAGGGGTGCTTTTCAACTTTCAATCACTTTACTTCTTCGCTATCGGTCGTCGAGGAGTACTTAGCCTTGGAAGGTGGACCTCCCATGTTCAACCCGGGTTCCACGAGCCCGGGCCTACTCGAGGGCTGAGTTGCTACATCCGGCTACAGGATTTTCACCTTCTTCGATCGCGCATTCCAACGCGTTCGCCGGTTTCACAACAATCCGCTTTCGCTCGCCGCTACTTACGGAGTATCGGTTGATTTCCTTTCCTCCGGGTACTGAGATGTTTCAGTTCCCCGGGTTTGCCTCGTACACCTATGCATTCAGTGCACGATACCCTTGCGGGTGGGTTTCCCCATTCGGACATCCATAGATCACAGCTTGGTTACCAGCTCCCTATGGCTTTTCGCAGGTTCCAACGTCCTTCATCGCCTCTCGACGCCAAGTCATCCGCCATGCGCCCTTACTGGTTTGATCACACCGACCGGACGCCGCTGCCTGTTGCCAGGACACCGGATCCGACTGATGCTCACGCACGCCCACCCCGCCGCAACGATTAACGGCTCTTGGGGGGAGCGACCCGGGCCAAAGAGCAAGCTCCTCGGACCGGGCACCAACTTACAGAACACTCTGAGATTTCTCGGTTCACCGCCCCACCTCCGTCAGCCACGGCCGTC
>CAYNRF010000055.1:15405-15872 GCA_964399525.1 uncultured Phycisphaeraceae bacterium | reverse complement strand
CCTTGGGTGGGGCCCTCTGCTCGTCGTCATGCACTTGTCAAGGAGGCTGGCACTTCCCGGCGTCCGCCGGTCGGTCCCGTTTTCGCCCCGCGATGGGGCGGAGGAGATACTATCTGGCATCAAGACGCGGTCAAATTGCTGGAGACACAATTCCGACAGGGGTTTGCAATTTTCCGCCCGCCGGCCGTCCCGCCGGGGGGCAACGCGTCAGGGTTGCGCGGGCGGGGGCACGAACAGATCGGCCGCGGGGCTGCGGGCGGGCTGCCCGGGCTCGCGCAGCGTGCTCCGGGACGCGGCCGCCGAGGACGAGTTGGCCTGCTCGTAGGCGGCACTGCTCGTCTCGGACTGCGGGTTACGGACCACGACGGACCCGTCCGATTCCCGGACGACCGCCTCGGTGACGACCACCGACCGGCCCAGATTGTCCATCACCTGCACCGGCTGGGCCGCCACATCCAGCAGCAGCG
>CAYNRF010000055.1:6289-15395 GCA_964399525.1 uncultured Phycisphaeraceae bacterium | reverse complement strand
GCCGCCCCGTGGCCCGGCTCAGACCGGCCGGGAGCGATCCCGTCGGCTCGCCGAGCATCGCCTCCGCCGCCGCCCGCGGCTCGAGCACGCGGGTGTCCAGGGTGAACAGGCCGTCGGGAATGCGGATGCTGGTCTCGATCGGGTCGCCGGGGTTCAGGTTCAGGGTGGACTTGCGGTAAAAGCCGTAGAACATCTTGAACACTTCGACCGTCGCCCCGGCCCGGCCGCCCGTCAGCGACCCGTCGGCGTCGGCGTTGGTGACGAAGTAGTACTCGGTGGCGCCGACCACGACCGGCTCGGACCAGTCGGACCAGGCCCCCCGGGCGAACGGCTCGGCCGCGGCGGCCTGCAGGGCGGCGTCCTGCTCGTCCAGCACCGGCCCCTTGCGGAACAGCGGGTTGTTGACCACCACCCGGGTGCGGTAGCGGTAGGTCTCGCCGGGTCGGACGCCCAGATCATGGGCCCAGAGCTGCACGGACTCCTGCTCGAGCAGCGTCAGCGAGGCGGGGCCGCCCGAAGGCTGGCCGGTGGGCAGGCCGGTGACCGGATCCAGCCCGCCGGGGCCCTGGGGGCGGAAGTCGCGCGGATCGCTCGGCGTGCCGGTGAAGGCCGGCGCGGGATCACCGCCGGGCGTGGCGGCCGGGTCGGGCTCGCCGAGCTCACGCAGCCGCTGGCGGTAGCCCTCGATGTCGCGCTGGAGCTGCTCGATGCGCCGCTGCTGGCGGGTGGTGCCCGTGCCGGGCCCGGTCGTGCCCGGGTCGGTGTTCCGCAGGCCGGGCCCGCGGGTGTCGCGGGTGCCCGGGTCGGTCCCGCGGGGGTTCTGCTGGACGTTCTGCAGGCGGTCGAGCTCCGCCATCGCACGCTCCAGGCTGCGGCGGACGCGGTCGGCCTCGGTCACCGCCGCGGATCCCGGCGCCGCGACCCGCTCGCTGGGCGGCGTCCACTCGGGACCGGCGATGGTGGGGATGCTCATCGGGCGCTGGACGTCGCGTGCGGCCTGCGTGGCCTTGCTGACCAGTTCGGTCAGCTCGGGCAGGCCGGCGTTCTCGCCGAGCGCGCGGGTCGGCAGGGCGGCGCCCGGCGGCGGGGTGGCCGGCTCGGAGGCAGACCAGCTGCCGTCGGGGAGTTGACGCTGCCGCTCGACCTCCAGGCCGAGGATCTGCATGCCGGTGGCGGCCCAGAAGCGCCGGGGGATGCCCACGCCGCCGGACTCGGAGAGCGCGTCGCGCAGGGCGGTGCCGGAGAAGGTGGTCTCGACGGTCACGGAGGGCAGGTCGAAGGGCTGCTCGGCCGGGATGAAGGCCGCGTACTCGGGCACGGCGACCACCGCGTAGGGATCGAGCGTGCCCCACTGCGACGCGGCGACCGGGGTGGTGGACTTGGGAACGTCCAGGGCCGCGACCTTGTCGGACGACGGGCCGGCGACGCCCATGTCGGCGCCGGTGACCGCGCCGATGTCCACGCCGCGGCCGAGCGGGGCGGAGAGGGCCAGCGTCGAATCGGTCGCCTGGCTCAGGGCCCGGTCGTACCGCTGCACCAGGTCGGTGGAACGCACCTCGGGCAGCGCGGGGCTGGCGTCCTTGAGCTGCGAGTCCAGGTTCTCCGCCTGCCGCTGCAGCTCGACGTACACGTTCTGCGGCGGAACGCTGCGGTTGCCCACGTCGACCTGGTTGGGCTGCGTGAGGAACTGCATGGCGAGCACGCCGAGCAGCACCAGCGCGACCAGCGCCAGGACGATCTTCTCGACGTGCTGCTCGATGGGGTTCATCCCTTTGACCTTCATGGGTGGTGCCTCGTGTGCTGGTCGGACGTGCGCCGGAAAAAGAGCAGGGTGTCGGGGTCAGGCGCAGGTGGGGGGCTGGTGGGTCGGTTGGTGGAGGGGCTGCGACGGGACAGGCGCGACCGCGGGCCGCACGGGCGGCGCGTGCCGCGGTGTCAGCGGTTCAGGGCTCGTATTCCTCCGAGCCTTCCTCGCCGGAATCGGAAGCGGGGGCCTCGACGGGCGCGCCCACCGCCAGGCGGACACGCTCGGGCATGAGGGGCAGCGTCCACGAGCGCAGCCAGATCGTCTCGATGTCGATCACGGCCCGCACGACGTGGTCGTCGCCGTAGAAATAGCCCTCGTCGAGCTCGGCCCAGACGTCCACCGGCTCGAGCTGCACGCCGACCACGGTCATGTAGTTGACCCGGCCCAGCGCGTCGAACAGGCGGGGCAGATCCTGCGACGAGGCGATGACCTGCAACTGGACCGTCCGCAGGTCGTAGGCGGCGTCGGTCGTGCGCCCGGTGTGGGTCACGCCCGGGCCGGCGGAGGACTCGGTGCCGGTCCCGCCCGGATCGAACCCCATGGCGTCGCGGTCGCTGCCGAAGCCCGGCGATAAGCCGCCCATGTCGTCCGTCGCCGCGCCGGTCGCGGGCGGCAGGCTGACCTCGGAGATCCGCAGCCGCTCGATGCGCTTGACGGGGGCCTCGGGGATCGGGAGCGCCCCGGTGACCCGGTCGGTGTTGGCCAGGGCGACCGCCTCGAGCACGTCGGTGACGATCCAGTAATCCCACAGCCAGACGAACGCGTCGGCCTCGGTGATCTCGCTCTGGGAGGGCGGGGTGGTGGGGATGCGCGACCAGCCCGGCTCCTGCATCTGGCCGGCGCCCTCGGGCCCGCGGATGGACTCGAGCGTGGCGTAGAAGGCCAGGGACTTGGCGCGGCCGGCGTACTCCTGCAGGCGGCGCTTGACCAGGTCCTGGGCCATCTGCTGGGTCTGGGCCTCGGTCAGGCGGTTGTCGGTGCTGCCCGCGGCGTAGCGCTCCTGCTCGCGGTTGGCGTACTCGGCGAGGATGGCGCCCAGCTCCTCGGGCATGGGCGGCCCGCCGGCGTTGAGCCGGCGCAGCAGCAGCTCGTAGACCGACGGCCGGACCACGTTGCCCGCCGCGTCGCGGGTGCCGGCGATCTGCTCGGCCATCTCCAGACCCAGCCGCCGCAGCACGCTGTTGCTGGGCGCGGCGGGCAGCAGGCCGGGGACCAGCTCGCGGTGGTTGCGCTGGTTGAACGCCGTGCCGCGCTCGACCACGTCGCGGACCTGCGCCAGGCGGATCTCGCTCTGCTCGCGGAAGAACTCGGTGACCACGCTGTTGGGCGCCCGGCTCTGGCTGACCGACTCCTCGCCGGCGAGCACGGCGGGCAGGGCGTAGGTCACGCTGCCCACACGCTGCAGCTCGCCGCGGGTCGAGTTGTACGCCTCGGCGGCCTGCGTGCGGACCTTCTTGTTCCACCCCGAAGAGAAGAACCAGCCGGCGGGCAGGAAGACGAGGATCAGCGCCGCCGAGATGACGATGACGAGATTCTTCTTGATCCAGTTGAGCACGGGCTTCACGCGTCACCTCCCTCGCTGGCGGCCGGGAGCACGGCGTACCAGGTGATCGTCACGGTCTGCACGCCGGGCCGCTCGGCGGGCGCGCCGGGCAGGGGTGCGAGCTGCTTGGGATCGCCGCCCACGGCGCCGGGCTGCTGCTGGAAGCCGCCCGGACGCAGGCCCGGTCGATCCTGGAAACCGGCAAAGCCGGGCGAACCGACGCGTCCGCGCGGGTCGGCGAACATGCCGGGGTTGTTCGGGTCGTTGGCGCCCGACGCCGTCCAGGGCACCTGGCCGTACACGATGGTGTAGGGCAGGCCGTCGCGCTGCAGACGCTCTTTGAGCGCCGGCTCGACGGTGTCGAGCATGAACCGTTCCAGGTTGGGCGCGGCGATGCGGAACGTGCCGGTCACGCGGACGTGGTCCTTGCCCTGCGCGCCCGCCGGGGTCGCGGCGCCCGACGGCCCCGTCGCGGGCCCGAGGCCGGTGGAGAACGGGTCGGCCATCGGGTCGGCCGACTCATCGGCCCCGCCGCCGCCGGCGGAGACGAACTCGGTGTTCAGCGCGACCAGCTCCATCGCCGGGCCGCCCTCGAGCATGTCGCGCAGGCGCTGGTTGGTCACGGCCGCCTCGGTCGCGCCTTGGTTGGTCATCATGACCAGCCGCGACGCGTCGTCGAGGATGTGCGTGTAGAGCCCGCGGCCCTCGAGCAGGCCGACGATGTTGGCCGCCCGCAGGTCCGGCTCGGCGCCGCTGGTCACGTTGGCTTCCTGCGCCTGCTGGCCGAGCGTGCGGGCCTCGCGCACCACCGTCTGCAGGATGGGGGGCTTCTCGGCGCCTTCGAAGGCGGAGGAATCCACCAGCGGGCGGATGAACATCGCGCCCGAGGCAACGGCCGCCAGGCCGGCCGCGGCGGCGAAGAAGGGCACCTTGCGCTTCCAGGCCGCGTCCCGCAGCACGCCGGTGGGCATCAGGTTGGCCCGCATCGGGGCCACGCCCAGGGCCTGCATCGCGCACCCGTACGCCGTGGTCAGGTTCAGCGACGCGGCCTGGAACTCGCCCGCCTGCGGGCCGTCCATCGACAGCTTCTTGAACTGCTCGATGCGGTAGACGTCCAGCTGCAGCTGCTGCTTGAGGTACTTGCGCAGGCCGGGCAGCTTGAAGGTGCTGCCCAGGCCGATGAGCCGCTTGAGGTCCGCGTCCGGGTGCACCGACTGATAGAAGCCGATCGAGCGCTGCACCTCCTGCGCCAGGTCGCCGAAGATCGGACGCATCGCCTGGAACACGTGGCGGGCGTGCTTGGTCTGCTCGGCCTCGCGCTTGAGCTTCTCGGCCTTGGTGTAGCTGAGCTTGAACGCCGACACCAGCGCCTCGGTGAACTGGTGCCCGCCGATGGGAAACGTCCGCACCCACACCCGCCCGGCCTCGGCGATGATCAGGTCGGTCGCCACGGTGCCGATGTCCAGGATGATCGTGCCCGGGGTCTCCTCGGTGAAGCCCAGGTCCACGGCCAGCGCGTTGTAGACCGCCACCGGCGAGATGGTCGCGTAGTCGGGCGTCAGGCCCAGGTCGGCCAGCATCGACAGCCGGTTGTTGATCCGCTCGCGCGTCACCGCGAAGATGCCCACCTCGATGTCCGGCGAGTTGGGCGACACGAAGGTCTGGTAGTCCCACTCGACCTCTTCCAGCGGGAAGGGGATCTGCTGGACGGCCTCGAACTTGACGATGTCGCCGACCTTCTTGGGATCGACCGGGGGCAGCTTGGCGAACCGCGCAAAGCTCTGGTGACCCGGCAGCGAGATCGAGATCCGCGAACCGGTCAGGTCCTTGGTGCTCGCCAGCGTGCCCAGCGCCACCCGCATCGCGTCGTCCTGGTCGAGATCGGGCGTCGAGAGCACCTTGGGGTGGTTGATGACCGCGTAGTCGATCACCCGGATCTCGTCGCCGTCCTGCTGCAGCTTCAGGGCCTTGATCGCCCCGAAGCCCATCTCGATGCCCCAGCACTCGTTCGACGCGCCCATCGGCTGCTCCTTGCTTGCGGTCCCGTCCGCCCGGAATGGGGGCGTTCGGGGGGAGGATCCTACCCGAAACCCCGCCAACGGTACGACCCCCTCCCGGCCCGGTTCCCGCCCGGGGTCGGGCTGTGACAGTCCCGTGACGAAACCCGTTGACCTCTTAATACATCGCCAGCGCGGCCGACGACACGAAGGTCGTGCCTTCCGGATCCATCGCCGCCGCGTAGTTGACCAGTTCGATCCGCTCCGGGCGGGCCACCCGCACCGTAGCCAGCATGTTGCCCAGCGAGCACCAGCGGGTGGGGTTCTGCTGCCAGGCCATCGAGCCGACCAGATCCTCCAGCCGATTCTCCACCACCATCTGCAGCATCTCCCGGTCGTGGCTGGCCACCCGGGCGCGGAACTCGGCCCCGGGGCCCTGGTCCCCGGCCAGCGTCTGCTGATCGCCGAACGCCGGGCCTACGTGCGACAGGTCGGCGGACGAGATGATCAGGGTGGTCCCCCCCACCTCGTCCAGCGCGGACCGCAGCGCCTCGATGAACGGCTCCAGATCCAGTCCCTTGCCGTCGTAGGACTGCCCGTTGTTGACGATCGGGTCATGCACCAGCGCGGCGAAGACCTTGGGGTAGTTGCCTTTGTCGTCCGCCCCCAGCACATGCTGGATCCACGGGATGTGCAGCTCGATCGAGTGCTCGTTCTCGTGGTCGTAGCGGTGCTGGAACAGGGTCTGGGCCTGCGAACCCAGCTTCTGACGCAGCGAGGCGATCAGGTCGGCATCGGCCGGGCACACGCCCAGCGGCGAGGCGAAGCCTTTATCACAGCCGCACACGCCGGTGGCCTGCCCGAAGTGGTTGGTTCCCAGAATGACCACGCGGTCGGGGCGATCGACGACCCGCATCCGCCCGTAGACCTGGGCGTAGTTGTACCAGCCCCGGGGATAATCCAGGTGGGGCGCGATGACGGCCTTGGGCAGGGTGTCGAAGGCGGGGTTCTCGACATTCTGCAGGGCGGCATCGATCCACTTGTCCAGCATCTCGCGGAGCTTGGTGGGCCCGACCTCGGCCTTCTGGGCGTCGGTGGCTTTCTCTCCAAGTTCCTGCATGGCAAGCAGATCGGCGATCTGGGCGGTCGAGCCCGGGGGCAGGTGGTCGGACTTGTCGAAGTTGGCGTGCAGGTCGGCGAGCAGGCGGTCGAACACCGGCCCCTCGATCAGCCCGGCGTCGTCGAGCTGGGCCACGAACTGCTCAAGCATCGGCCGCTGCAGGCCCCGCCCGCACTCGGCCACGATCTGGTCGAGGTCGCGGCTGCCGTCCATCAAAGGAAGCACGGCCTGGAACGCCGGCTGGGTGACGACCATCTTCTCGGAGATCTGCTGGGCGTCGGCCAGGCCCATCAGGACCTGCTTCTGACCGTCCGGTGTCTGGACGGGGAAGGGAAAACCTCTCAGCTTGCGCAGGCGGGGGCGGTTCTGGTTCGGGGCGCTCGGGTCGAACGCGGCCTGGGCGGGCGGATTGGGGCCTTGGCCGGGGGTTTGGTTGGTCATGGTTCCTCCGTGGGCGGGAAGTCTAGGGGGACCGGTGGACGCGTTCCGGGGGCGGCGTAGACTTTGGGCCCGACACGTCCGGCTGGGTGGTCGTGACCGAAGGGGATTTTCGCGAAGACTCTGTTCAAACGGCGCGCCTGCCGCGCGGCCGGGAGTGGGCCATGATCGACACCCTCAACGCCGGTGAGACCGTCACCTGCACCATCGAGCGCGTTCCCAACAACAAGGGCGCCATCGACACCATCACCCGCCTGATGCGCCGCGACCCGGACATCAAGCGCGCCCTCACCCGCGCCCAGTCGCTGCGGCGCCGGCGCATGCACTCCTACATCCGCGGCAACCGCCTGTGGTACTCCCGCGAGACCGCCTCCAAGGTGGCCCGCTGCGTCGAGGGCGCGACCTGGACCATGCCCTTCACCTTCGACATCCGCCCGGACCTCGCGTCCGTCGAGCAGTACCTCAAGGTCCAGAAGGCCTGAGATGCGCACGCCTCTGGTGATCGCCGCGCTGCTGCTCGCGCAGACGCTCGTGATGAGCGCGTGCAAGCAGGATTCGTCCACGCCCGCCGGCGCATCGCCGAACCGCGCCGCCCCCACCGGCGAGGTACGCGAGGACGTCTACACCGGCATCCGCGGCGTGGTGACCATGCTGCCCGTCGCCGGCAACCCCGCCACCGAACTCAAGATCCAGCACGAGCACATTCCCACCTTCCTGAACAAGGACGGCGAGATCCCCGTCAACATGCGTGGCGTGCCCGGCATGGCCTCGATGACGATGCCCTTCCCCGTCGGCGAAGGTGTGGACCTTTCGACGCTGACGATCGGCGACAAGGTCGCATTCGATTTCACCGTCTACTGGGGCCGCGCTGACGGCGGACCAGCGTGGGAGATCACGCGGTTCGAGAAGCTCGACCCCGCGACCGAACTGGACTTCTCCAACACGACCGTCGAGGACACCGCGACCGACGAATCGCAGAACTCCGACGCCGAAGACCACAGCGGCCACGACCATCCCTGATCGACACGCTCCTGACGCACGATCATGAACCCCGCGACCCGCGGGGTTCTTTGTTTCATGACTGCGGGGGGGCGGGGGGTGACCCGGGACACCGAGACCCAAAAATAAACCCGGCGCCCAACACAAAGGTCGAGCGCCGAGTCTCGTGGGGGTCTGGGTTGGGATCGTCCTGGTGGCCGGCCATCGGATCAGCCGGATCGGGCCTGATGCCCCGCACCGTTGGACGCCTGTCGATACGCGGCATCGGGCGAGTGGTTGCAAGGGTTGATCGGGAAACCCGCGGGCCATGGGAACTTTTGGAAAAATCCCCATGCGCCGGCCCCGGAAGCCCCGCTTTGCGGGGTCGACGCGGTCTCAGGATCCGGACTTCAACCCCAGACGGTCCATCACCGCCTTCAGATCGGACCAGACTTTCCGCCGGTTCTCGTCCGTATAGGACCGCAGCAGGTAGGCCGGGTGGTAGGTGGGCATGACCGGGATCTCGGGCAGGTCCGGATCGAACATCGCGCCGGCACGGGGGGGGAAGGTCCACCAGCGGCCGCGGGCCGAGCGCATCGGCTCGGTGGTCTCCAGCAGCAGGTGGGTGGCGGGCAGGCCGAGGGTGACGATGGCCTCGGGCGCGACGATGCGGATCTGCTCGATCAGGTATGGCGCGCAGAGCCGCGCCTCCTCGCTGGTGGGCGTGGCGTTGTTGGGCGGGCGGGTCTTGAGGACGTTGCAGATGTACACGTCCTCGCGCTTCAGGCCCATGGCGTTGATCATCTTCTCGAGCAGCTGACCGGCCCGGCCCACGAACGGTCGCCCGGTCTGGTCCTCGGTCTCGCCCGGCGCTTCGCCGACGAACATCAGCCGGGCCCGGGGGTCGCCCTCGCCGAAGACGATGTTGGTGTGGGCCGTCACGAAGTGCTGGTGCGGCGCATCGGCGATGTACCTTTCCCGCACGGCCTCGAGTTTGGCCTGCGGGTCCGTCACGTGCTGATGGCAGGCACGGACCGCCGCGGCGTCGGTGCGCGCCGCCGAAGCCGCCCGCACCTCGGGCCTGGGAGCCGCGGGCTCGAACGCCGTTGCCGCGGGGCCCTGCGGGACAGGGGCAAAGTCCCGCATGGGCGCGGACCGCGGCGCCGGGCGGGGTTCCTCGTCCGCGGCGGGCCCGGCGGACGCGACCTCAACCGGTCGACCCA
>CAYNRF010000055.1:0-6279 GCA_964399525.1 uncultured Phycisphaeraceae bacterium | reverse complement strand
AGAAAATCCACCCCCAGCAGGCGGGTGGTCTCCGCGTGCTGGGCCAGAAGCGTGCGGGCGCGGTCGATCATGCCGCCACTCAACCCGAGCGGCGGCGATTTGTCAACCTGGCACGGTGCGCCGAGCCGTGCGGGTCAGGGGTTGTCGGCCGGATCGGTCGCGGCCGGATCCTCGATCGTCCCGGCGGCGTCGTCGATCATCTGCTCGGCGTCGTCCTGGGTGGGCATGCCGGGCATGCCGTCGCGCTCGAGATCCGCGCCGGCGGCGGGATCCGGGGTGTATTCACCGTTCGGGGCGGGGATCTTCGAGCCGCCGAGCAGGTCGGGCAGCAGGGCGCCGGCGACGGCGCCGATGACCAGACCCAGGATCAGGCCGGGGAGAAAGGCTTGGGCAAACGAGCCGGAGTTGGGCTTGTTGGAATCGGACATGGCGGGCTCCCTGTGGGTTGTCTGGGACATTGTTCGTCCCCCGACATCCCCAATCGGCCATCCGGGCAGGATTCCCCCGTGATTTAGCGCAGACGGCGCATCCGCCAGGCCCAGGCGCCGTACTCCAGGGCGAGACGGACCATCTCACCCCGCCCCCCGGAAGGGATGCCGTCGGGGAACGCGGTGTGCCGCCGCCAGTCCCAATAGGGCCCGCGGAGCCGGAAGCGCGTCTCCAGCCCCAGGGCGGTCAGACCCAGCAGCCCTTCGACAACAATGCGCGGACTCACGCTCTGGCCCCCCCACCCCCGTGGCCGCCGCGGCTGCCGGGAAGAAACTCGGTCCGGTACCAGGCGACCGTCTGGGCGAGGCCCTCCTGCAGGGGGGTGACCGGGGTGTAGCCCAGCAGGTCGCGGGCGGCGGAGATGTCGGCCACGGAGTCACGGACTTCACCCACCCGGGCGGGCCGGTGGTCCACCACCGCCCCGGGCCGCTCGCACAGGATGGCCAGCAGACCGGCCAGCGTGTTGACGCTGGTGCGGACGCCCGCGCCGATGTTGACCACCTCGCCGCGCAGGGCCTTGTCGCGCGTGGCGGCCAGCAGGTTGGCCGCGACGGCGTTGGAGACGTGCGTGAAGTCGCGGGTCTGCTCGCCATCGCCGAAGATCACGGGCGCGCCGCCCGCGAAGAGCGTCCTGATGAACGCGGGGACCACCGCCGCGTAGGCCGAGTCGGCCGCCTGGCGTGGCCCGAAGATGTTGAAATAGCGCAGGCACGCCGTCTCGAGCCCGTAGCACGCCGACCAAGACCGGCACAGGGACTCGCCGGCCAGTTTCGCGGCGGCGTAGGGCGACATCGGCTCGGTGGCCTGGGTCTCGACCTTGGGCAGCGTCGGGTTGTCGCCGTAAGCGCTGCTCGAGGCGGAATAGATCAGCCGACGGGCCTTGGCGCGGGCGGCGGCCTCGAGCACCCGCATGGTGCCGGTGGCGTTAACCAGCCATGTCCGGGTCGGATCCTCGACCGAACGCGGGACCGAGCCCAGGGCGGCCAGATGGAACACCAGCTCGGCGCCTTCGAGGGCCTCGTCGAGCGCCGCCCGCTCGAGGATGCTGGCGTGCACGAACCGGACCCGGCCGGGCTCCATGTCGATCAGGCCCGCGATGTGGGCGGCGTCGGAGTTCGAGAGGTCATCGATGACGGTGACCCGGGCCCCCAGGGACACCAGGGCGTCGACCAGGTGCCCACCGATGAAGCCCGCCCCGCCGGTGACGCAGCAAACCCGCCCTTCGAGGGCGGGTCGGAGCCGGGCGACGAGGTCGGAGGGCAGACGGGTCATGGGCCCGTCAGTTTAGGGGATGCATCGGGCGGGCGGCGGAGCGGTCGGGATCGGTCATCGACCGGCACGGGCCCGCCGACGCACCGCGCCGGCGGCGGTGGCCAGGCCGAGCAGCCCCATCAGCACCGGGGCGGGCAGGGGGACCACGGCGATCGTCCGGCCGAACGAGAAGAAATCGTTGGCCACCGTGATGTTGGTCTGCCCGAACTGGAGGAAGCTGAACGCCGAGCTGGTCAGGCCCGAGAGGCTGAAGGCGGCCTGCGACGCCAGGTCGCTGGGGTCGACGAAGGCGTCGCCGGGCAGGTGGATGCCCAGCACGAAGGAGCGGTCGGCGTTGAACAGGTCCAGCCCGCCGACGAGCTGCGTGGCGCCCCGGTCGATGTAGACCCGCGAGAACGCGTTGGGGGCGTTGGTGATGGAAGCGCCGTTCTCGACGCTGCCGTCGGATCCGAGGTCCAGCTCCACCCGGGCGATGTCGTAGTG
Source organism: uncultured Phycisphaeraceae bacterium (assembly GCA_964399525.1). Classification (GTDB taxonomy): domain Bacteria; phylum Planctomycetota; class Phycisphaerae; order Phycisphaerales; family UBA1924; genus UBA6054. The sequence continues at coordinate 4,035 of CAYNRF010000055.1, read as the reverse complement.
GGCCGTGGTGATGCCCGGCGTGGCGTCCTGGGCGGTGTCCAGCACGAACATCCGGAACGTGTACGCCGTGCCGGGAGCGGCCGATCCGTCGACGACGAGGCCGGAGAAGGTAAAGACAAACTCGCCCGCGCCCGCGGCAGACGCGAGGGCGGCGCAGAGCGCGATGGCGGGGATGGTTCGCACGGGTGACTCCTTCCGATGGGGTGGTCTTAGAACAGGTCGCATCCGCGGCCAAACTCGACGATGAACCGCGAGAGATCGAAAAAGTCCAGCACGCCGTCCCCGGTCAGGTCCGCCGCCGGATCATCGGCGGAGAAGTCCGAGAGGAAGGCGGACACGTCAAAGAAGTCCAGGCGGGAGTCGTGGTTGTAATCCGGCAGGCAGAAGAGCCCGACGAACACATCCGGGCTGTCCAGGTTGATCCAGCCGATGTTCTCGCCCCAGGCGAAGCCGGAGAAGCGGCCATCGGCCACGCGGGCGAAGCTGCCGTCGGCGAGGGCGCCGCCCCGGAAGTTGATCCAACCGGCGTTCTCCGCCCAGGCGAACCCGGTGAGTTCGCCGTTGGCGGGATCGCGGTTGACGCCGTAGTTGGTGTTGTCCGTGTTGAGGTACGGCGCGTCACCATCGCCCAGATGGATCCAGCCGATGTTCTCGCCCCACACGTACCCCGCCAGGTGATCGGTGTGGACCAGGACGGGCTCGGACGCGTCGGCGAAGTTGAGGAAACCGACGTTCTCGCCCCATGCAAACTTGTTGACGGGGCTGATGTCCTGCGCGTGCGCGTGGGCGGCGAGCAGGATCAATGCGAGGGTCGCAGGCCGGAATGCTCTCTGAGCGGATCGCATCGGAAGAGTCCTCTTTGGCAGACGGGAATGGTCGGCCGCTCGGTTCAGAATGTGAAGTTGGCGTTTGGATTACTCGATCCGGGGGAGACGCCACCCGAGTTTCCGACGATCGCGGCCGCCGCATTCGCCTGGACGACAATACACACGTTTCCGGCGACAATATCCCAGTTCGTGAGGCTGCCGGAGGATGTGTTCGACGCGATGAAGTTGCCACTGCTGGTCACACGGAAGCCCGAGTCGTTGAACACACAGTTGTTCAGTTCGACGCGAGAATCGGAACCGGAGGTCTGGATGCCGATCCTGTTGGATCGGCACGCGTTGGAGCGCACGAGCGTGCCGGCAGAAGCGATGATACCGACCTGTGTGTTCTCGTTTGCGACACAGTTGGCGATGACGGAACCTGTTCCCACGACGAACCCGCTTGATGAGTTACTGAGCGACGAACAGCCGTTGGCGGTGCATCCGATTCCTGCGAAGAAGCCGTCAGACCCATTGTCCTGAGCAACGCAGTTCGTCATCGATGATGCATTGCCACAGATGATACCGAACGTCGCATTGTTCAATGACACGCAGCGGTGGACGACTCCGTTTCGGGACACACTGATCCCACTGTTTCCGTTCTGAGTTGCCGAACAGTCGCGGATGATCGCGTTGTCGCCCGCGACGATGCCGCGAACCGCATTGCCGGATGCGTGAACACATTCCACGAGCACACCGGTTGCGAGACCGATCGGTCCCAGATCGAATCCGTCGCCTCCCCAGCCGCTCGCCGATCCGTTCCGCACGGTGATGTTCGCCACTGCGGTGTTCACTTTGACTCCGTCCTGAGAGCCCGCAGCGCCTCTCAGGGAGAAGCCCATGAGGTCCAGGCTCACGTTGGACGCGACGATCTCGATCCCGTGCTTGCCCGATACCCCCGCGATGTTTCCGGTCAGGTAGTACGAGCCCGGCTGGGTGATCCTGAACACCGCGGTCGCGCTGCCCGGCGTGTTGACCGCATTGATGGCCGTGCGTGGCTCGATCTCGGCAAGGGTCTTGCCCGTGCTTGCGACTGGTCCTGTCGGCGGGTCCAGCGGCCCGGCCTGGACCTTGCCCGACAGGAGTGCGCCCGCGGCGATTCCACCGAGACCGACGAGCATGGCGCGGCGCTGGGTGGCTGTGGACTCAAGGTCGATTGGGGTTGGCTTCTCGTGCTGCATGGCCGATCCCTCTGTGATGTGCTTGATCCGCTTCAGTAGGTGTAGTTGGTGTTGGGATTGGATGACCCCGGGTTGACCCCGCCCGAGTTTCCGCTGAATTCCGTGGCCGGAGCGGCAAGAACGACCTGGCAGACATTCGCGTTGGCCACCGACCAGTTCAGTGTGTTCCCAGACGCCGTGTTTCGAGCGATGTAGTTTGCCGTTCCGTCGATCAGATACCCTCGCCCATTCCCAATGCTGTTGTTGTGTTCAACCTGGCAGCGGTTTCCAGTGACATGGATCCCCGCACCGGCTGTGCCACCGCTGCCCAGGCCGTTCCCCTGGCAGTTGTTTTGCAGTATCTGCGAGTCACGAGACGCACGAATCCCGCTCTGAACATTGCCGAACGCCGAGCAGTTCGAAACAGTGCTCCCCTCGGTCACGGATATCCCATCACCGCTGTTCCCGCGCGAGAAGCACCCTGTCACAGTCCCGGTCAGCGCCCGAATGCCGCTACCCAGATTTTCGAAGGCTGTACACCCCTCGATCGTGCCGGAGAAAACACCGATCGCGGAGTTGCCAGGGCTTCCGTTCCGATAGGATGTACAGTTGCTGATGAGGCTGTTTTCCCTTGCAATGATCCCGCCCAAGCCGGGGAGTGCGTTATCCCCTGCGGTACAGTCACGGATGATGCAGCGGTCACCGGCGGAAATCGCTGCCCCGGCATTCTGTCGGACTGTACAACCGGCGACGATTGAGTTGGCTCCGGTGAGAATACCCGAACCAGCGTTGTTGGACACCACGCAGCCGCGTACGATCGCGCTGGACCCTACGCGAATACCCGCGTTGGTGTTGAACAGAGCTCGCACATCTTCAATCAGACAGTTGGCGGTTGACGATGAGCCAACGATCAAGTTGATCCCGCCGTCCCCCCAGCCGGTCACGGTGCCGTTGCGAATGGTGTAGTTCTGACGCGTGCCACCACTGGCCGTCGCAATGCCCCTCTGCAGGCTTGGCGTCCCGATGACCGAGAACCCCATCAGGTCGAGGCTGACATTCGATGTGGCGAGGAGGATTCCACCCTTGCCGGACGGCGCTACCAGGTCAGCGGTCAGGTAGTACGACCCGGGCTGGGTGATGCGAAACACACTGGTCTCGTCCCCCGGCGCCGTTGCCTGTGTAAGCGGGATACGCGGCTCCGGCGACGGTGTGGATGCGATCGGCCCCGGAGGCGGCGCGAGCGGCCCGGCGTTCGCGGTGCTGGCCAGGAACGCTCCCGCGGCCAGACCTCCGAGGCCGGCCAGCAGGGCACGCCGTGGATTCACCGGCTCGGCATGCAGGACGTCGGGCGTCGGGCCAACTTCGGCGGGGGCGGCCGTCTGGGGGCCGGGGCGGGTGTCGGTTTCGCGGGCGGGCCTGACCATGGCGATCCTCTCCTGACGCCCGTCGCCCGCCCCTGCACATCTGCGGGAGAGGTCAGAGCGGCCGGGTGCTCCGCCACTCCGAGCGGATGGGTGGACGCCGGTCGGCCACGATCCGAAAAAAATTGTTCTTTGCCCCGTCCATGTCGTCTCGCCGGCAAAACGAACACCCGCCCCGGGGGGGAAGCCGGGGCGGGTGGGGTGCGGCCCGGACCAGAGGTCAACGGGCCGCCGGGGGGGTGTCAGAGTAGGGCTGGCGGCGGGGTGGGCTCAGGGGCAGCCGGCGGTGAAGGCGTCGAGGTAGGCGGCCAGATCAAAGAAGTTGATCGTGCCCATGGGCGGTGCCAGGTCGGCCGCCGGGTCGCCCGCGTTGAACAGATCGAGGTAGGCCGCCAGGTCGAAGAAGTTGAGGTTGCCGTCGCCGGTGATGTCGGCGGCGCACGCATCCGGGCCGCCGAGCGAGCCGTCCGCGCGGAGGGCCTGGGCGTAGATGTCCTCGTCCCCGTTGCGGCTGTCCGACCAGGTGGCCAGCATGCGTCCGTCGGGCCAGCGGGTGAAGTTCTGGCGGCCCTGGCTGCTGTCTGCGGTGCT
>CAYNRF010000054.1:0-18136 GCA_964399525.1 uncultured Phycisphaeraceae bacterium | reverse complement strand
TCGTCGGCCATCTCGTCCGCCGGCGCGTCGGGCAGGGTGATGACGAAGGCCGCGGCCCCGTCGAGGTTGATGCCGGGCATGCCGCGGACCATGGAGGTGGCGAAGAGGATGCCGGGGTTGGCGTTCTCGCCGAGCATGCGGTTGATCTGGTCGAGGTCGGCGAGGAAGTCGTTGACCTGCTGCACGGCCACGACGACGTGGGCGTCGGCGGGCACCCGATCGAGCACGGCGGGGGGAGCCGCGACGGCGCCCGCGGCCAGGCCGGCGAGCAGGAAGGCGGGCAGGGCCGGGCGGGGCATGGTCGGGCGGGACGCGGTTCGGCGGGTCGTGGCCGGCATGGTGACTCCTCAGAAAGGTTCGTGGTCCGGGGGGGCGCTCTGGCCTGCGGCCCGGTCGGTCTCGATCAGACTTTCCGGGTGCTCCTCCGACCCGGGTCGTCATGCTATTCATCCGGGAGATGGGTGGCAGGGTTTCACCGGTCCGGGGGGGGCGGCGTGAATGGGTGATCCGATCAAGAAAAAAGGAAGGCTCGGGCCTTCCGGTGGGGGATCCGCGTGGTGTCGAGGTCCGCCGGGTGTGCGCCGCGGGGCGGCGCCGGCGGCAGGGTGTGGGCGCGGGGTGTGCGGAACCGGGGAGATCTGGGGGTGGGGTCGCGGGAGCTTCGGGGGACGGGGGGAGGTGGAAGGGGGTCAGGCGGCCGTGCCGTTGCGCTTCTTGGATCGGGCTGGGGCGGGGGGCTGATCCTCCTCGTCCTCCTCCTCGATCTCTTCGGCCTCGAGGTCGTACTCGGCGAGTTCTTCGGGGCTGATGGGGTTGCCGTCCTCGTCGACGTACTCGTACTCGACCTCCTCTTCGAGGTCTTCTTCTTCGTCCTCGTAGACGGCATCCTCGTCTTCTTCCTCGTCCTCATCCGCGTCCTCGCCGACGGGCTCGGGCTCGTCTTCCTCGTCCTCCTCCTCGATCTCGTCGAGGGCTTCGTCCTCGTCGTCGGCTTCCTCGTCGAGTTCGTCCTCGCTCAGCAGGATGTCCTCGTCGTCCTCCTGGTCGTCATCGGTTTCGAGGCGCTTGGCGTGGACCTCGACGGCCGGCGCGTCGTCGGTGTCGAAGGGGGGGTCCTCGTCATCGGCGCCGGCGGCCGCGGAGGACGCGGGCGTGGGGTCGTCGTCGAACATGAGGGACTGGTGGGGATCGTTGGGATCGCCGAGCTTGATGCCGCGGCGCTGGGCCTCCTCGGCCACCATGCGCTGGATCTCCTGCCACTCCTCGACGGACATCATGACCTCGCGGGCGACCGAGCCCTTGTGCTCGCCGATGATGCCGGCGATGCCCATGAGGTCGATCAGGCGGCTGGCGCGGGTGTAGCCGATGGCCAGGCGGCGCTGGAGCAGCGACACCGAGCCGCGCCCGGTCTCGAGGACGATCTCGACCGCGCGGTCGAACATCGGGTCTTCCTGGGCGGCGGCGAGGGAGGCCGAGGAGTTGTTCGCGCTAGCGAGGATGCGGTCCTCGTCGGAGCCGCCGGGGGCGCGCATCTGCATGAGCGAGCGCTCGAACGAGGGGGCCGCGATGTCCTTGAGGAACTTGACGACCTTGCGGATCTCCTTGTCATCGACGAGGGTGCCCTGGCAGCGGTCGAGCTTGTGGCTGGAGGGGGACAGGTACAGCATGTCGCCCTGGCCGAGGAGGAGTTCCCCGCCCTTCTGGTCGAGCACGATGCGGCTGTCCATGCCCGAGGCGACCTTGAAGGCGATGCGGCAGGGCATGTTGGACTTGATCAGGCCGGTGACCACGTTGGCCTGGGGGCGCTGGGTGGCCAGGATCAGGTGGATGCCCACGGCGCGGGCCTTCTGGGCGATGCGGATGATCGAGCCCTCGACCTCCTTGTTGGTCATCATCAGGTCGGCCAGCTCGTCGATGATGAAGACCATGTAGGGCAGCTTGCGGGGGATGCGGGCGGCCTCCTCGTCGCTGGCGCAGTTGAAGGCCGACTTGATGTCCTCCCATTCCATCTCGTTGTAGCCGGCGATGTCGCGGCAGCCGGCCTCGGCGAGCAGTTCGTAGCGTTCGTCCATCTTGGTCACGGCCCACTCGAGGATGGCGGCGGCCTTGGACATCTCCGTGACCACGGGGCACATGAGATGGGGGATGTCCTTGAACTGGCTCATCTCGACCATCTTGGGGTCGACCAGGACGAGCTTGAGCTCGTTGGGCTTCTTGGTGTACAGGAAGCTCATGATGATGGTGTTCATGCACACCGACTTGCCCGAGCCGGTGGTGCCGGCGATGAGCATGTGGGGCATCTTGGTCAGGTCGGCGATGAGCGGCTCGCCGCCGGCGTCCTTGCCCAGGAACATGGGCAGCTTCATCTTGGCGAAGCGGTCCCGGTTGGACATCAGCTCCTTGAGGCGGACCCGCTCCTTGGTGGGGTTGGGCACCTCGACGCCGACGGTGTCACGCCCCTCCATGTTGGAGACGATGCGGATGTTGACGGCCTTGAGCGAGCGGGCGAGGTCGCTGGAGATCGCGGTGAGCTGGGCGACCTTGGTGCCCGGCGCCAGGCGGATGTGGTAGAGGGTGATGGCCGGGCCGGACTCGATGTCGACCACCTCGCCGTCGATCTTGTACTGGCGCATGGCGGCTTCGAGGTTCTCGGCCTGCTCGCGCACGAGCGACTCGAGCTTGAGGTTGAAGCCCTCCTCGGGCTCTTCCAGCAGGTCGAGGGTGGGGAACCTGTAGCCGTCGAGGTTGTCCCAGTTCTGGATGTCGGCCAGGTCCTGGTCGGTGGCAACGGCCTTGTTGGCCTGGGCGAAGCGGACGGGCAGGGCCTGGATCTTGGCGCGGAGCTTGTCGCGGTCGAAGACCTGGGGCGCGCCGGGGACCGAGGGGTCCTCGTCCTCGTCGTACTCGGCCTGTTCGTCGGACTCGTCGGTGTCGTCGGCGCCTTCGTAGTCGGCGGCGGCCCCGTCGAGTTCGTCGATCTCCTCCTCCTCGAGCGGCTGGGGCACCGGGCGGACGACGCGCTTGGGCTTGGCGGGTTTGGCCTTGGGTTCGGGCTTGACCTCGATGATCTCGCCGTCGAGGTCGTTGGGGCGCACGCGGACGACGCTGGCCCGGCGCAGCAGGCCCCGCAGCCCCGCCACAAGGCCGCCGGAGGCGGCGCGGGAGGTCTGGGTGGCGCGATCGGCCGCGGCGTTGGCCTTCAGCGCGGCCGATCCGACGGCGCCCGCGGCGGCGACGGTGGCGCCGGCGGAGACCTTCGCGGCCGGGACCAGGGCCTTCCAGATGGCGATGGGCAGGGCGAACACGAGGCGGTCCGCGGCGACGATCAGGGCCACGAGGGTCAGCAGCCCGAGCCAGAGCAGGGTGCCCATGGTGGCGAAGCGGGGGAGCAGTTCGGCGGCGGACGCCAGGCCGACGGTGCCGCCGGGCAGGCCGGGCAGCGGGCCGGACCTGGGCAGCAGCACGCCCAGGGCGGCGGCGACGGACGCGGTCAGCAGCGCGACGCCCAGCGTGCGCACCAGCAGCTGGCGGACGGGCTTGCGCATCGCCCGCCGGACGATGGCCACGGCGGCGAACAGCATCGGGATGGCGACGGCCCAGCCGAGCGTGCGGAGCAGGTGGTAGGCCAGGTGGGCCCCGATGGGACCGGTCAGGTTGGTGGTCTGCTGGTTGCCCGGCCACACGGCGTGGCTGGGGGCGTCGGCCGCGTCGAAGGTGAGCAGCCCGGCGGCGATGAAGAGCCAGACGGCCGCCGCGGTGATCCAGGCCAGCCGGGAGAGCAGGATCTGCTGCTCCGTGGGCGGCGTGGTGTCGTCGCGGAGGCGGTAGGGGCGTGTGTGGGGCTTGGCTTTGACGGAGCTGGGCATAGCCGGCGATATCGGCTTTGGACGGGATATTCGGTGACTTTCCCGGACCCGGGGACGCGGCGCGGGGCGGCGCGCTGCGGGCCTGTCTGGCGGATCAGGGGAATCTGGGAGGCCATGGGGGTTTTCCGTGGTAGGATGCCCCCGGAGGTGTGACCCATGCGGCGACGGATGGCGGCGATGGGGCTGTGGGCGGTCTGCGGAGCGGCCGCTGCGGCGGACGTGCTCTTTGTGGACGCGGACGCGGTCGGAGCGAACACGGGAACCAGCTGGGCGGACGCGTTCACCGACCTGGAGTCGGCGCTGAGCGCTGCCGGGCCGGGAGACAGCGTGTGGGTGGCGGCGGGGGTTTACCGCCCGCGTGTGGGGCGGAACGGGATCGGGCTGGCGTCGGCGGATCCGAAGGACGCGGTGTTCCTGCTCCCGCCCGGGGTGGCGCTGCACGGCGGGTTCGCGGGGTTCGAGGGTGCGTTGGATGAACGGGCCGGATCGGCGGGGGGGACGGTGCTTTCGGGGGCGATCGGAGGGGGAGGGCCGGTGGACAACGCGCGGACGGTGCTGCTGTACCTGCAGCAGCCGTCGATGGCGGGCGAGCGTGGGTGGGTGGACCGGGTGCGGATCACCGGGGCGGACGGGACGGGCGACCCGCGCAACGGGGCCGGGCTGCGGGCGCTGGGGTACGCGGATGCGCAGGTGTTTGCGCCGGCGTTGCTGGACATCACCGGGTGCGTGATCGACGCCAACACGGCCGGGGGCCAGGGCGGTGGGGTGTTTCTGGATCTCTGGCAGGGTCGCATGGAGGACTGCCGCATCGCGGACAACGGGTCGTCGCAGTTCGGCGGCGGGGTGGATCTGATCGCGCCGGTGGCGCCCAGTGTGATCGCCGGTTGCGTATTCGAGAACAACGCCAACGGGGTGACCGGCGCAGCCCCGACCTCGGGGGGCGGTCTGCGGGTCAGCAGCCCGGTGCAGTCCGGGGCGTTGCGGATCGAGCGGTGCCGGTTCGTGGGCAACAGGGCCGGCGGGGGTGGTGGGGGGCTGGCGTTCCTGGTGACCACCACGGTGTCGCCGGGTGTCCCGGAGTTTGTCGTGCGCGACTCGCTGTTTGTCGGCAACGAGGCCGGGCAGACCGGCGGCGCGATGGACCTGCGGGTGTTCCGCCCGCCCGGGACGGCGGCATTCCGGGTGGAGGGGTGCACGGTGGCGGACAACGTTTCGGGATCGGACGTCGGCGGCGCGGGCGTGCACGTGGCGCGGGGCGCGCTGGCGGTGCGCAACTCGGTCGTGTGGGGGAACCTGGGCCCGGACGGCGCGGCGCCGCAGATCGGCGCTGGATCCGGCGCCTCGGCCGAGGTGGCGTACTCCTGCGTCCAGGGCGGTCATGCCGGGCCCGGGAACATCGCGTCCGACCCGGCGTTCGCGTCGGACGGGTCGTACCGGCTGACGCCGGGCTCGGCGTGCGTGGACGCGGGGGATTCGGGGGGCCTGGACGCGTCGGGCGCGGACCTGGACGGGAACGCCCGCCTGGTGAACGCGCCGCGTGCGGACACGGGGTTTGGGTGCCCCGTGGTCGATCTGGGCGCGTTCGAACTGAATGACCCGTGCGTGGGCGATTGGAACGCGGACTGCCGCACGGACTTTGTGGACGTGGCCCGGTTTCTGAGTGACTGGGCGGCGCAGGCGGGCCCGGCCGATCTGGACGCCGACGGGGCGTGGACGATCTTTGACGTGCACGCCTTCGTGGGGGCGTTGCTGGGCGGGTGCTGAGCGCCGGCGCGACAGCAACGGCCCCGCTGCTTGGAGCGGGGCCGTCGGTGGGAGAAAGGGGTCAGGAACGGAGCGGGGGGCGGGGCGGTCAGTCGGCCCGGCGGCGGCGGGCGGCGAGCAGGCCGGCGAAGGCCAGCAGGCCGGCCGAGCCCGGCGTGGGCACGACCGCGAAGGAGATGCGGTAGACGGCGTCGTCGGCGCCGAACTGGCGGTCGAAGATGTAGCCGGCCGCGGTCTGCAGACCGTTGAACACGTCGAGCCCCTCGAAGTCGAACTCGACGGTGCCGAAGGAGGGGATCCGGTCGGCGTTGACCGAGCCGGCGAGGAAGGCGGCGCCGAACGGCCCGTCGACCTCGGAGCCGGCGTCCCAGATGTCCCGGCCGTACTGGGTGATCGAGTCGATCAGCAGGTTGCCGGACTCGTCGAGGAGCTGGTACTGGGTGGCCGAGTCGTTGCCGATGAAGTAGTCGTTGCTGGGCACGACCATCGACGCGAAGGTGAAGAAGCGGTTGATCGTGGGGTCGATGTTGAAGACCGCCGTGGCCGACGCCCCCGGCAGCAGCGGTCCGGCGGGGTTCGAGACGACGCTTCCCAGCGTGGCGGTGGGATCGGCGGCGGCGAAGTCGGGGAACCAGGCCGAGCCGGAGCCGCCCTCGGCGACCGAGATGATCGCCTGGGTCGGGGCCTCGCCCTCGTCGAAGGCGTCGTAGATCCCGCGGTGGAAGCCGACGCGCAGCGGCGCGAAGGTGATGCTGTTGGCGGGGGCGAGGTTCTCGACGGTCACCTGGATCTGCACCGGGTTGGCGGCGGCGGCCCCTGCGATCAGGGCGATTGAGGCGACGGCTGCTGGGACGGTCTTCATGATCTTCCTCCTGGAGGTGGGCCCGCTCGGCGCGGGCGGGTTGGAGCGCGCGACACCCACCGCCGGCGCGCGCCGGGGTTGCGTCTGGTGCTGTGTCGCGGGAAGCGAGCCGGAGCGTTGTCACGCGCCGAGCTCGGAGGAGAAAGGATGCCTACGCGCCCGTCTGCGACGGCGGGTTGAGCGTGCACCACACGGCCTGGGCCACGTGGTCCACGTATTGCATGGCGGGCTTGGGCAGCTTGCCGGCGCGGATGCCTTCCGGCACGCTGAGCAGCAGCCCGACGAACAGGGTGGCGGCCAGGTCCTCGGACAGGGTTCCGAGCAGGCCCTCGGCCCGGGCCTGGACCATCAGGGTGCGGAGCATGGACCGCTGCAGGCCGGCCAGTCCGGCGTAGCGGCGGGGCAGGTCGTGGTCGGTCAGGAACACGTAGGCGAAGGCGTCCGGATCGGTGTCGAAGCGGGCGTATGTGCACCGGATCCACTCGCGCAGGCGGTCGCGGATGGGGGCCCGCATCTCCACCAGCATCCGCTTCTCGGTGACCATGGGATCGATCAGCTCGGCGAAGACCGCCCCGAGGAGGTCCTCGCGGCTGTCGTAGTGCCGGTACAGGGCTCCCTCGGTCACGCCGGCGTGGCGGGCGATGGCGCGAACCGACGCGGCCGGGCCGTCGCGGGAGACGAGGTGCGTGGCCGCGCGGTGGAGCCGGGTCCGGGTGTCGGCGGGCTGGGGGGCGGCGTTCATCGGGGAAGTTTCCGGAAGGACTGGGCGGCGTGTGAACGACTGTTTACGTCAGATAAACGCTCGATTTGTACGGCGTATTCCGGCGAGCCGCAGAATTGGACAAGACCGTCCCCAACCCCCTTCTCACCCTCCTCTCGCCCCCACCCCCCTAAATGGGTGCAACGGCTTGGCGGCTGGGCTTGGGATCGGTCTCTGGCCGACATAACGGGCGGGCCGGCAGCGCCGGCGGACGGAGAACCGGTGGGCGAAGGACCGACCAAGATCTGCACGCGTGAGGAACTGCTGGCCCGGCGCGAGCAGGCCCGCCGCGCCGGACGCCGGGTGGTGCACTGCCACGGCTGCTTCGACATCGTCCACCCCGGGCACATCCGGCACCTGCGTCAGGCCCGCCAGCTGGGGGACGTGCTGCTGATCACGATCACGGGCGACGCGGGCATCGGCAAGGGGGTCGGCCGCCCCCTGATCCCGCAGGAGCTGCGCGCCGAGAACCTCAGCGCGCTCGACTTCGTGGACTGGGTGTACGTCGAGCCTTCGCCGACGGCGGTCGATCTGCTCGACGCGGTGCGGCCGGACGTGTTCGTGAAGGGCCAGGAGTACGCGACCAACCAGCACGCCGGCTTCGCGGCCGAGCGGGAGGCGGTCGAGCGGCACGGCGGGCGGGTGGTGTTCACCTCCGGGGACGTGGTGTTCAGCTCGACCGCGCTGATCGCGGGGATGGCCGAGTCGATCAACCCGGCGGACGCGCGGATCGCCGAGCTGCTGCGCCACCCCGCCCTGCTGCCCGAGCAGATCCAGCTGCGCATGGCGGGGTTCCGCGGCAAGCGGGCGGTGGTGGTGGGGGAGGTGATCGAGGACCGCTACGTGTTCTGCGATCCGCCCGGCGTGGCGGGCGAGAGCCCGGTGCTGGCGCTGCGTCCGGTGCAGGAGCGCAGCTTCGACGGCGGGGCGGCGGTGGTGGCGCGGCACCTGGCGGCCCTGGGGGCCGAACCGACGCTGGTGACCGCGCTGCCCCGTGATCCGGCGGTGATCGGCGCGCTGCGCGAACGCCTGGCCGGCGAGGGCGTGCAGCTGGCGTTCGTGCACCAGGAGACTCCGGTGGCCAGCAAGCACCGGTTCATCGTGGGGCACGAGAAGGTCGTCAAGGTGGACTGGGTGCGCCAGGCCGTGCTGGACGCGCGCGAGCAGGACCGGCTCGCGGCCCTGGCGGGCGAGCGCGCCGCGGGGTGCGACGCGGCGATCGTCACGGATTTCGGTCTGGGGCTGTTCAGCGGTGTCATGCTCGATCGTGTGACGGCCACGCTGCGCCCGCGGGTGCGGGTGCTGACGGGCGACGTGTCGGGGCATCGCAACCACCTGCGCTCGATGCGCCGGATGGACCTGGTGACGCCGTCGGAGAGCGAGCTGCGCGCGTCGGCGCGGATGTACGACGAGTCGCTGCCGGCGGTGGCGTGGAACCATCTGGCCGCCACGGCCAGCGCCGCGATGATCGTCACCATGGGCGCGGAGGGCCTGGTGACCTTCGAGCCTCTGGAATCCGAGAAAACCGCGGGAGAACCCGGTCGCGGCCCGTTCTACGCGGCCGACGAGGCGTACCGCACGCGGCTCAAGAGCGAGCACGTGCCGGCGCTGTCCGGGCACGTGGTCGACGCCCTCGGATGCGGGGACGCGTTGCTCTCGGGCGCGACGCTGATGATGGCGTGCGGGGCTTCGATCCTGCAGAGCGCGTTCGTGGGCGCGTTGGCCGCGGCGGTGCACGGGTCTAGGATGGGCAACGTCCCGGTTGATATCGCGACGCTGCGCCGGCGGGTTGAGACGATGGGCGCCCACGCCCTGAGCTTCGTGCCCGCGGAGGTGCTGGCGGCACGCGTGGTTCCGAAGGTGACGCATCTGGCCTCGTGAGAGGCGGCTGTGTCCTAGCCCGGATTGGGTGACATGTCTGAGTTTGATACGGCGGCGGGTTCGACGGTCTGCTTTGTGATTCCCACGCGCGACCGGTGCGATCATCTGGAAACGACGCTCGGAGCGATCGGCGCGATGGACGCGCCCGGGCGGATCGAGGCGTTCGTGGTGGACAACGGCTCGGCCCAGTCGCCGCTGGTGGCGGGCGAGCTGGCCAACGGCGCGCCGGTGCGGCTGGAGTGTCTGCCGTTCAACGAGGGCGCGGCCGCCCGCAACCGGGTGATCGGGCGCACGAGCGCCGACTGGCTGGTCATGCTCGACGACGACTCGCACCCGGCGGACAACGGGCTGTTCGCGGCGCTCGACGGGGTGCCCGAGGACGTCTGGGCGGTCAGCGCCGATATCCGCGTGCCCGCCACCGGCGCGCGGGAGATGGGCGGGCTGCCGGAGGTGTTCATCGGCTGCGGCGTCGCGGTGCGGCGGGCGGCGTTCGAGCGGCTGGGGGGCTACGACCCGGCGTTCGGCTATTACGCCGAGGAGTACGACCTGAGCGCGAAGATCATCGACGCGGGCGGGCGGGTGCGTTTCGACCCGCGCTTCCGCGTCGATCACAGGCGTGCGTCGGCCGGGCGGGACATGGCCACGATCCTCGAAAGGCTCGTCCGCAACAACGCGTGGGTCATGCAGCGCTACGCGCCCGAGTCCGTGCGCCGCGCCCAGGTGCGCGAGACGCGTCGGCGGTGCCGCTTCATCGCGGGGCGTGAGGGCGTGATGGACGGGTACGGGCGCGGGCTGGTGGAGCTGCGGCGCACCCTGCACGCCCAGCCGCGGCGCCCTTTGACGCCGGCCCGGTTCGATCGGTTCACCGGCATGGCGGCGGCGCGCGAGGCGCTGGGTTCGGCGTTCGCCGCGCTGAGCTTCCGCACGGCGTGCCTGGTCGACGAGGGCAAGAACGCGTGGTGCGTGCGGCGTGCGCTGGCCGAGCTCGGGGTGCGTGAGGCCAACGAGGATGAGGCGGACGCGCTGGTGATCGGCACGATGTCCCCGGGGCCCATGATCGATGCGCTCGAGCGTCGCGCGGCGTCGCGGGCGCGGGTGATCGCGCCGTGGACCGGCGCGGACGAGCTGGTGGGGCGCGTGCCGGACGCCGCGGCGGCGTCGGCTTCGTTCAGGCCGCTCGGGCCGTGAAGATCTCCGCGTGCTGGCGGACCAGCGGGATGACGCGGATGCGGGCCTGGCGGAACCAGGCGGTGCGCTGCCAGAGTTCTTCCTCGAACGCGGGCGCGGTGAGGATCACGGCGTCGAGGTCGGCCGTCAGCGCGACGTCGGCGCACAGGACGGGGTAGCCCCAGACCCGGCGCCCGCGCTTGGCGGGGTCGTCGTCGATGAAGCCGATGATCTCCAGCGGCGGCTCGCACAGCGCTTCGGCGCAGCCGCGGATGAACTCGCCCGCGCCGTAGAGCGCGACGCGTCGCAGCCCTTCGGACTGGCAGGCGAGCATGGCGCGGCGGAGGCGGGCGGTGTCGCGTTCGCTCTGGCGTGACTCGGGGCGCTCGCCCCAGGGGAGTGTCTCGGCGCCATGCGGGACGCGGGTCCGGGCGTCCGCGCAGCGGGCGTAGGCCGCGCGTCGGACGCCGACGGCCCCCGATGGTGCGTGGCCCTTGAGCAGGTGTTCGCGGGCGGCCCGCCCCGATTCGGCGAAGGCGGAGGCGTCGTGATCCGAGAGCAGATCGAACGCGTCGATCACGCCGCGCAGGCTGCCGTCGCCGCGGAAGGCGAAGGGCGTGCCGGGCGCGCAGGCGGCTTCGGCGGTCGGTGAGTTCCTGGGGGCGAACACGGCCCGTCCGCGTGCGACGGCGTGCAGCACGTCGGGGCAGGCCTCCCCCCCGGGATCGATGACCACCGCGGAGCCGGCGATGTCGTCCTCGGGCAGGTCGAGCCGTTCGGAGACGCGCACGCCCGCGCACGAGGCGGCGCGCCGGGCCAGCTCGAGCGCGAACGGGGTGTCCTCGATGGGTCCGCAGAAACGCAGCAGCCAGCGGTCCTCCGATCCGCAGACCGAGGCGGCCCAGGCGTCGACCAGTTCGATCAGGCCGCGATCCCGGGCCATCGGGGTCAGGCACAGCACGACGTCCGCGCCCGGCTCGAACACCGCGTTGGCGGGGATCGGCACGGGGGCGTGGAGCACGCGCCCGGCGGGCACGCCCGCGTCGACGGCCCGCTTCGCGTGGACCGTGGTCGAGGCGAGCACGCCGTCGACGGCGCACCCGAGCCCCGGATCGGCCTCGGCCGGGCCCGCGTCGACGAGCACCACCGCCCGGTGCGTGTCGGTCCCGCGCCAGCCCAGCGCGAAGCGGGCGGCGGCCGCGTCGTGGCACTCGATTGCCAGCGATTCGGTCCGGGCCAGGCGGTCGAGCATCCCGGCCGCGTCATCGTGGCGACGGGCGGGCAGGAAGCGGACATGGCCGCTCAGACCGGAATCGGCGGGCGAGACGGGGGCGATCACGACCGGCTCGTCGCCGGCGGACGCCAAGGCGAGTGCGACGGTCCGGACCCGTGCGCGGGTCCGGGCGTCCCATCGGCTGGCGAGGATCACGGGGCGGTGCACGCGTCGGACTCCGGGAACGTGGGCGGGGGGGGGCACGGGGCTGGAAACGGAGGGACGGATGGCCCCCGATGGCGGGCGGGATGGTCAGGGTTGCCGGGGGTGTATCGGCCTATCCGGAGTCCGGATCCGGGCCGGCCCACAGAACGGGTGTTCTTTATTGCAAACATACACCGAACATAGGGCTCGACATGGTGTTCGGACTTTGGTATGCTCTGGGTCATGGTCGTCCGCATCCACTCCTACATCCTTGAAGGCATCGACGCGATCCCCTGCGAGATCGAGGTGGACAACGACCGCGGGGAGTTCGACAAGGACATCCTGGTGGGTCTGCCGGATGCCTCGGTGCGGGAGTCGCTCGAGCGGGTCAAATCGGCGCTGGCCAACTCGGGGTATTGCCCGGCCCGGGGTCATTCGCTGATCAACCTGGCCCCGGCGGATGTGCGCAAGGAAGGGCCGATGTACGACCTGCCGATCGCGGTGGGCATGCTGCTGGCGTCCAGGTCTGTCCCGCCGGGCGGGCTGGACCCGGCGACGACGCTGTTCGCGGGGGAGTTGGCGCTGGACGGGCGGGTGCGTCCGGTGCGCGGTGCGCTGGCGATGGCGGAGTTGGCGCGGTCGAAGGGGATGGAATCGGTGGTGCTGCCGGCCGAGAACGCGCCCGAGGCGGCGGTGATGGCGGGCGTGGCGGTCTACGGCGTGTCGAGCATCGCCGAGGTGGTCGGGCTGCTCAGCGGCGCGATCGATGCCGAGCCGATGCCGGTGGCGGATGTCGAGGGCATGCTGGCCACGGCCACGCCGGAGGTGGACTTTGCCGAGGTCAAGGGGCAGGAGTCGGTCAAGCGGGCGATGGTGATCGCCGCGGCCGGGCGGCACAACCTGCTGATGCTCGGCCCGGCGGGCTCGGGCAAGACCATGATGGCCAAGGCACTGCCGGGGATCCTGCCGGCGTTGACACCCGCCGAGGCGGTGGAGGTCACGCGGATCTATTCGGCGGCGGGGCGACTGAACAGCCGGCAGGGGCTGATCACCACGCGTCCGGTGCGCACGCCGCACCACACCGCCAGTTCGCCGGCGGTGGTGGGGGGCGGGATCATCCCGCGGGCGGGGGAGATCTCGCTGGCCCACCACGGCGTGCTGTTTCTCGATGAGTTGGCGGAGTTCCCGCGGACGGTGCTGGAGACGCTGCGCCAGCCGCTGGAGGACCATGTGGTCACCATCGCGCGGGCGCACAACACGGTGAAGTTCCCGGCGTCGTTCATGCTGATCGCGGCGATGAACCCCACGCCCAAGGGCGACATCGCGCCCGGCGAGGTGGGGCGGCGGGACATGGAGCGGTATCTGTCGAAGATCAGCGGGCCGCTGCTCGACCGCATCGACATCCATGTGGAGGCCCCGGCGGTGCCGTTCTCGGAGCTTGGCAGCAAGAAGCCGGGCACCAGCACGGCCGAACTGCGCGAGCGGGTGCTCGCGGCCCAGGAACGGGCCCGCCAGCGTCAGGGCGCCACGCCCAACGCTCGCCTGCGCGGAAAGGATCTGGACAGGCTGGTCGAACTCAAGCCGGCCGCGCGGACGCTGCTGGAGCAGGCGCTCACACAGCTCGGGCTGAGCGCCCGGGCGTACGACAAGGTGCGGCGCACCGCGCGGACCATCGCGGACGTGGAGGCCTCGGACGAGGTCAAACCCGAGCACATCGCCGAGGCGGTGCAATACCGACTGCTGGACCGGAAGATCTAATCGGTCGGCGGCGAAAAGGAGTGGGTGCGATGCGGATCGTGGGCATGATGCTGGTGTGGATGGCGTGCGTGCTCTCGCCGGCGTTCGCGCAGGACGGCGTGCGATGGGTCGATGCGTCCACGCTCGAAATGCAGGGACGCGGGTTCGCCGATGCGGCGGGCTATCAGCGTCTGCCCGAGCGGTTCCGCGAGCGCGTTCCCGAGCGGGTGTGGGAACTGTCGACCAACTCGGCGGGGCTGGTGGTGCGGTTCGCGACCGATGCGACGGAGGTGCGGGCGCGGTGGACCACGGGGCCGCTGCTGATGAACAACCTCTCGCCGCTGGCGGTGCGGGGGCTGGACCTCTATGGGTTGGGTGAGCAAGGCTGGTCGTACCTGGGCACGGCCCGGCCCAAGGTGTGGGGCCCGGGCACGGAGCATGAATACACCATCGTGTCCGGGCTGGCCCGCCCGGACGGGCTGCGCGAGATGGCGTTGTACCTGCCGCTGTACGAATCGGTGGGGACCATCGAGATCGGCGTGCCGGAGGGGGCGGTGCTGGAGCGGCCGCGGGCGGGGGGGGAGAAGGGGTTTGTGGGGCCGCCGGTGGTGGTGTACGGCACGAGCATCACGCAGGGGGCCAGCGCCAGCCGCCCGGGCCTGGCGTTCCCGGCGATTCTGGGGCGGATGCTGGGGCGCGAGGTGATCAACCTGGGATTCAGCGCGACCGGGCGGCTGGACCCGGGGATGGGTGATGCGCTCGCGGAGATCAATGCGGCCGTGTACGTGCTGGACTGCCAGCCCAACCTGCGGGCCGACGAGATCGAGGAACGCACGGTGGCGTTCGTGACCACGCTGCGTGAGCGTCGCCCCGGTGTGCCGATCGTGCTGGTGGACAACATTCTGTATCCCGGCACGGCTGACCGGCCCGACCTGAAGCGGACGCTGGATGAGAAGCGGGCCGCATTGCGCCGTGCGATCGAACGCCTGGGGGCGGGCACGGTCACGCTGGTGGCCATCGGGCCGGATGAGTTCGCGGGCGAGGACGAGTCGGCCGACGGGATCCACCCGACGGACGAGGGCATGCGTCGGCACGCGGTGCGGCTGCACGCGGTACTGGGCCCGTTGCTCGGGGAAAATCCCTGAGATTTTCGGTGATTGGTGTTGAGAATCGGTGAAGTTTGGGCGCGACGCGCGCGGGCGGCGTTGCCCCACCCGGTCCGGGGGTAGGGTGTGGGACATGGAGACCCGCGCCGTGCCACGCCCGCTGACGCTGTTCGGACTGATCCTCTTGGTCTGCCTGATGCCCGGCTGCGCCGCGCCCAAAGGGGTGATCATCGCCCATCGCGGCGCCAGCTGGCACCTGCCCGAGCACACGCTGCCCGCCTACGCCCTCGCCCATGGGATGGGCGCGGGCATGATCGAGCCGGACGTGGTGGTGACGCGCGACGGCGTGCTGATCTGCGCCCACGACCTGACGATGGAAGCGACCACCAATGTGGCCGAGGTCTTCCCGGGCCGGGCGCGGGAGGACGGCAGGTGGTACTGGGTCGACTTCGACCTGCCCGAGATCCGCACGCTGCGGGCGTACGGTCGGGGGACGGCCCGTGATCCGGGCTACGGCGTCGCGACGCTGGACGAGATGATCACGCTGGTGCAACGCCTGGACGCCAGGGCGGGCCGGACGACGGGCATCATCCCCGAGATCAAGCACCCCGCGTTCCACACCGAGCAGGGCTACGACCTGGGCGGGATGCTCGTCGACGCGCTGGCCCGCCACGGGTACACCGGTCCGAAGGACGCGGCCATCATCCAGTGCTTCGACCTGCCCACGCTGCGGCACCTCCACGCGTCGGGTTGCCGCCTGCGGCTGGTGTGGCTGATCGGTGAGGAGCCCAACGCGCTGGACGTGATGCGGGCCTCCGAGTTCTGCCACGGCATCGGCCCGAATCGCAAGCTGCTGGAAGACGCGGAGGGGCGCGGGACCGACCTGCTGGACCGCGCCCGGCAGTACGACCTTGCGGTCTATCCCTATACCTTCAAGGACGAACCGGAGGCGGTGCTCCGCTTTCTGAAGCGTCACCGCGCCGACGGGGTGTTCTGCGACGATCCGGCGGTGCTCGGCGGCTGAGGCCGCGCCCACGCCTGACCCACGCCCGGCGCCGCACCGGGATGCGCCGCGGACCGGTTCCGGATATCCTCCCCCGGAACCGAAAGGAGCTGCGTTGATGCGGGATCGTGTGCTGCGGGCGTGCCGGAAGGGTGCGGGTCTGGTGATGGGTTGGGTGGTGCTGGCCGGCGGGCCGGCGGGCTGCGCGAGCACCGACCGGTCGGCGTCCGAGACGCCGGCGGCGGTCGAGACATCCTCCGGGGCGACCGCGTCCGAGGCGGCCCCCGAGAACTCCGCGGGCTCCGGGGCCCCGGCGATGCAGATGCGTGGCGGCCGCGCCGCGGTGGGGGCGGTCGAGCCGGCGTTCCGGCGGACGGGCCTGCAGCCGTCCGGCAGCATCTTCGCGCCGCTCGATCTGCCCACGCCGACCGACCGCCGGCTCGGATCCGGCGCGCCCGGGCCGGGCTACTGGCAGCAGCGGGTCGACTACGAGATCGACGCGCGGCTCGATCCCGAGGCCGAGACCGTCACGGCCTCGGTGCGCGTGGCGTACCACAACAACTCGCCGCACGAGCTGACCTATGTGTGGATGCAGCTCGAGCAGAACCTGTTCCGCAACGAATCGATCGGCACGCTGCAGCGCACCCCGGGCTCGGTGATGGCGATGCTCTGGGACGAGTTCGACGGCGGGTACCAGATCACCAACCTGCGGACCGGCGCGGGCGTCGAGCTGACGCTGACCGAGTACGACACGCTCGGCCGCTTCGACCCGCCCGAGCCGATCGGCCCGGGCGAGACGTTCGTCTTCAAGTTCGATTACGTGTTCACGGTGCCGCCCGCGCTGCGGCGGATGGGCTCGGAGAAGGTTCAGCGCGGCAAGATCTTCGAGCTGGCCCAGTGGTTCCCGCACGTGTGCAACTACGACGACGTCAGCGGGTGGAACACGCTGCCGTACCTGGGCAGCGGCGAGTTCTACACCAACTTCGGCTCGTACCGGGTCAACCTGACGGTCCCGGCGACCTACATCGTCAGCGCGACCGGGACGCTCCAGAACCCGCGCGACGTGCTCTCGCTGACGCAGTGGCGCCGCCTGCAGCGGGCCATGCAGTCCGACGAGCCGGTGCGGATCATCGGCCCGGACGACGTGGGCCGGTCCAACATGCGTCCCACGCTCGACGGCGAGCTGACGTGGACCTTCGCGGCCGAGGACGTGCGGACCTTCGCGTGGGCCGCGTCGGACGCGTTCATGTGGGACGCTGCCGTGGCCCGGATCACCGACCTCGACGGGACGGAGCGCCGGGTCCTGTGCCAGTCCTTCTACCCGCACGAGGCCGAGGCCTGGGACCCCGACCACCCGGGCAAGGGCTCGACCCGCTCGATCAAGCACGCCATCGAGTTCTATTCGAAGTTCTGGCATCCCTACCCCTACCCGGTGATGAGCAACATCAACGGGCCCGAGGGCGGGATGGAATACCCGATGATCATCTTCTGCGGCGGACGCATGAACGCCGACGCCATGTTCGGCGTGACCGATCACGAGGTCGGGCACAACTGGTTCCCGATGCTCGTCAACACCAACGAGCGCAACTACATGTGGTTCGACGAGGGCTTCAACAGCTTCGGCGGGATCTATTCCGGTGCGGCCTGGCACGGCCGGGACCCCGACGTGAGCCGCCACATCGGTCAGACGCTCGACGTGATGACCGCGGAGAACCCGCAGCCGATCGTGACCCATCCCGACAAGCATTGGCCGGGCTGGACGGGGGCGCTCAACTACCGCAAGACGGCGCTGGGCCTGTACATCCTGCGGGAGAAGGTGCTCGGGCACGAGCGGTTCGACACGGCGTTCCGCGAGTACATCCGCCGCTGGGCCTTCAAGCACCCCCAGCCCGCGGACTTCTTCCGCACCATGGAGGACGCGGCGGGTGTGGACCTGGCGTGGTTCTGGCACGGCTGGTTCTACGAGGCGGCGGACCTGGACCAGGCGGTGTCCGGCGTGTTCCACGACGACGACCGCACGACGATCGTGCTGGACAACAACGGGCGGATGGTCATGCCGGTCGAGATGCGGGTGACGTATGCCGATGGATCGACCGAGGACATCGCGCTGCCGGTCGAGATCTGGTCCACCACCGACCGCTGGCGGGCCTCGATCCGCAACGGCGGAAGAACCGTGACCAAGGTCGAGCTCGATCCCCGCGGGCTGCTGCCGGACATGGACCGGGAGAACAACGCGTGGAGCGGGGAGTAAGAGGTACGCTCAGATGCAGAGGTCACGCAGAGGACGCGGAGGGAAGAGCTTTGAACGCGAAGATCGCGAAGGACGCGAAGCGAGGACATGAATCTGGATCCTGGCTGGATCCGGCTGATTCTGATCGAGCGACGTGTTCTGATTGATCGGTCGGTTGTGGCAGGTGGCCTGGCGGCGGACCAGGGTGGCCGCTCCAGGCAACCGCGACCTTTCGGTCCGATCATCCGGAACACAAGCCTGAAGTGGCATCACCGCGGGCCGGCCAAGACGCCGTTCGACGCTTCGCATTCTTCGCGAGCTTCGCGTTGAGGTCCGTCCGTTG
>CAYNRF010000053.1:0-18276 GCA_964399525.1 uncultured Phycisphaeraceae bacterium | reverse complement strand
GATCGTGATCGAAGGCTTCGTGCGCACCGACGCCGGCTTCCCCGGCTGGGACCCGCGCGGGCCCGATGCCGGCCCGCTGGGCGACGGCGCGGTCTTCGAAGGCCCCTTCGGCGATCACACCGGCTTCTACTCCATGCCCGACCGCTACCCCATCACCGAGGTCAGCGCGGTCACCCACAAACGCGACGCCGTCTACCCGACCACCATCGTCGGCCTGCCCCCGCAGGAGGACTACTACCTCGGCAAGGCCACCGAGCGGATCATGCTCCCGCTGCTCAAGACGCTGATCCCCGACATCCAGGACTACGACCTGCCCATGTTCGGCGCGTTCCACAACTGCGCCATCATCCAGATCAAAAAGCACTTCCCCCTGCACGCCCGCAAGGTCATGCACGCGGTGTGGGGCGCGGGCCAGATGGCCTGGACCAAGACCGTCATCGTGGTCGACGAGGACGTCAACTGCCACGATCTGACGGCCGTGCTCGACGCCGTCTTCCGCCACTGCGTCCCGTCGCGCGACATCGAGAAGGTCCACGGCGCGCTCGACATCCTCGACCACGCCGCCCCGCGTCTGGCATCGGGCATGAAGATCGGCCTCGACGCCACCCGCAAGATCCCCGGCGAGGACATCGACGGCCGACCAATCACCGGCCCGATGCCCCCGCCCACCACGCCGCAGCGCGCCGACGATGTCGCCCGCGCCCGGTCCATCCCCGGCGTGCTCGACGCCGCCGCCCCCGACCGCGCCCCCGGCTGGCTGTTCATCCGCGCCGACCGCGACCTCAACGAACCGGCCGCCGAAGGCCTGGGCCAGCGCATCCTGGCGCAGCTCTTCGCCGGACCGACCCACGCCCCGTTCACCGTCGTCCTCGGCCGCGCCGTGGACATCCACGACCACCACGCCGCCCTCTTCCACTGGGTGGCCAACAGCGACGCCGGCCGCGATGCCGTGTGGGACCGTTCGCAGGGAACCGACCGCGTCGGCTTCGACGCCACCCCCAAGACCCCGGGCGACGCCCGCCACGCCCAGCCCGTCCGCCCCTGGCCTCCGGTGCTCCCCACGGTGCCCCTGCAGCCGTGACGCCCGCGATGAACGCGCGGGATTCTGAAGTACCTGCGTTCCAGAGACCTGTCGTTGATGAGCGGCCGCCGATGACCGCATTGGTGCGCCGTTTCGCGGTCATCCAGACCTCCCCCTTGCACACCCCGCCCCCGCCCTCTACCTTGTGGGCATGGCAAGCAAAGACCAAACCGAACCGGGCCTGTCCTCCGCCGTCCATCTGGCCCCGGACCTTCTCCGCGATCTGCTCGACCCGGCCCTGACCTCCATCGAGGTTGCCCAGCGACACAACCTCGACCCGCTGGCCTATCGCGCCGCCGTGCGGTCACAGGCCTTCCGCGCCGCCGCCGAGGCCCTGCGCGACGCCGACCAGGAACGCACCGAACTGCTCGCTCCCCTGATGCACACGCGGGCGGTGCACGCCCTGTCCCGCATCGCCAACCAGCCCACGACCACGCCCTCGCAGACCGAGTCCGCCCGCCGCGCCTGCGCCGCCCTGCTCAAGGTCGGTCGGCAAAGCGTCCCCTCTTCCCGTGGGGCCGACTTGCAGTCGGCCTCTCGGGCACAGCCCGAGCCTGTTCTTTCTTGTCCTGCCCCCGCCCTCAACCCCCTCGCCGACATCGCCGGCGATCCCGCCATGACCCTGGAAGATTCACTTCGCCTGATCGCCGAGATCGAAACCGTCCGCCGCGGCCCGCCCCTCCCCCGCGGGGCCGACGTGCAGTCGGCCCGGTCTCCCGCCGCCCGACTCACGGCCCGCGCCGGCGCCGCCCCATGATGCCGCGTGACAAACCACAACAAGCCGCGACTGCAAAGGAGCGGCCGCGAGCGCCAGACACCTCGCATCCACGCCGAGCGGCCCGGGCGCCGGGCGCCACACCCGCCGCCTCACCCCCCCAGATTCGCCGGACGTGCCGCCTTGTTGGGCACCATCCACCGATCGATCTCCGCCACGATCTGCTCGTGCAGGGGCCGCGCGTTGCGGGCCTGCGCCCCGGGCACGTCGTTGATCAGGATGCTGAAGGCAACCCGCCTCCCGGAGTCCGGGTCGGTCAGCACGCCGGACAGGGCATAGATGCCGCTGAGAAAGCCGCTCTTGGCCGCCACCTGCGTCGACAGCTCCGTGTTGCCGAAACGCGAACGCAGCGTGCCCTCGCCCGGCACCGCCAGCGAGGCGTTGAACGCGTCCCACCGCGCCTGATCGCGCGAGAGCCAGCGCATGAAGGCGGTGATGGTGGACGGACGCACCTTGTTGAGCCGGGACATGCCCGAGCCGTCCGCGATATTCGTCGACTCGGCCATCTCGTGGCCCAGGGCGTCCGAGATGACCATGCGGGTCACCGCCGCCCCGTTGGCCCACGATCCCGGTTCGCCCGTGACCTGGTGGCCCATCCGCTTGAACAGCGCCTCCGCGTAGAGATTGTGAGAATCCGTGTTCACCCGCCGCAGCACGTCGGCCAGCGGGGTGGTCACCACGATCACGGGCCTGGCGTCCGCGAACTTGTCGGTGTCCGCCGCGAGGCGGACATGGTCGTAGGCCCAGCGGTCCGGCGCCGCGATGCCGCGCCTGGCCAGCTCGTTGGCGATCACCCGCCCGGCGTACAGCGGCGGGTTGTGGATCGCCACCTGGATCTCCGTCCGGGTGCGCACCTTGCCCAGCAGGGTCATCGCGTCCGACGGGTTCGGGCGCGAAACCCACGCGGTGTTGGTCCCCGCCGTGTCCGTCCGCGCCCGGTTGGCCAGCTCGATCCACGGCGCGTCGGGCACGAGCGTCGTGATCGGCGTTCCGTTCTCGCTCGTCGGCTCGGTGTAGACCGTCACCACGTTGCGGAAGAAGTTCAGCCCGCCCAGCTCGGCGCAGTACCAGCGGTTGAGCTGGTCCGTCGGCCACGAGGCGTGCACGAAGTCCCGGTCGAACACGCGGTCATCGACCACGAACTCGGAGACCCGCTCGACGCCCTGCGCCTTGAGCGCGGTGGCCATCTGGTCGAACAGACGCTCGAGCGTCAGCCCGACCTCCGGCCGCTCGAGCAGCACCGGGTCGCCCAGCGCCGGATCGCCCGAGCCCACCAGAATCAGCCTCGGCGGGCTGACCGAGGCGTCGACCCGGATCTCCGTTCGGAAGACGAACTCCGTGCCCAGCACCGACAGCGCGGCCCCGGAGGTGATGATCTTCATGTTCGACGCCGGGATGCTCGCCAGGTTGGCGTTGTGGGCGATGACCTCCGCCCCGGTGTCCAGATCGATGGCGTGAACCGCGACCGTGGCGCCGCCCAGGTCCGTGCGGCCGATGATCGACGTCACGCGGCTGCTGAGCGGGCCGCCCACCGCCGCGCAGGCGGCCAGGAGCAGCACCGCGGCGAACGCCCGAACCGATACGCCTTGTCCCGTCATCGTCGCTCCTCCTGGCTCACACACTGATCGGCCCGACGGCCCCGGCATCTCCATCCTCCGGTCGGTTCTCCGGACACCGGGCCGGGGAGGATCAGGCTTGCCGGATCTGTCGGGCCGGATCTGTCGGGCCGGATCTGTCGGGCCGGATCAGTCGGGCCGGATCAGCCGGAACACGGCGTCCAGCCCCGCCGTCGAATCCGGCGTCCACTCAAGCCACACCGCCTCGCCCACGCAGGAGGCGGCCACGATCGGCTCCCGCGGCCCCCGCGCGGGCAGCGTCGCCAGGTAGGCATCGAACGCCCCGCGGGCGATCCGTGCGGCGATCAGCAGCCGCCCCGGGTCCGGCACGATCACCACCGGGCCCCGTTCGGGCGATTCCATCCACAGCGTCCAGTTCCAGGGCACGACCCACACGGGCCTGGGCCGCAGGCCGATCCTCCGCACGGCCTCCTCCGCGAGCGTGCGGGCGTCGGGCGCAAGCCCCGCCAGCAGGGCGTCGGCGGTGGGGGTCTGGTATCGGTTCTGCCAGGCGCCCAAAGGGTGTGCTCCGTCGGATGTCCGGGTTTCTCCGGTGGAGGATCATGCTGGCCGCGTCCGCCGGTCGGGATGCTCCGGGCACGCGCGGCGCGGGACGGCAAAGATTAGGCGTGCGGGACCTCGGAAGGCCCGCCGCCATCGCAGACGCGGGCGGTCCGACGCCGGCGCGACCAAGGAGTCCCCCCATGCCCGACGCCCAGACAGCCGCGACCGAGACCACGGGAGCCGTCGACCACCGCGGCATCCTGGTCGTCGACGACAACGAGCACAACCTCGAACTGATCCAGGCCTACCTGGACGAGCTCGGCGGGGCGGTCCGGGTCGCCCGCGACGGCACCGAGGCGCTCGAATCCATCGCGGCCAGCCCGCCCGACATCGTGCTGCTCGACATCATGATGCCGCGGATGAGCGGCTACCAGGTGTGCGAACGCATCAAGCAGAACCCCTCGACGCGGGACATCCCGGTGGTCATGGTCACGGCCCTGAACGAGGTCGGCGACGTCGAACGGGCGGTCGATGCCGGCGCCGATGACTTCCTCACCAAGCCCGTCAACAAGCTCGAGCTGCTCACGCGGGTGCGCTCGCTGCTCAAGGTGCGGGCCATGAAGCGCGAGCTGGACCGGGCGCAGGCGGAGGTCCGCCAGCTGCGCGATCAGGCCGCGCAGGGCTGACCGCGCAGCTGGGAGATGGGCCGGGGTCGCGCCGCCGCGGTCACGGGCACCCGGCGTTGTAGCGGGTGAGGTATTCGGACAGGTCGAAGAAGTTCAGGCCGGCCGGCGCGGCGATGTCCGCGTCCGGATCGCCGGCGTTGTACAGCGCCAGGTACGCGGCCAGATCGAAGAAGTTGAGCAGACCGAACGGTTCGGCCAGGTCGGCGTCGGAGCACCCTGGATGGGTGTCGGCCGGCGGCAGGATCAGATCGACCAGCACGGGCCGGTGATCGGACGCCGCGGAGGAGGCGGCGAACGGCGTCGTGGGGAACGTGCTCACGGGGAAGGGGAGCGTGTCGAGCGTCACACCCAGCCCGAGCGAGCGGAAGATGAAGGTGCGCCGGGCCGCGGCGACGGAGTCCTGCCAGCAGAGATAGTCGAGCTTGGAGTTGCTGCCCTGGGTGCTGGTCTCGCCGGAGATGGGGTGGGCGGCGTTGTCGCGGGCGGAGTCGGACCGGTCCCGGTTCGTGCCGTCCGCACCGCCGGGCAGCGCGGCCTGGGTCATCCACTCGACCGGGCCGCGGTTGGAGGCGTTGCCCGGGTTCTGGTTGAAATCGCCGCCCCAGATGAACGGGGTGTTGTCGTCGAGGAGGGAGCCGGTGTTGGGCACGAACACGCGGTTGTTCGGATCGGAGACGCCCGAGCCCGCGCCGTTGAAATAGTGGTCGATGAAATAGGCGATGTTCTGCGAGGCGGTACGACGCTCGTTGACATCTGACGTGTCGCCGCCGGACTTGAGATGGACGTTGCCGACGACGGCGTCGCCCGCGTAGAGCTCGTCGGGCAGATCGATCTGCGCCACCATGAAGCCGCGGATGCCGCCGTTGCCCCCGGGGGCGTAGAGGTCCGGGCCGATCACGAAGTCGTTGAGCGTGGCCGGGCCGCCGTTGACCGACGCGAAGGGATAGCGCGAGAGGATGACGTTGCGGTTGAACGAGTCGGTCGAGCCGCTGACGAACACGTACGGGAGGTCGTAGTCGGGCACGAACTTCTGGACGTAGCTGCCGACCGTGCCGCCCAGCACGGGGTCGGCGCCGCCGTGCATGAACAGCTCGATGGTGGCCGCCAGCTGGGCCACGGTATCCACGCCCGAGCCCGTGCCGTTGCCGGAGTTGTCGCCGGCTTCCTGGAGGATGAGCACGTCCGGCCGCAGGGCGGCGACGATGCGGGCGACGGCGTTCCAGCTGTTGGCCTGATCGGTCTTGACGGCGGTGCGGCAGATCGCGTCGGCGATGTTCCACGTCATGACGCGCAGGTCGGTGGGGTCGGATTTGGACCAGTCGGCTGCCGGGGGATCCCACGCCAGCGCCGGGACGGCGGCCAGGGCGACAAGGCAGAGGGGAACGGCTCGGGCGTTGGGGTGCATCGCAACTCCGGGGGCTGGCAACGGCAGGGAACAGATACGCCCCGGCGCGGACACGGGGTTCGGGCGGGCGAAAAAAGTCAACGAGAGATTCTAGCGGCGCAAGCGTTGGCAGGGCAGAGATTTACAGATCTGGAGGCGGTGCATGGGCTGGTCGCGCCCGGACGGGCATGGCCCGTGGGGGCGGGCGGGCGGGCAAGGTCCGATCACGGGCAGCCGGCGTTGAACAGGCCCAGGTACAGGGACACGTCAAAGAAGTTGAACACGCCGTTGGCGTCCAGGTCGGCGAGGGGGTTCTGGGCGGTGAATCGGCCCAGGTAGGCCGCAAGGTCGAAGAAGTTGAGGGTTCCGTCGTCGTTGAGATCGGCGGGACAGCAGTCACCGCGCAGCGCGCACAGGTTGAGCAGGACGTACTCGGCGGCGTCGATGTGGGCGTCGGCGTTGACCGACGGCGCGATCTGGGTGGCGGGCGCGAGCGCGCCGCCGTCGGGGGACTGGTAGCCGGCGACGGCGACCGCGACGGAGTCGGGCGCTCCGAACTCGGCGGCGATGGAGAGCGTCATTTCCAGCACCGCGCCGGAGGCGACCGCGGCCGGGCCGGTGTGATCGAACCATCCGTGCCAGTTGTTGTCGGCTTCGTGGCCGACGAAGGCGGTCCAGGCGGCAACCTGCCCGCTCTTGCCCCACATGGCGGGGCGGAGGGCGCCGGGGGTGTCGGCGACGAGGACGAAGCGGTCGAGGCCACCGGAGGCGGGGTTGGTGGCCAGATACAGGCTGTCACCCTTCACGCCGGCCCACAGGGTCAGGCCATGGCGCTCGGCGACGACCACGGCTTCCGCGTCGAGTTGGCCGTCGATCGTCCAGGCGTCCACGGGGCCACCGCCGTCGACGGTGAAGGACCAGTCCTGGCCGTTGTTGTTGTCCCAGGTGCCCGCGCCGTCGTTGAACACGAGGTTCAACTGGCCGGCGGCCGGCGGGATGTCGATCGTGGCTTCCCAGCGGCCGTCGGCGTCGGCGTCGGTCATCGGGGTGTCCGGCGAAACAATCTGGGACCAGGCGTTGAAGCCGTGGTGCAGGAAGATCGGGCCGGTGACGCTCAGGGGTCCGCCGGCGGGGTCGTAGGTGACGGTGGCGGTCTGGCCTGCCTGGAGCGGCTCGGGCGAGACGGTGACGCGGTCCGTCGGGTTGGTGGCGCTCTGGCCGACCCAGACGTGGCGGATCGGCGAGCGGGCGACGTTGCCGGCGGTATCGGTCGCTTCGACGTAGTAGTCGATGAGCACGTTGTCCTGGCCGGTGACCATCGCGCCATAGCGGAGCGCTTTGCGGGTGGCGGCGAGCACGCCGGGGGGCGTGGGGACGGGGGTGGCGGTCATGGGCACGGATTGCCAGGCGGAGACTTCGGGGCCGCCGGCGTAGGTCTCGTTCTGGATTGAGGCGAGCGGGTTGATGCCGTCGGCGTCGGTGCGCCACTTCAGGGTGACGGACTGCAAGCCGGCGGTGTCGAAGGCGAGCGTCCAGACCTCGAAGTCGCTGGGCTCGGGGGTGGTGTTCCACATCAGCCCGCCGGGGTTGTAGGGCGTTCGTTGCGGCACGAACACGGTGGGCGACGTGAGGTCGGGCGTGGCGGAGGCCGTGATCGCGGGCTCTGCGATCGCGACGGCCATGTTCGCGGCCAGGGTCGGGTTGGAGTCCCAGACTTCGGTGCCGTCCCAGTACCAGTAGTCGGAGGCCTGGCCGTTGAGGAGCCAGGACCAGGCGCGGTGGACGGGTCGGCCGGTGCGGTGGCGGATGGCGGCGATGTCGGCGGCGGAATCGAGGTCGATCGGGTCGGCCTGCTCGAGGCGGTAGACCACGTTGGTGGCGGCGGTGATGGCGGCCCAGGAGTTCACATCGGGCGAGACGGCGCCGGCGGACATGTCGCCGCCGAGCCACTTGCGGAACTCCGGGTCGCCCGAGTCGGCGCCCGCCCACGAGCCGTCCTCGATGTGGATGACGGCGTCGGCGGGGACCGGGAATCGTTCGAGGTAGTCGTCGACGGTGGTGACCTCGTAGTCCGGATCGTTGGCGGCCCAGTTGACCATGTTCTGGAAGTTGCCGTGGTAGTAGCCCTCCGAACCGCCGCCGTAGTTGTCGCCGTCGTGGTGGAGCATGACGAACATGGGGCGTGCGGGATCGGTGTTGTCGGGCAGGTACGCGTCCATGACCTGGTCGTAGAGGAAGGCGCCGTAGCCGCCGCGGCCGTCCTCGTTGCCCTCGTAGCGTGCGGCGGGCACGGCGATGATGCGGGTGATGGCGCCGGTGGCCGGATCGACGTGCTGTGCGAGGTGGGGCTGGTAGCCGAACGGGACGGAGACGCGCGAGGGCGCCCAGAGGTTGCTCAACTGCACCCAGCGGCCGCCGTGGGCGGCGGGATCGGGGTTGATCTGGTCGGCGCGGTTCGGGGGGTAGATGCCGGTGGCGTTGGTGTGGGGGTAGTTCCGGCAGGCGCGGTCGAAGTGGATGTTGTCGACGAGCACCCAGTCGACGCCCGCGGCGACGAGGGCGGGGATGATGCGGGTGGAGAAGGCGGTCTCGGGCGGGAACATGCCGCGCGAATATGCCGACGTCCCCGGGGTGTTGGCGGCGAGCTGGTGCGTCCTGATCTGCAGGCGGATGGAGCGCTCGTCGATCAGGGGCATGAGGGGGTGGTGGAACCCGAAGCCGATCATCTCGAGGCGTCTGTTGCCCAGCGCGGTGAGGTTGGAGGTGGGGAAGCTCTGCTGGCGGGCCCGGTAGGTGGCGGACCAGTTGCTCCACATGCCGCCGTTGACGCCCGCGGAGGCGAGGGCGTTGAGGTTGTCGATGAGCGATCCGGAGAAGCTGACGTGCGCGCCCAGGTGGGGCAGGAACGAGCCGGCGGCCACGGCGTTGGCGGGCCAGGTCGTGTAGGGGCCGAAGCGCTGGTTGTGGATGTCGGGCACCGAGTAGGAGAACGAGGCGTCGGCCTGGATGGGATTCAGGCCGGGGATGTACTGCGGCTGGTGCATGTGCCAGAGGAAGCCGATGCGGATCGGGTTGGTGGAACGGTCCGACCCGGAGGCCGCGGCGGGCAGGGCCAGGGCGGCGGCCGCGAGGATGGCAACGGGAGACGGAACGGACATGTCAAGAACCCTCATCTCTTCGTTCTCAAGCTGGGCGTATCGGGAAGTCGTGCGGGCGACGGAACAAGGTACCGGAGCGGGCGGGCGCATGCAAGAAAACATGGGGCGGATGGCGGGGGCGCGGCGTTGTCCGGCGCGATCGGTTGTCTCGGTCCGACGCAAAAAAACCGCCCGGGCGAGCGCCGGGCGGTTGGGTCTGATGGATGCAAGGTGAAACGGTCGCGGCCCGCGGGCAGCGATGAGATTACGGGCAGCCCGCGTTGTAGGCGGAGATATCGAAGAAGTTCCAGACGCCGAAGGGCGCCGCGATGTCGGCGGCGGGGTTCTGGGCGTTGAAGGCCGCGATGAAGTTGGAGATGTCAAAGAAGTTCACGAGGCCGTCGTTGTTGAAGTCCGCCAGGCAGGGAGCCGGGCCGTCGGCGTAGTAGCCGACGTAGAGCAGGACCTGGTAGGACTCGTCGGCGGGGCGGGCGGGATCGAAGAAGCCGCTCGTGGGGTTGTTGAAGAAGCCGTCGCCGTCGATGTCGTAGGTGATGGAGGTGGAGAGGACCAGACCGCCGTTGGTGATGGGGTCGGAGGTGTCGAGGCCGTCGGTGGACACGTTGTTCCAGGCCTTGTCCGACACGGCGGAGGACCAGAGGGAGTTGGGGGCGGGCGTGTTGTTGTTGGCGGCGGTGCCGAGGAAGTCGATGCGGTAGGGGCGGTCGGAGTTCTGGCCCTGGGCGATGGTGCCCAGTTCGAGGACCAGCTCGAGGCGGTAGCTGAAGGTGTCGGGGTTGTAGACGGCGCGGATCAGGGCGCTGTCGTTGTCCGAGCCGCCGCCGGGCAGGCGGTCGAAGAGCTCGACCGAGGCGAGGAACCAGACGTTGCCGACCGAGTCGATGGCGGGGGCGGACAGGCCCGGGCCGAGCAGGGCGGGGGCGACCTGGGAGAGGGTCACGATCTGGCCGACGACGTTGCCGTCGCCGTCGAAGATCTGCTTGCCGGAGTCGGGGGTGAACAGGTTGAGCTGGTCGACATAGGCGGCCATCGTCCACTCGACCGGGCCGTTGGGATCGGTGAAGCGGCCGACGACGATCTGGTTGGAGAGGTCGCCGTTGAGGCCGTTCTCGGCGATGGTGGTGGCGATCAGGGTGCGTCCGGCCTGGTCGCTGCCGACGGCCACGGTGCCGACGCCGCCGCGGAAGGCGGTCGAGCCGGTGTGGTGGCGGCTCTCGTAGAGGCCGGGGATGTAGTTGATGACGAACCCGCTGTCGTTGTCGGTGATGGTGGCGGGAACCTCGAAGGCCTTGCGGTCGATGACGGCCCCGGTCGCGCCGACGGAGAAGAGGTTGATCGTGTTGTTGGTCTGGTCGCCGGCGTTGGGGGCCATCACGGCCAGGGTGTAGACGCCCGAGCCGAACGCCTTGTGCTCGGTCATGCCGAAGGAGCCGCGGTGGTTGCTGGTGCCCAGGGGGTCGAGGTGGCCGCCGGTGGAGGTGGTGGCGCCGGGCAGGGTGCCGTAGACGTACTGGGCGCTGAAGTTGGGACCGGCGTAGAGGCCATTGCCGCCGACGACCGAGGCGGGAACGAGCGAGGCGACGGAGTGGGTGGTGGTGCTGGCGTTGACCAGCCAGTCGGTGGCGTTGAGGGTGCCGCCCGTCGAGATGAGGTTGACGGTTCCGCAGGCGCGGTCGGCCAGACGGACGCGGAAGATGTTGTTGCCGGTCAGCACGTTGCCGCCGGTGTTGGTGCCGAAGCCGTCGCCGCGGAAGTAGACGTTGCCGTTGGCGTCCACGGACACGCCGCCGAGCTGCGACGACGAGCCGACCGAGGCCGAGCCCATGTTGACGGCGGCGACGCGGCGGTCGACGTAGAGGCGGTTGGGGTCGTTGGGCTTGAAGCTGACCATCGCGCCGAGCATGCCGTTGTAGCTGTTGCCCAGGTCGGTGGTGCCGAACTCGGAGAGGGCCACGGCGAAGCGGGAGGCGGCGCCGGTGGGGCTGACCGAGGAGGGGGCGGTGTTCTGGGCGCCCACGCCCGCGCCGGCGGTGTCCCACACGGCGTACGACGAGCGGGTGAAGGGGGCGTTGGTCAGCACGTCGGGGCTGATCGTGACGGCCGAGGCAAGGGCGTTGAAGTTGGCGGTGCTGATCTTCGAGGCCTTGAGGATGGGGGCCACGCCGAAGATGTTGCCCTGCGAGGTCGTGATCGGGGCGAGGTCGATCACGTACGCGGCGCAGCCTTCGGTCCAGGGGCTCAGGGCGTCGCCGGGCAGGCCGCCCAGCGCGCTGCTGACCGAGTCCTGCGCGAGGGCGGGGAAGGAAAGTCCGGCGGCGGCGACCACGGTCGCGATTCCCAGGTGATGGCGCATCGTCACGTTCTCCGTTTGGCTGTGGGGCGCAGGGGCCCCTCGTCTCTCTCGACCTCAAGGCGCTTTATGGACGGTCGACCCGCGGAAAAGCGCGGGGGCGTGCGTCCAACCGGGCGTGCAGGACCGGGACGTCAGTTTAGCACAAGGCCGGTCGGACGGGCATTTTGGACCCTTCAAAGGATGGTCAAAGTTGCATGAAGGGGCGTGGAGGTCCCATAAAGTCGGGATCTGTCCGGTTCTCAGACTGGCATCGATGCGGCCAGGCGGGCGGCGAGGGCGGCGTTCGAGCGGACCAGGGCGAGGTTGGCCCGCAGGGTGGCGCCGCCGGACACCTCGTGCAGCGCGGCCAGCGTGGCGGGCGTGACATCCCGGCCCGCGGCGCCCGCGGGCGCCGCGGCGGTTTAAGCGCTGGCCAGGAAGGCGGCCCAGCGGGCCTGGTCGAGTTCCGATCAGGCGGGGTTGGGGTTTGAGACGAGAACGCCGCGGCCGCTGCGCGCCAGCTCGGCCGCCACAAACCCGGCCAGCTCGGCGGCGTCGTCGAACCGGGCATCGACCCCGGCGTCGCTGGCCCGGGTGTAGAACGCGGGGAACTGGTCGGTGCAGAACCCGATCACAGGCACGCCGAGGGTCTCGAGCATCTCGCGGGTGGAGACGACGTCGAGGAGGTTCTTGACGCCCGACGCGACAACCGCGACGGGGAAGCGGGACAGGGCGAGCAGGTCGGCCGAGACGTCCCAGCGGGCGCCGTAGCCCTTGTGGACGCCGCCGATCCCGCCGGTGGCGAACACGCGGACGCCGGCGGCGGCGGCGATCTCCATGGTGGTGCTCACGGTCGTGGCGGCGTTCGCGCCCCGGTGCATGAGCACGCCGAGGTTGCCGGTGTTGGCCTTGGGGACGTTCGCGGCGTCGAGCAGCGTGCGGAGCTCGTCGCGGGTCAGGGCCACGGTGGGGCGGCCGGCGACGACGGCGATGGGCGCGGGCGTGGCCCCGTGGCCGGTGACGATGGCGTCGAGCTCATCGGCGAGCGGCATGGCCGCGTGGCGGGGCACGCCGTGGACGAGCAGGGTGGACTCGAGGGCGACGGCGCGGGGTCGGGCGCGATTGACGAGGCGGTCGTCGGGGGCTGAGTCGGGCACGGGGGTCTCCGGCGCGGAGCGGGAAATGTCGCGGGGGCGGGGGGCGCGGGGCGACGGCGGTGTGGACGGACGAGGCTAGGGAGGTCGAGGCGGGGCGGGGCGGTGGGCTGGGGGGGTTTATCGGGGGGGGCGGCGCCTCCCGGGGGGGTGGGGGTGTCGGGTGTCGGAACCCGGGGCCGTCGGGGCGGATGGGGTGGGGGCGGCCGATCGTTCGGGCGCTTGCAGGGGGGCGGACCGTTCTCGATAGTGAGCGGGTCCCGATCCGGGGCGCTGGACCCAAAGAAGGAACAAGCCATGCATCAACACACACTTCTGCGTCGCGTGCTCGTGCTCGGACTGGCTTCGCTGGCCGGCGTGGCGGTGTCGGCCCACGGGGCGGAGGCGGCCAAGGAGCAGGAGCGGCAGCGGGCGCCGATCGAGGCTCAGACGGCGGAAGCGGCGGCGCGGGCGATGACGGCGCGCAAGGGGGGCATGGTCGAGGTGACCGTGCGGATGCCGGACGGTCGTGTGTTCACGCGTCTGGAGCCCAAGTACGCGTCGCGGGTGGTGGTGCCCGACGATCTGGGCGGGCCGGAACTCGAGACGGGCAACGGGCGCGTGGTCGACGCGGTGCGGACGGTGTCGGGCGGCGGGGGCGGTGGGGGTCTGCCGAACATGGGTGGGGGCGGCGGCGGCGGGGGCGGCGGCGGAGGCGGGGGTGGTGGTGGCGGGGGAGGCAGTTCGACCGGGGGCGCCGGCGCGCGGGCCGACTTTGACGGCGGTGGCGGCGGCGGTGGGGGTGGCGGGGGTGGGGGTGGGGGTGGTCTCGATGTGCCGCAGGGCGGTGGGGATCAGAACGGGACCCAGGGCGTGCCGCCGCTGGTGTTCACCTGGGACCGCTCCATCCCAGAGCAGTTCAACAACATGATCCAGACGATCGTGATCGATCCGCGGTCGGGCCCGCCGGAGCGGGTGGCCAACGCCATCGCGTCGCGGGTGATCTCGAACCCGCCTCGGAAGATCGTGCTGCGGTTCTGGAAGGAGCTTGAGGCGGCGCCGCGCGACCCGTTCGATCACTCGGACGCGGTGGAGCTCTGGCAGACCGGCGGCTACCGCGACGGTCTGGAGGAGTACTTCCGGCCGTTCGCCGAGCAGCTCAAGGACCGGGGCGTGACGCCGGACTACCTCGTGCAGGATCTCGAGCACGGGGTTGGTTTCTGGAACATCCCCGAGGACGAGCGGCTGGAGTTCTTCACCGACCTGTTCGCGGGGCGTGCCGAGATCGGCAGCGCCCTGCCCGCGGCGGTGTTCTCGGCCCCGCTGGCGCAGTTCATGGAGAACCGCACGGACGCGGCGCGGATGGCGCGGCGGGCCTACGAGAAGGCGTCGGCGGACTTCCGCTCGAACCTGATCCGCGACACGATGCACCGGCCGTTCGTGGAGGCCTACGGGCGGACGATCCCGCACTCGAACGACATCAGCATGTCGTTGTAGTTCGAGGTCAACCGGCATTACAACGCGCCGTGGACCGAGACCAGCGTGCACGGGATCTCGGCGCCGGCGTGCTATCTGGTGGACTACGGCCAGGCGGCGACGGCCCATTTCCGCCTTCAGAAGCACCGGCGCTGGAACATGATGATCACGCTGCTGAACACCATCCGCTCGGCGGCGCAGGCCGGGCCGATCCACCCGTGGATCGCGCCGCCCGGGTACGGACGCAACGGCCCGGACACGTGGGCGGGCCCCAACCAGCTCGCGGAGGAGAACTGGCTGTGGGAGCAGTTCATGACCCACTGCCTGGCGATGGGGGTGGACACGTTCATCCTCTGGAACCCCGCCCCGCGGTGGAACCGCAACGCCACCGCCAACGACCGGTTCATGGACGCGTGGTTCGAGGGCAAGCTGGCGCACCCGGAACTGCTGTCGCTGCCGCCGATCCCGCTGGATGCCGACGAGATCGAGACCAACGGGGTGGTGGTGCGGTACTCGGATTTCGTCGAGCGGTTCGGGAACCGGTGATGCCGGGTCGACGTGCGGGCGGTCCGTGACGTGGTTGGATCAACGACAAGCCCCGGCACGCGCCGGGGCTTGGGGTGGACATCCGCGGGATCGATCCGTCTTGTGGTGGGCGTGTGGTGGATTGGGTAGCGCAGGGGCCGGTCTGGCTCAGGCGACCATGTCCTTGAGCGCCTTGAGGGGGCGGACCTTGACGACGTTGCGGGCCGGCTTGGCCTTGAACATGACCTCTTCCTTGGTGAAGGGGTTGATGCCCTTGCGCGCCTTGGTGGCGGGCTTGCGCTGCACGGTGACCTTCATGAGGCCGGGGACGTTGAAGGTGCCGGCGGCGCCCTTGCCCAGGTCGGCGGCGATGAGCTGACCCATCGCGTCGAAGACGGCCGAGACTTCCTTCTTGGAGATGCCGGCGTGGTCGGCGATGACGCTGACGACCTCGGACTTGCTGCGGGGCTTGCCCTTGGCGGCGGTGATCTTGGCGGGCTTCTTGGCGGCGGGGGCCGCGGCCTTCTTGGCGGTGGGCTTGCGGGCCGCGGTCTTTTTGCCGGCGGTCTTGCGGGCGGTCTTCTTCGCTGCTTTCTTAGCCATTCCTTGCTCCAGTCTTCCTCGTTGAGAGGCAAACGCGGTGTCCTACCGCGCAGTTTTACCGGCAGTGTGTCGGGCGGGCAAGGGCGCGAACCCCTTTTTTTCCAGTGTATTTTGCGGCCCCGGCCCCGGCCCCCGCGTCCGCGGGTCCGCCGGAGCGGGGGGCGCGAGGCGCAGATCGACCACGACGGGCGCGTGATCCGACTCTTTTTCGCCCAGCGCAGCGGCGTCGTGGCAGGCCTGTTCGACCACAACCGACAGGGGCGCGGACACCCAGACCGCGTCGATCCGGAAGCCCGAACCGGTGTGGCTGTGCCAGGTGGGCGCGGCGCCGGCGGGGTCGCGCAGGCGGAAGGCGTCGCGGTATCCGAGGGCGGAAAAACGGCCCAAAAACTCGGTGCCGGTGAAGGTGGCGCCGGCCTCGTCGAGGCGGTGGCGGCCGGTGTTGAGGTCGCCGGCGATGAGGTGGCGCATCCCGGCGCGTTCGCGGCAGATCCGCACAAGATGCTGCCAGTACGCGGCTTGTCGCTGGATGCTGCCAGCGTCGGAGCGGTGGGTGTCGGGCGCGTGGACGGCGGTCAGGCACGCGTCCAGGGCCGGGATGCGTAGGTCGAGCCAGCGGTTGGCGGCCCAGGGCGCGGGGGCGGGTTCGGCGGGTTCGAGCGGCCAGCGCGCGGCGACGAAGACGCCGTTGCGGCCGGGGGCGGGGTTGGTCGAGACCTGGTGCGTCAGGCCTCGGTCGAAGAGGACGCCGGCGATCTGGCCGCCGGTGGCGCGGCGGTGCTCGGTGAGGACGACGAGGTCGGGCGCCAGGTCGCAGAGGCGCAGGGCGATGCGGGGTGTTCGCCTTGTGCCGCCGCCGTGCAGAATGTTCCAGGCGACGAGGCGCATGGGGCGGAGTTATCCACAATTTCAAGGGGTTTGAGGGTGGGGGTGGGCGCGACAAGCTGGCCCCCCGAGCGCACACAGTATCAGAAGAACTCCATGGTTCGTGGGGGATTCGAGGACTCATCGTGGGCGTGACCTATTCTGGGGCATGCCTGACTCGTCGAATGCTGGACTGCCGATTGTTGCCGTGACCCGACGCACGCCTGGGGTGATCGAGGTGCCGGGGGCGGCCGTCCGCGTGCTGGGGGACGGACGGGCGGAGCGGGGCGATCTGCTGGCGTTCGTGCGGGGGGCCTCGGTCATCTGCTCGATGTTCACGGACCGGATCGACACAGAGCTGCTCGACGCGGCGGGGCCGGGGCTCAAGGGGGTGTGCAACTTCGCGGTGGGGTACGACAACTTCGACCTGGAGGCGTGCAAGCAGCGGGGGGTGATCGTCTGCAACACGCCGGACGCGGTGACGGAGGGGACGGCCAACCTGGCGTTCCTGCTGCTGCTGGGGGCGGCCCGGCGGATCATCGAGGCGGACCGGTACGCCCGGTCGGACGATTACCCGGCCAACGGCGTGCTGGGGATGCACGACTTCATGGGGCAGGACCTGGTCGGAAAACTCCTGCTGATCGTGGGGGCGGGGCGGATCGGGTACGCGACCGCGCTGCGGGCCAGGGCGTTCGGGATGCGGATCGGGTACGTGGCCCGGTCGCGGCACATCGACTTCGAGATGGCACCGCTGGGGGCGGAGCGGTTTGAACTCGAGGACGGGCTTCGCCGGGCGGACGCGGTGAGCGTGCACACGCCGCTGACGCCGGCGACGCGGCACCTGCTCAGCCGCGAGCGGATCGGGCTGCTCAAGCCCACGGCCATCGTGGTCAACACGGCCCGGGGGCCGGTGATCGACGAGGCGGCGCTGGCCGAGGCGCTGGAGGGCGGGCGGCTGTGGGGGGTGGGGCTGGACGTGTTCGAGCAAGAGCCGCGGGTGCATCCGGTGCTGCGGAGTCATCCGCGGGCGGTGCTGACGCCGCACATCGGCAGCGCGGAGGAGCGGTGGCGTGCTGCGATGGCATCGATGGTGTCGGAGAACGCGGCGGCGATCCTGGCGGGGCGGGAGCCGCCAAACCGGGTGGTGTGAGCCGCGGGGGCAGGTTCATGACAAGCCGCGCCCGCGAGGAAGCGGCCGGGCGGTGGCGTGGAGAGGTGCGGCGTACTCGGCTCGCGCGGGGAGCCCGCTTCCTTCGGGCGCGGCTTTTTGCGGGGATGGCGTCGCAGGGGACATCGGAGTTTTCCCGGGCCGGAATCGGCCAATCGGCTGGCCCGTGCCCCGAAAGCGAGGTACTTTCCCGCAGGAGGCCCGCGTGCGTCGATTGGCTGGATTGCTCAGTGGTTTGTTGATGTTCGCCCCCGGCGCGGTCGCCGGGGTCCCCAACTACGACTTCCAGTGGGCGACGATCGGGGATCCGGGGAACCGGGCGGCGACGCAGGCGGAGGCGCCGGGGTTCTACAACTCCGGCGGCACGCCGTATTTCAGCGAGCCGGGGCGGGTGGATTACACCTACCGGATGGCCACGACCGAGGTGACCAACGCGCAGTACCTGGAGTTTTTGAACGCCTACGCCCCGCACTACGACGGCTCGTTCATCGACAGCCGGTTGACCGGGGCGTACATCTTCTACAGCCCGAGCGCGGACAAGTTCATCATCGGCACGGACATGGAGAACCGAGCCACCCGGGTCACCTGGCGGATGGCGGCGCGGTACACCAACTGGCTGCACAATGGCAAGGGGCACATGGCGTCGGACTTCGAGACCGGGGTGTACGACACCAGCACCTTCGGGCGCGACCCGAACACGAATCAACTCACCGACCAGGCGGTGCGGAACCCGGGATCGACCTTCTGGATTCCCAGCGTCAGCGAGTGGACAAAGGGTATGTACTGGGATCCGGATAAAGACGGCGGGGCCGGCGGTTACTGGCTGTACCACAACGGGTCGGACAGCCCGGCGATCTACGACCTTCCGGACAACGGCGGGACGAGCAACGCGGGAACGCAGTTCCATTTGGATGTGGCCAGCTACGCGGCGATGAGCCCGTGGGGGTTGTTCGACGGGAGCGGCGGGGAGC
>CAYNRF010000052.1:0-18435 GCA_964399525.1 uncultured Phycisphaeraceae bacterium | reverse complement strand
CATGCGGGCGTCGCGGTCGGACTCGTACCACTGGTTGAGCGCGTTGGCGCCGCCCGCGGCCAAAGCGGTGCCGATCACAACCCCCGCCGCAAGCCGGACCCAGTCCCAGAGATCCAGGCCGCCGTGATGCAGGCCCGCGAGGATCAGGCCGACGCAGGCGGTGATCGTGACCAGACGGGTGATCCCCGGCTTGGTGGTCTCCACGCACGCGGACAGCACCCCGGAGGCGGGGCGATCGGCGGGGATCGGGGGGTCGGAAACGGCGGTCTGGGTCACGCAAACATGATAGGTCGATCAGCGGGGTTTCGTGCCTGGCACGACGATTTCCGCCCAGACGGGAAAGTGATCGGACGGGGGTGTTTCCGCCGGTGCGAAGTCTCGCCAGACGCCGGTGCGGCGAACTGCGATGGCGCGGGTCGGGAGGACGTAGTCAACGCGGAGGCGGAACATGGCCGTGTCCCAGGGATCGAGATTTTCCATGGGCACGTCAGACACGGGGACGGGGTCCGGGGCGAGGGCGGGGGCCGCCAGGAGATGGGCGATGGGGTCGCCGATGGAGGAGCCGTCGCGGGGATCGGCGTTGAGGTCGCCGAGGACGACGGCGTGGGCCCCCGGCGGAAGGCCACCGGGGCGGCCCCGGTCGTCGGTGAGCCAGGGGGCGTCGTCGAGGTAGGCCCGCAGCAGTCGGATCTCGTCGCGGTTGCGGTGCTTGTTGCGGGCTTCCGGACCGTCGAAGGCCGGGGGCGTGGGATGGGAGATGACGCAGTAGAGGACGGCGCCATCGGGCAGGCGGACCGGGACGGCGGCGAGGGTCTTGGAGGGCAGCCGGAACGCGGCCCACGCCTCGGGTGTGTACCAGGGCGAGCCGTCGGGAAGGGTCGGGGGCTGGGCGTCCGGGAGGTCGGCCCAGCGGAAGAGGCGGTAGGTGCGGATCTGGTCGTGGAGGATCTCGAAGCCCGGGGCGACGAGCAGGCCCATGGCGTATTGACCGGGGAACGTGCCGAATCCGAAGGCGTCGTTGCCGAAGGCGCGGTGGGCCGGGGTCTGGGTCCGGGTGGGGTCGGAGGATGGCGGCTCGGTGACGGCCTGGCCGGAGCGGTCCAGATCGTGACCGGAGGGTTCGCCCGTGTTGGATTCGGGCATCCAGGCGCTGAAGCGGCGGTGGGGGAGGTACCGGTCGGCGAAGCGTTGGGCGTTGCGGCCGGGGCCGTTGGTCGGGCCCGTGGGCCAGTCCGGGGCGTCCGGGCGGTCGTAGGCGATCTCGTTGAGGAGCAGGATCTGGGGGTTCAGGGCGTCGATGGTGGCGGCGATGGCCTTGAGGCGGGCCGCGGCGTCGGGGGTCGGGTCGAGCAGATCGGCGGTGCGGACGTCCTCGATGTTCCAGGTGGCGATCGTGAGAGTGTGGGATGGCGGTTCGGTACGGGTCGGAGTGTCCGCGAGGCAGGCGGGGAGAAGGAGGATCGCGAGCACCAGAAGGAGGAAGCGGGGTCCGCCGGCGGGATGGAACAGCAGTGCCATGGGGGTATCAAAGACGGGGCGGCGCTTTGACAACGGGTCGGAATGGGCGAAACTGTCAGGGCGGGGCGCGTGGCGGCCCCGGGAGCCCCGGTAGCTCAGCTGGATAGAGCAGCGGACTTCTAATCCGCAGGTCAGTGGTTCGAATCCACTCCGGGGTGTTTGGGATGATGAGAAACGCCCGGCGTCGGCCGGGCGTTTCGCGTTCGGGGGAGTGCTCGGATCAGGGCATGGGCTCGGAAGCGCTGGTCTGGGGGGAGTTGACGCGGATCGGGTGGCGGGCGGTGTGGGTCTGGCCGTGCATGTCGGTGGTGCGGACCTCGAGCCAGTGGGTGCCGGCCGGCAGACCGGCGGGGAG
Organism: uncultured Phycisphaeraceae bacterium; assembly: GCA_964399525.1. Lineage (GTDB taxonomy): Bacteria > Planctomycetota > Phycisphaerae > Phycisphaerales > UBA1924 > UBA6054. The sequence continues at coordinate 16,562 of CAYNRF010000052.1, read as the reverse complement.
GGAGCCGGACCAGATGTGGGTGGACTCGGCGGCCTTGTTGAGCGGGCGACGGCCGCCGGTGGGGTTGGTGTCGTTCTCGGCCATCTCGGTGTAGCGGGGGTCGGGCTGGGGGGCGTGGGCCATGGGGGCCCAGTCGGACAGGCCGACCAGGCGGAACTCGACGGTGGAACGCTCGCTGCCGTTGAAGACGTTGACCAGGAACGGCTCGGCGCCGGCGGCCTCGTCGGGGGCGAGGATGTTCATCTGGTAGTCGGCCGGGAAGCCCGCGGGCTTGTAGCGGGCGGTGTAGTTGTTGCCGTCGATGGAGAGAATGGCGTATCCGCTCGGGGCGCCGTCGCGCATCATGGTGTGGGGGATGCCGCGCTCGTCGAGGGCGCCGCGCCACCACGTGCCGGAGGCGGTGGCGATGTTGTAGTGGTGGTGCGTGGCGCCGTCGGGCGCGGTGTAGCCGTGCTCGGAGCCCAGGAAGAAGTGGCGCTGGACGTGGGTGTGGCCGGACACCGACAGCGTGTTGGGGTGGGTCGAGAGCGCCTGCATGAGCGCCTCGAGATTCTGCGTGACCTCCTTTTCGCCGAAGCCCATCAGCGGGATGTGGGTGGCGATGACGATCAGGTGGTCGGTTGGGGTGTGCGCCAGCAGGTTGCGGACGAACTCGGCCTGCCGGTCGGAGACACGGCCGACATAGTTGCCGTTGCGCGGGCGGCCGTCGGCGCGCAGGCCTTCGAAGCCGTTCCAGTGGACGGTGTCGAGCACGATGAAGAGCGTCCGGCCCTGGGCGAAGGCGTAGTCGGTGGGGCCGTAGACGCGCAGGAAGGTCTCGGCGGCATGCTCATCGTCGGGGGACATGAAGTTCATGTCGTGGTTGCCGTAGACGTTGTGCCAGCGGTGGCCGGTCAGGGCGTTCATCTGGTTGTAGGGCTCGAACAGTTCGAGCCGGTCGCCCACGAGATCGCCCAGCGCCATGGCGAACGCGGCGGGGGTCTCGGCGAGCTCCGTGATGACGTCGCGGCCGTACCAGGAGACTTCCTGCGTGTTGTACGGCTGCGGGTCGGCGACCAGGATGACGTCGAACCGGTCGGACTCGTTCGTGCGGATCAGCGGAAAGTCGATGGACGAGGGCAGCGGGCCGGTGGGTTCGAGGCCCTTGTACAGGAACGTGTCGTCCGGAGAGCCGTCGGGACGGTGGATGTAGTGGAACACCGGGATGTTGTGGTGGTTGAGCGGGGTGGCGTAGCCCGCCGGCTTGACGACGGAGATGACGGCGTCCTTCGCGTGCAGAGGCAGCTGGTAGCGTCCCTGGGCGTCGCTCCGGACGACGTCCAGGCCGTTGGTGACCAGGACGTCGGGGAGGGCTCGTTCGCCGGCGTCACGGCGGCCGTTGGCGTTGGCATCTTCGAACACCAGCCCCCGGGCGGTGGCCGAAGGAACGGGCTGGGCTGAAACATGCATGGCGAGCGCGAGTGCGGCGGTGAGCAGAACGGTCATCGGCTTCTCCGAGGGGTTGGATGGGTCACGGAGAGATTACCTTCCTGTCGGGGGTGTGTCCGGGCGGTGTGCGTGAGGATCGCGCAAAGACAGTTCGGTCGAGAAGCACGGCCAAGAGGCGAAACGCGGCAGCGCGGCCGGGAATGAGGCGCGTGACAGGACGAATGCGGTCGGTCGCATCGCCGGAAAATCGGTCGCGGGATCCGCGAGCGTGGCGTTGGCAGTTTCCGAGCAATCACGACGGGAACGGTCTGATCGGCCCAGCGGTGGATCTGTGGCGTGTGCGGCAAAGGCAGGCGGTTTCGCGGCACGATGGCGCGGTTTTTTGAACACGGTGCGCGCCGGTCATCATGGCATGAAAACATATTTATCTCCCCGCGGCCACGCGAACCCGTCACGGGGATGCGTGCGCGCCACTACACTGCCTTGCGGGGGTTTACGCAGAGGAGGACAGCGATGCGGGTGCTGATCATCGAGGACAATCCGAAGATGGCGACGGCGATCCAGCGCGGTCTGGTCGAGCACGGGTATGCGGCGGACGCGTGCCACACGGGGTACGAGGGCGAAGAACTGGCGGTGATCGAACCCTACGACCTGGTGATTCTGGACGTGATGCTGCCCGATCGGGACGGGGTGGATGTGTGCCGCAACCTGCGTCGCAGGGAGGTCAAGAAGCCGGTGCTGATGCTCACCGCGCTGTCGGCCACGCACGACAAGGTGGCGGGGCTCGACGCCGGTGCGGACGACTACCTCACGAAGCCGTTCGAGTTCGAGGAGCTGCTGGCCCGGGTGCGGGCGTTGCTGCGGCGGGGCGAGGCGAGCGAGGGTCGGACGCTGGTGATGGAGGATCTGGAGCTCGATCTGTACACGCGGACGGCGCGGCGTGCGGGCGAGGATCACGAGCTTTCCAACAAGGAGTTCGGGCTGCTCGAGTATCTGATGCGCAATCCCAACCGGGTGCTGTCGCGGACGCAGATCGCCGAGAAGGTCTGGGACATGAACTTCGAGCCCGGGAGCAACGTGATCGACGTGTACATCTCGTCGCTGCGGAAGAAGATCGATCGGGGATTCGAGCGGGAGCTGATCCACACGATCAAGGGCGCGGGCTACCGCTTCGGCATCATGGATTGACGGATGGCGGACGCCCCGGGCGAGCGTGGGTGGGACGGGCGGCCGCGGGTGTCGATGCGGCTGCGGCTGACGGTGTGGGTCGTGGCGATCTTCACCCTGATCCAGTGGTCCATCAGCGCGGTGCTGTGGATCTATCAGTCGGCCTCGATCGAGCAGGTGTTCAACGAGCGCCTGCGCGAGCGAGCCGAAGATCTTGTCGACGAGATCTCGGCGATGGTGCCCGGGACGGACAGGGCGTGGCTGGAGCGGCTGGCGGCGGATCGGTCGAGTTGGGCGGGCTCCAACCGGCTGATGATCGACGTGCTGCGCAAGGACGGTCGGTCGGCGATCCCGGGTGACTCCTGGTTCCGGGCCGGCGAGGTGCCGGTCGCAAAGGTGCTGGCCAGCGGTGAAGTGGTGCATCTGTCGCTCCAGCCCGTTGGGGGAGCGGAGGCGGGGTCTGGTGCGAGTGACGCCGGTGAAATGCCTCCCCGTGTGCGCGCGGCGGCGATGGTGATGCTCGGGGCGGATCTGGAGCCGTACGTGCTGGTTGTGGGTTCCGACGACCGATTTGCCAGCGACCAGCTCGCGCTGGTGGGGCGGCTCTTCGCGTTGTCCGCGGTGCTCGGGCCGCTTGTGACCGCGGCGTGCGGATGGTACATCGCCGGGATCGCGGTGGCGCCGTTCGAGCGGCTGCGTCGGCTCGCGAGCCAGCTGGGTCCTCATTCGCTCGATCATCAACTGGACATGCCCGTTCAGAACACGGAGCTGGCGCGGCTGCGGGATCAGCTCGAGGAGGCGCGGGTGCGGATCCGGGACGCTTTCGAGGCGCAGGAGCGCTTTCTGACGAACGTGTCCCACGAGCTGAAGACGCCCATCGCCGTCGTGCTGGCCGAGGCCCAGACGCTGCGGATCGGGGACGCTTCCGAGCACGTCCACGAGTTTCTGGCCTCCACCCAGGAGGAAATGCAGCGGCTCGGGCGTCTGGTGGAGAGTTTCCTGACGCTGGCGCGGGTGCGGGACGAGTACCACGGGGTGCGCGGGCGGAAGTACGGTGCGAACGATCTGGCGATGGACGCGGTCGAGCACTGCGCCAAGATGGCCGAGCAGAACAAGGTCCTGCTCTCGGCCACCCTGATGGAAGAAGAGCAGTATCTGGACGCGAGCGTCGCGGGAGATCCGGACCTGCTGCGGACCATGCTCGACAACCTGATCCGCAATGCGATCCGGTTCACCCCGCCCGGCCGGCGTGTGGATGTCCGGCCGGAGATCCGCGATGGGTGGCTGTACGTGCGGGTCAGGGACGAAGGCCCGGGGATCCCGTGCGATCAGATCGCCACGGTGTTCAACCGGTTCCGCCAGGCCGACAACCAGCGGAGCGGGCGCGGCACGGGTCACGGGCTCGGGCTGGCCATCGCCCAGGGCATCGCGGAGCTGCATGGCGGGAGCATCTCCGCCGCGAACGCGGAAGCGGGGGGGTGCGTGTTCGAGGTTCGGCTGCCGCTGGTCGGCACGCAACCGGGCCACGCCGGATGAGTTGACCCTCATGCGGGATCTGGCTCGTTCTTCATGCGCGGCCCGAATGGCCCCGGATGCGACGGATGTACTCGATCTGCAGGGATCTGTGGCCGGCGGCGTGCTGCGCCGCGGCCGCGGGCTGGACCGGGCGAAGCCTGTTCCAGGATGGTCTGCCGGCGCCCGCCTGGCAGCATTGGATCTTCCTCGGGTCGATCTTCCTCGGGACGGTGTGGGGTGTTCGGGCGCTCTCGAAGCGGGCGATCGCTTCGCTCAGGCGGCATCCGTGTGTGCAGTTTCTGGCGACCGTCGCCGGCCGGAAGCGTCGGCCGCGTTGGTCGGAAACGAGAAAAGCCCCGTCGCGGGACAGGGCGCTGAACTGAGGACCGTTTTTTCTTTCCGGCGCAGTTCGGGGATCGCCGGGTTGTTCAGGGATTCTCGAGGTCCTGGCCCGCGTCTTCGAGGTCGTCGGCGGCATCCTCGACCGCATCGGCCGCGTCCTCGGCCGCGTCATCGACGACCCGTCCGGCTTCCTCCGCCGGGCCTTCGTCGACATCACAGGCGGACAGGGCCGCGGCGGTCGCTGCCAGCAGCAACGTTCCGGCGGCGCGGGTGATCAGCGGACTGTTTGAAAGCATGAACATCTCCTTGAACATGGTTGGTCTCTGGACGGCGCGCCCCGCGGGCGTCACGCACGCCCGGTCAGACAACAGGTTTTCTGCCCTTGATCAGGCCGTAAATCAGGGAAAGCACGAAGAGCACGAGGAAGATGAAGAAAAGGATCTGCGCGATCGACGAGGCGCCCGCAGCGATGCCGCCGAATCCGAACACGGCGGCGATGATGGCGACGATGAAAAAGACGACGGCCCAGGTCAGCATGACATTCTCCTTTGGCGTGTCGGGACGGGTGCGGTCAGTCCGCGGCGTCCTGAATTCCTTCGCCCGCGGCTTCGATGTCCTGTCCGACGCCCTCGGTCGTGTTGCAACCGGTCAGGCTCAGACCGAGCAGGCCGAACAGCGCGGCCAGGGCTGCGACAATCAGACGGTCGGAGTGTTTGGACATGGATCTCATGGCGACGGGCCCTCTCGGAACAGACGGTGATTGGCGGCCGGGCCCTCTGCCCGACCGGTTCAAGAATGATGCGACCGGCGGGTGGGGCCGTGCTGAAATCCCCATGAATCGGGGTTCATTCTGGCCCGGGCCGCTGCAGCGGCCGAGCGCAGCGGTCGCAACCTGCTGGCCGAACTGCGGTTGCGCCATGTGCGACCCTGTTCTCACATGCTGGTATAGTGCTTGACCGGTCGCGGCTCCGCGGCCCTGGTCGGTGTCCCAGCGAATGGAGTGTTGGCAATGGCGCGAAGCGTTCGGGTTCTTTTCTGCGGGTTCTGTCTGCTGGCGTCCGCCGCGTCCGCGCTCCGGGCCGGTGAGGTGGACCTGCCGCGATTTCCTTCGCTGAGCCCGGACGGGCGGCTCGTGGTGTTCTCATGGCGCGGCGATCTGTGGCGGGTGGACGCCGACGGCGGGACCGCGGTCCGGCTGACGGCCCACCCCGCGGACGAGCTGGCGTCGGTGTGGAGCCCGGATGGGGCCTGGATCGCCTTCGAGTCCGAGCGGAGCGGTCGGCGGGCGGTGCACGTGATGCGGCCGGACGGCACGGACGTACGTCAGGTGACGCTCGACGACGCCAGCGTGAGCCTGTCGGGGTTCTCGGCGGACGGCCGGCATGTGCTGGTGTCGGGATCCGTGGAGGGGGATACGTACCGGTCGGCGCGCCCGTACCGGGTGGCGTTCGAGGGCGGGCCGCTGGTTCGGCTGCACGACGCGTTCGGTCAGGAGGCTTCGGCGAACCCGGAGAACGGCTCGTTTGCGTTCGAGCGCGGCGGCACCAGCCTGACGCGCCGGCACTATCGGGGGGCTGATAACAAGGACCTGTTCCTGTTCAATGCGAAGGACGGGTCGTTCGAACGCCTGACCGATTGGGCTGGGCACGATGCGCATCCGAAGTGGCGGAACGAGGGCACTCTTCTGTTCCTGTCGGACCGCGGGCCGGGCGAGCAGAACACGGTGGGGCTGTGGGCGATGGAGGTGGGCAAGGACACCGAGCCGCTGCGGCTGACGGAGTTCGATGACCGGGACATCAGCTCGTTCGACGTCTCGGCGGACGGGCGGACCGTCGCGTTTGTCAAGTGGGACGGGCTGTACGTGGCGCGGTTCAAGGGCAAGCGTCTGGACACGCCCAGGCGGCTGACGATCACGGCCCCGGCCGACGCGTTCCCCAAGCGGGCCACGCGCGACGTGAGCTCGGACGCGGATGAAGCCGTGCTCAGCCCGGACGGGAAGGTGATGGCGTTCGTGGCGTTCGGCGACGTGTTCGTGCGGGCGGTCGAGGACGGGAGCCCCAGCAGGCAGGTCACGGAAGGCGCCGCGCGCGAAAAAGACATCGCGTGGTCGCCGGATATGTCGCGGCTGTACTTCGTGTCGGACCGGGAAGGGACCGATTCGATCTACGCGGCGACGGTGTCGCTGACGCGGGGGGAGCTGCGGGATCGCTTCGGTGAAGCGACGAAGGTCGAGCCCGTGGAGGAGCCGGAGGCCGCGGAGAAGGACGAGCAGGAGGGGGTGGAGGCGAAGGGAGACGACGCGGAGGGGGATGCGACCGAGAAAGAGCCTGCGAAGAGCGGCCGGGATGAGAAGAAGTCCAGGCCGAAGGTGGCCGAGCGCTGGCACGACGCGATGCGGTTCGAGATCCATCCGATCGTGGTGGCGGACACCGAGGACCGGCGTCCGACGCCCTCGCCCGACGGGCTGAAGCTGGCGTTCGGTCGCACGCTCGGCGACCTCGTGGTGCGGGATCTGCGGACGGGGGAGGAGACGCTGATGCTGGAGTCGTGGGACTTCCGGCAGGACTTCCGCTGGTCGCCGACGGGTGAGGCGATCGCGTACAGCGTGAACGACGAGGATTTCAACGCGGACGTGTTCGTGATGCCCGTGGACGGTTCCTGGGAGCCGGTGAACATCACCAAGCATCCGGGCAACGATGTGAGCCCGCGCTGGTCGGACGACGGCAAGATCCTCGCGTACCTGTCCGAGCGGGAGGGCGCGGAGATGGACGTGTTCGCGGTGATGCTGGACCGCGATCTGGAAGCCAGGACCTCGCAGGAGATGGAGGCCTACTTCAAGGCGCGGAACGACGCGGTGAAGAAGCTGGGCGTGATCGATCCGATCGACTGGGATGCCGCGGGGACGGACGAGCCCGCGTCCGCAGACAGCAAGGCGGCGGAGAAGAAGGCGAACGAGCCGGCGTTCACGCCGGAGGACCTCGAGGACGCGTACCGGCGACTGCGTCGCGTGACACGGTATCTGGGCGGGGAGGGGAACCTCGAGATCACGCCCTCGGGCGACCGGGTGATCTTCCGGGCGCAGGGCGGGGCCGGGGGGACCTCGGGCGTGTACTCGACCAAGCTCGACGGGTCCGATGAGAAGCGCCTGGCGACGAGCGGGAGCGTGCAGCACGTGTCCCGGGACGGCTCGAAGGTCGTGATGCTCTCTTCCGGTCGGGCGGTGATGGTCGGGCCGTCGGGCGGCTCGGAGACGCGGGTGGGCATCTCGCACACGGTGGCGATCGACCACGAGGCGCTGAGCCTGCAGAAGTTCCGCGAGATGGCGCGGACGCTGGGGCGGACGTTCTACCACCCGACCATGAAGGGCCTGGACTGGGAAGGATTGACGGAGCAGTATGCGGAACTGGCCGCTCGGGCGTGGACTTCGGACGAGTTCGCCGAGATCGGGATGCGTCTGATGGGCGAGCTGAGCGCCTCGCACCTCGGTGTGACGCCGCCGTCAGATTACTCGAACCCGGATTTCCGTTCCTCGGGGCGGCTGGGCATCGACGCGACGCCGCTGGAGGACGGCTCGTGGCGCGTGGACAAGGTGCTGCCGCGGCTGCGCACCAACTCAGGCGAGATGCGTCTGCGGGTCGGCGACGTGATCACGGGGATCGAGCTCGAGCCGCTCAAGCCCGGGGAATCGCTGGATCAGCGGCTGCGGGCGCGGACCGGCGAGGAAACCATCGTCACCGTGCGGCGCGTCATCGGCGGCGGGGACGGCGTGGCGGCCGTGGAGCGGTCGCTGGATCTGCTCGTCACCCCGGTGTCCTCGGGCGAAGAGCGCAACATGCGGTATGACGACTGGCAGCTTTCCAACGCGGCGAAGGTGGCCGAGTGGTCGGACGGTCGGATCGGGTACCTGCACATCCGTTCGATGGGGGCGCCGGACCTGGTCGAGTACGAGCGGGACCTGTTCGCGGCGGCCTACCGCAAGGAAGGCCTGATCATCGACGTCCGCAGCAACGGCGGCGGCTGGACGACGGACCGCGTGCTGGCGTCGCTGATGTATCCCTTCCATGCCTACACGCTGGCGCGGGGCGCGGACCCGGAGCGGGACAAGGGGTATCCGCGCGATCGCCTCTTCATCCAGCGGTTCAACGGGCCCGTCAACATGCTCTGCAATGAGAAGAGTTTCTCGAACGCGGAGATCATCTCCCACGCGTTCAAGACGCTCAAGCGCGGGACCCTGGTCGGCGTGCCGACCCATGGCAGCGTGATCTCGACCGGGGCCTTCACGCTGGTGGACGGCACCCGGGTGCGGCAGCCGTTCCGGGGCTGGTTCCTGCCGGACGGGACGGACATGGAGAACAACGGGGCCGTCCCGGACATCATCGTGGAGCAGACGCCGCGGGACGAGGCCGACGGTTTCGATCGGCAGCTGCGGGCCGCGGTGGATGACCTGCTCACACGGCTGGACTGACCCCGGCGGGGGCCGGAATCGGGAGGCCGGGCGGCGGCGAAGCGTTGGCGGTGTTTCCGGGCGATAGGATGGATGGATCCGCCGCCTGTGAGTCGACCGCAAACAGGAGCCGCTTATCACCGCGCGTGTGCTCGAGCCCGAGAGGATGGACGATCCGTCGCTGGACGGCGGGGCGCACGCCCGGGCGCTTCGCGGGCTGGCCAGGATCAACCGTCTTTCGCGCGCGGGCCGGACGCACCTGCCGGCCCTGCGGGCTGTGGCGACACGGTGCGCGGGCCCGGTGCGCGTGCTGGATGTCGGGACCGGCAGCGGCGACGTCGCGGTGTCCTTGCTGGCCGCGGGCCGGCGGGGCGGGATCGACGCCACGCTGACGCTTGCGGACATCAGCCCCCGGGCGGTTGAGGCGGCCACGCGGCGGGCGGAGGACGCGGGCATGACGGCCCGCGGCGTCGTCCTGGACGCGGTGGCCGGTCCCCTGCCCTCCGCGGATCTGACGGTGTGCTCGCTGTTCCTGCACCACCTGACCGGAGCGCAGGCGGTGGCGGTGCTGGCGCACATGCGCGAGAGTGTGCGGCAGTCCGGTGGCGTGGTGTCGGTGAACGATCTGCGTCGGGGAGCGTGGGGATCGGTGCTGGCCAACACCGTGCCGTGGGTGGTGACGCGCTCGGGCGTGGTGCACTCCGATGCCGCGATCTCGGCCAGGGCGGCGTGGACGCCCGATGAACTCGCCGAACTGGCGACGCGCGCCGGGATGATCGGGGCGGAGATCACGCGGTGCTTCCCGGCCCGGATGACGCTGGTCTGGAGCGCGGCGTGAGCATCGATCCGCGTCATCTCGCCGATCGTGCCTGGGACGCGGTCGTGGTGGGGGCCGGGCCGGGCGGATCGCTGACGGCTCGCGAGCTGGCGGTCCGGGGGCGTTCGGTGCTCCTGGTCGAGAAGGCCTCCTTTCCGCGCTGGAAGGTTTGCGGGGCGTGTCTGGGCGGGTCCGGGGTGCGGACGCTGGAACGCGTGGGCCTGGGCGCGCTGCTGGGATCGATCGGCGCCCGGCCGGTAGAGCGGACACGGCTGGTCTGGCGGGGCCGTTCGCTGGTGGTCCCGATGCGGGGGATGGTGGCGGTGTCACGCGGGGCGCTGGACACGGCGCTGGCGCGGAGCGCCGAACTGGCCGGGGCGGTGTTCGTTTCCGGGGTGCGGGCGGCATGGGATGAGGGCGGCTCGGTGTCGGTGGATGGGGTGGTGCTGAGCGCGCGGAGCGTGGTGGTGGCGGGCGGACTGCGGGCCGCCGAGCCCGACGGCGTCGGGGGCGCACGGGTGGATCCACGCTCGTGGATCGGCGTGGGGGCGGCGACGACGCAGGCGGAGGACGGGGTGGGTGGGGTTTTCGGGGCCGATGAGCTGACGATGATCGTCGGCGAGCGCGGGTATGTGGGGCGGATCGTGACCGAGGACGCGATGGCGAACTGGGCGGCCGCGGTGGACCCGGCGTTCCTGCGCTCGTGCGGATCGCCCGCGGAGGCGGTGCGTGCGATCTGCGACGAGGCCGGGGTGGCCGCGCGGACGCCCGCGGCGGGGTGGGTCGGCACGCCCGCCCTGACGCGCCGGACGCCAGCCCAGCGGGGATCGATCTATCGGGTCGGCGACAGCGCGGGCTACGTCGAGCCGATCACGGGCGAAGGAATGTCGTGGGCGCTGGCGGGAGCGGCGGCGCTGGCGCCGGTGCTGAATAAGGCGCTGTCGGCGGGCCACACCGACGTGTGGGCGCGTCTGCATGCACGGATGTTCCGGTCCCGGCGGATGCGCTGCCGAGCGGTGGCGCTCGGGCTGCGGTCGCCCGCGGCGATGCGGGCCGCGTTCGCCCTGCTGGGCGGTCGGCCGCACGCGGGCTCTGCGGTGGTGGGGCGGATGATCGGCGCCGGGGGTCACGCATGACGGTCTGTCTGCACGCCATCGGGACGGCCACGCCGCGGTTCGATCTGGATCAGGACCGGGCGGCGGTCATCGCGGCCGAGTTGATGCGGCTCAACGAGAAGCGGGGGCGCTCGCTGGCGACGCTGTACGCGCAGACAGGCGTGCGGACGCGGCAGACGGCGATCGCGGAGCACGGGCAGTCGACCTTTTTCGAGGCGGTGCGGGAGGATGGTCCGGGCACGGCGGAGCGGATGCTGCGCTACCGGCAGGTGGCGCCGGAGTTGGCCGGGGACGCCTGCCGAGAGGCGTTGGAGCGGGCGGGTGTGGCTGCTTCGAAGGTCACACACCTGGTGACGGTGTCCTGCACGGGGTTCCATGCCCCCGGCGTGGACGTGGAGCTGATCCGCTCGCTGGGACTTTCCGCGCAGGTCCAGCGGACGATGATCGGCTATATGGGCTGCCACGGCGCGATCAACGGGCTGCGGGTGGCGGCGGCGCTGGCGCAGGCCGAGCCGGGCGCGGTGGTGCTTCTGTGCTGCGTTGAGTTGTGCTCGGTGCACTTCCAGTACCGCCCGGTGGACGGTGCGGTGACCGCCAACGCGCTGTTCGGCGACGGGGCGGCGGCGTGCGTGATCAGCGGCGATGCCGGGCGTTCGTCGCTGGGGGCGTTGCAGGCGTTCGGGGCACACCTGTTCCCCGATTCGATGGGCGAGATGGGCTGGCGGGTGGGGGATCACGGCTTTGTGATGTCGCTCTCGGCCAAGGTGCCGGGGCTGCTGCGCGACCATGTCGGGGCGTGGGTCGACGGATGGTTGCAAGGACTGGGGATGCGGCGGGATGAGGTCGGATCGTGGGCGGTGCATCCGGGCGGGCCGCGGATCGTGGAGGGGGTGCGGCAGGCGCTGGGGTTGTCGACCGAGCAGGTGGCGGACGCGCTGGCGGTGCTGGAATCGCACGGGAACATGTCGTCGCCGACGATCCTGTTCATCATCCGGCGGATGCTGGAGCGGGGTGGCGGGGCGGGGGGCGGGAGGGATGGGCTGCCGATGGTGGCGCTGGCCTTCGGGCCGGGGCTGGCGGGCGAAGCGGTGCTGATCGGGCCGGCGTGACGGCGGGGCGCGAACAATCCGGCGTGCGTGCGAGCGATCTGATCGTGCCGACGGACCGCGGGCTCTGGTGCGAGGCCGGGGGTTTCCACATCGATCCGTGGCGCCCGGTGGACGTGGCGGTGGTCACGCACGCGCACGCGGACCATGCCACACCGGGGTGCGGGCGCTACATCGCCTCGGCGAACACCATCGCGTTGATGCGGTCGCGGATGACGAGCGTCGTGGAGGCGCACACGCCGGCGTTCGGTGAGCCGGTGCGGCTGGGGGCGACGACGGTGTCGCTGCATCCGGCGGGGCATGTGCTCGGATCGTCGCAGATTCGTGTGGCGCCGGACGAAGGGCCGGTCTGGGTGGTGACGGGGGACTACAAGGTCGAGCCGGACCCGACCTGCGAACCGTTCGAACCGGTGAAGTGCGATGTGCTCCTCACGGAGTCGACTTTCGGGTTGCCGATCTATCGGTGGGGTGATACCCAAGCGGTCTTTGACGATCTGAACGCATGGTGGCGCGTGAACGCGGACGCCGATCGGACCACGGTGGTGCTGGCGTACGCGCTTGGGAAGGCCCAGCGGGTGCTGGCGGGGCTGGACGCGTCGATCGGGCCGATCGGGCTGCACGGGGCGTTGCACGGGCCGACGCGGGTGTACCAGGAGGCGGGGATCACGCTGCCGGCGTGGATGCACGCGAACGCAGCGACCGCGGGGGAGCTGAAGGGGCGGGGGTTGATCGTGTGCCCGCCATCGGCGTCGGGCACGGCGTGGATCCGGAAGTTCAAGGGAGTGGGGGGGATCAGGACGGCGTTCGTGTCCGGCTGGATGCGGGTGCGGGGGCGGCGGCGGTGGGGATCGGTGGATCGGGGATTCGTGCTGTCTGATCATGCGGACTGGGACGGATTGATCGATACCGTGCGACGCACGGGCGCGAAGAGGGTGGGGGTGACGCACGGTTCGAGCGAGGCGCTCGCGCGGTATCTGGCCGAGCGCGAGGGCGTGGAGACGTTCGTCGTGCCGACACGCTACCGGGGTGAGGGCGACGACGCGGGTGCGGCGGGCACGGGGGAGGTGGCCTGATGCGTCGCTTCACCCGGCTGTTCATGGAGCTGGACGCGACGACCGCGACGGGCGAGAAGCTGGCGGCGCTGGAGGCGTACTTTCGGGAGGCGCCGCCGGAGGATGCCTGCTGGGGGCTGGCGCTGCTCACCGGGAACCGGCCGAAGGGGGCCGCGAGCACGGGGGCGCTGCGGGCCTTGGCGATGGAGCAGAGCGGGCTTCCCGAGTGGCTGATGGCGGAGTGCCACGCGGCGGTGGGGGATCTGTCGGAGACGATCGCTTTGCTGCTGCCCGAGGGCGGAGGCCGCGGCAGCGAAGACGAGCCACTGCACCGCACGATGGAGCAGCGTGTGCTGGCGTTGATCGGAGCGTCGGAGGATGAGAAGCGGCGGATCATCCGCGAGGCGTGGGCGGTGTTCGGGGCCGACGAGCGGCTGGTGTATCACAAGCTCATCCGCGGCGGGTTCCGCCTGGGCGTGCAGAAGCGGCTGGTCACGCGGGCGCTGGCGGAGGTCGCGGGCGTCGAGCCGGACGTGATGGCCCAGCGATTGATCGGGACGTTCGAGCCGACACCGCAGGCGTACGCCGCGTTGTTCTCGGCGGAAACGCCCGCCGACCAGGCGATGCGGCCCTACCCGTTCTTCCTGGCGCATGCGTTAGAGGGAGAAGTGGCCGAACTTGGTGCTGTGAGCGAGTGGGTGGCGGAATGGAAGTGGGACGGGATCCGGGCGCAGTTGGTGCGGCGTGGGGGGAGCGGTGGCGGGATCGCGCTGTGGTCGCGGGGCGAGGAGCCCATCGCCCATCAGTTCCCTGAGATCGTGGCGGCGGCGGGCGGGCTGGAGTGGGGGACGGTGCTCGATGGGGAGGTACTGCTGTGGCGGGGCGATGGGCCGCTGGACTTTGCGGCGTTGCAGACGCGGCTGAACCGGAAGGTCGCACCGACGCATCAGCTGGGGTTGTTTGACGAGACGCGGGCGGTGCTGGTGGCGTATGACATTCTCGAGCACGAGGGGCGTGATCTGCGGATGGAAGCATTCACTGAAAGGCGGGCGCGGCTGGAACATGTGATTGATCGGCTGGGGGACGACACGATCCGGGTGTCGCCGCGGGTGGAGGCGGGGGATTGGGAAGTCCTGGCGGGGCTGCAGCGGTCGGCGCGGGCCCGCGGCGCCGAGGGCCTGATGCTCAAGCACCGTCGGTCGGTATATGGCGTCGGGCGAACGAAGGGGGGGAGCGGCGAGACGCCCGGCTGGCTCAAGTGGAAAGTCGATCCGTACACGGTGGACGCCGTGCTGGTAGCGGCGCAGCCGGGGTCGGGTCGGCGGGCGAATCTGTACACGGACTACACCTTCGCGGTGTGGGACGGCGAGGGTGAAGATCGATCGCTGGTCACCTTCGCGAAGGCGTACTCGGGCCTTGAGCAGGACGAGATCGAGCGGCTGGATCGGTGGATCCGGTCGCACACGACGGCGCGGAACGGGCCGTTCCGGCAGGTGAAGGCGGAGCAGGTGTTCGAGCTGGGGTTCGAGGGGCTGCAGGCCTCGGAGCGGCACAAGTCGGGGATCGCCGTGCGCTTCCCGCGGATCCTGCGGTGGCGGACGGACAAGCCCGCGGGCGAGGCGGATACGCTGGACACGCTGCGGGCGTTGCTGGAGAGCCACCGGACGTGACACGCGAGCTGCCGAGGGTGTTGACGGACTGGTACGCCTCGCGCGGGTGGACGGTGTTTGACTTCCAGCGTCGGGCGTGGGAGGCGTACCTCGACGGACGGGACGGGCTGATCTTCTCGCCCACGGGCACGGGCAAGACCTTCGCGGCGTGGCTGGGGCCGGTGCTGGAGCGGCTGGCAGAGGAGCCGGATGGTGGGGGTGGGGGTGGGGGTGGGGGCGGGGGGGCGGATCCGATCCGGGTGGTGTGGATCACGCCGCTGCGGGCGCTGGCGAACGATACGGCGATCGCGTTGCAGGAGTCGGCGGATGCGCTGGGTCTGCGCTGGACGGTGGAGACCCGGACCGGGGACACCGCGTCGTCGATGAAGGCGCGACAACGCAAGCGGTTGCCGACGGCGCTGGTCACCACGCCGGAGAGCCTGACGATCCTGCTGACCTACCCGGAGACCTTGCAGCAGCTCAAGGGGCTGCGGTGCGTGGTGTGCGACGAATGGCACGAACTGCTCTCCACCAAGCGGGGGGTGCAGGCGGAGTTGGCGCTGGCACGGCTGCGTGGGTGTGCTCCGGCGCTGCGGGTGTGGGGGGTCTCCGCGACGCTGGGAAACTTGGAGACGGCCGCGCAGGTGCTGGTGGGGCCGGACCGGATCGCGCCGGAGATGGTGCGTGGCTCGGCGGACAAGCCGATCGGGATCGAATGCCTGCTGCCCGAGTCGGTCGAGCGGTACCCGTGGGCGGGGCACATCGGCACCGCGCTGGTCCGGCCGGTGGTCGAGCGGATCCGTGGGGCCGAGTCCACGCTGGTGTTCACCAACACGCGGGCCCAGGCCGAGATCTGGTTCCGGGCCATCGTGCGCGCCAGCCCGGACCTGATCGGGCGGGTGGCGCTGCACCACGGCTCGCTGGAGCGTGATCTGCGCGATACGGTCGAGCGGATGCTCAAAGGTCAGGACGGCGGTCTCAAGTGCGTGGTGAGCACATCGAGCCTGGACCTGGGCGTGGACTTTGCGCCGGTGGACCAGGTGATCCAGATCGGCAGTCCGAAGGGGGTGGCGCGGATTGTGCAGCGGGCTGGACGGTCGGGGCACCGGCCGGGGGCGGCCAGCCGCATCGTGGGGGTGCCCACGCACGCGTTCGAGATGATCGAGTTCGCGGCGGTGCGGGACGCGGTGGAGCGGGGAGAGCTGGAATCACGCGCCCCGGTCGCCAAGCCCCTGGACGTGCTGGTACAGCACCTGGTGACGGCGGCCATGGCCGAGGGGTTCGACGAGGACGTCCTCAAGGCCGAGGTCCGTTCCACCTGGGCCTTCCGCGATCTGTCCGACACCGAGTGGGCCTGGGCGATGGACTTTGTGCGCCGCGGCGGCGAGGCGCTGACGGTGTACCCCGAGTACGCCCGCCTGGTGGACATCGGCGGGCTGATGAAGGTTGCCTCGCGGGCCATCGCCACCCGTCACCGCATGAACATCGGGACGATCGTGGCCGACGACGCGGTGAAGGTCGCGTACCCCAACGGCAAGGTGCTGGGCAGCATCGAGGAGTCGTTCGTGGCGCGGCTGAATCTCGGGGACCGTTTCGTGTTCGCGGGCAAGGTGCTGGAACTCAAGAAACTGCGTGAGATGACCGCGACGGTGGAGAAGGCGCGGTCGGTCGTCGGGGCGGTGCCGCGGTGGAACGGCGGCAAGATGCCACTCTCGACGCAGTTGGCGGCGGCGGTACAGGAGCGCTTGCGTCGGGCGGCGACGGGTGATTTCGCAGGTCCGGAGATGGAGGCCGTGCGTCCGCTGCTCGAACTGCAGGCGGATCTCTCGGCCATCCCCACGCCAGACGAACTGCTGATCGAGCACGCAAAGATCCGCGGGCGGTTCCATGTGTTCCTGTTCCCGTTCGCGGGCCGGTTGGCGCACGA
>CAYNRF010000051.1:0-18549 GCA_964399525.1 uncultured Phycisphaeraceae bacterium | reverse complement strand
GTTAATCCCCGTGCCGACCGCGGTGCCGCCGATGGCCAGCTCGCCCAGGGTGTGCAGGGCGCGGGTCAGGCGGTCCTCGGCCCACCGCATCTGGGCGGCGTACCCGGAGAACTCCTGGCCGAGACGGATGGGGGTGGCGTCCTGGAGGTGCGTGCGCCCGATCTTGATGACCGAGTCCCAGGCGGCCGCCTTGGACTCGAGTTCAATAGCCATGGCGCGCACGGCCGGGAGCAAACGGTTGTGGATCGACACCGCGGCCGCCACGTGCATGGCCGTCGGGAAGGTGTCGTTGCTTGACTGGCCCATGTTGACGTCGTCGTTGGGATGGACGGCGCCGGGCTTCTTGAGGTACTCGGCGCTCTTGCTCGAACCAATGGGGGCGCCGTTGGCAACGCACACCAGATTGGCAACAACTTCGTTGACGTTCATGTTGGTGCTGGTGCCCGAGCCGGTCTGGAAGATGTCGACCGGGAAGTGGCGTGCCAGCCCGCCGAGGTCGGGCAGCCCGGCTTCGATCCGGCGGCACGCGGCCTCGATGGCCTCGGCCTTCGGGGCGGCCAGCTTGCCCAGGGTCCGGTTGGCCCGGGCGGCGGCGCTCTTGAGCTGGGCGTAGGCGAGGATCAGTTCAACCGGAACCGGGCGTCCGGAGATGGGGAAGTTGAGCACGGCCCGCTGGGTGGAGGCTCCGTAGAGCACGTCGGCGGGCACGGGCATCTCGCCCATGGAGTCCTTCTCGATGCGGGTGCCGGCGGCCGACGCGGGGCCGGTGGCGGGGGAAGCGGGGGGCGTGGGGGACATCCGGGCATGCTCCTTGCAACAGTGGATGCTTGGCGGGTTAGGATGGTACGCGCACGCCGGCGGCAACTCCCGCCGCGGATCCGGCGTACCGGGTCAGAGTCCGCGTTGCCCGGGAGGCACTCCATGATCCGATTGCTGGCCGTCCTCGCCCTGCTCTGCCTGCCCGCCGTCGCCGCGGCGGACCCGCCCGAGCCCCCGGCCGACAACGCCTACATGCAGTACAAGCGGCAGAAGGCGTGGGTGGTCACCAGCCGCTACTTCGTCTTTCCCGACGGACGCCCGCGGTCCGGCGTGCCGACCGGGGTCAACGTGCTTTCCGGCGGTCCGTTCGAGAACCTGGAGATCGCGGTCCCGGTGGTCTTTGAATCGGGCAATGCCCAGTCCGATCCCGGCAACGATCAGTTCCCCTACTGGGAGCTGCGGTTCAACAGCCTGACGGGGGCCCAGGTGAGCGCTCGGCGTGCGCGGGTGCCCGGATCCCAGGCGTGGTACATGCTGCTCAAGGCGGACCGGCCGATCTCGACCGACCAGTTCCAGATCACCGGCGAGCACCTGATGTACTGCTACGAAACGGAGTTCGACCAGCGAGCGGCGTGGAACCTGCCCTGGCCGGATCAGTGGCCGGCGGAGGCCGCGGGGTGGCTGGCGCGGGACCCCTCGTACGACCGGCCGGCGCCGGACGGCTCCGACCCCGTGCAGGCGCTGATCGATCGCTGGACCGGGGGCAACGACCCGAAGCAGATCCCCCCCGTGCAGCTGGCCAAGTTCATGACCGGGCACGTGCTCGACCACGTCCGCTCGAACGGGACCAACTCGGAGCAGCCCTTCGGTCGTCCGCGGAACATCATCCGCGACGGGCGGGGCTCGCAGATCCGTGTCAAGGGCACGGTGGAGATCTCGCTGAATCTCAACGGGCTGATGGGCGGCTTCCGGATCCAGAACGCCGCCGAGATCGCGACCGGGCGGGTCGGCTCGCAGCACGACCTGTCCATCCTGCTCGTCGCGGTGCTGCGCCGGGTGGGGATCCCCGCGCGGATCGTCATCGGCGCCGACAAGAACGAATCGGGACTGCACAACTCGGCCAAGAGCTGGGTGGAGTTCGCCCTGGTGGCGCCCGACGTGCGCGGCGTGATCTGGGTCCCGGTCGACGTCCGCGAGCTCAAGGGCAGCGGACGCAGCGCCCGCAACTGGGAGCAGGAGTGGAAGCACTTCGGGACCAGCGACCTGCTGCGCGACGTGGTGCCGATCGCGCACCATTTCCATCCGCCGGCGAACTTCCAGTCGTTCAACTTCCCTGCGCTCTACGGGATCCGGTTCGACTCGGTCCTCGAGCAGGCCGGGGCGCAGGGCGTGCTGTTCGAGGTCAACTCGCTGCCCAGCGGCGGGCCGCAGCAGCGTCCCTGAGTTCCGGCGTTGCCGCGACGCCCGGATCGGGCGGGCGGCCTGCGGAGCCGGGGCGTCAGTCCTCGAGGGCGTTGCCGAAGCGCGTCTCCTGGATGGGCGTGACGACCTGGAGGATCTTCTGGAGCACCGAGCCGGGCGATCCGACGGCGTCGATCTCGCGCACGATCGACTGGTTGAAGCGGTCGAGCACGGGGCGGGTCTCGCGCTCGTACACGTCCAGCCGGTTGCGGACGACCTCCTCCTTCGCGTCGTCGAGCCGTTTTTCCTTCAGGGCCCGCCCGCGCAGCCGCTGGACCATCTTCTCGCGGTCCTTGGCCGTCAGGTGGATGACGCAGGCCACGTCGACGTGCTCGCGGATCAGGTCGACCTGCCGCACGGTGCGGGGCAGGCCGTCGAGCACGAGCAGGTGCTGGTGGGGGCGGTAGGTGTTCAGCACGGTCAGCGCGTGGGCGTAGCGGCTCCAGACGTCGACGGTGATCTCGTCGGGGACCAGTTCGCCGCGGGAGGAGAACTCGAAGAAGACGCGGCCAAGCTCGCTGCCGCGGTCCATCGCGCGGAACATGTCGCCGGTGGACAGGTGGAAATAGCCGGGCACCTGGCCGAGCAGTTTGCCCTGCGTGCCCTTGCCTGCCCCCGGCGCGCCGAAGAGCAACACCGCCTGGTACCGATAACCCATCGCCTGCTCCCGTGCGTCGTCCGCCGGCCGTCCCTCACGGTCCGGGCCGTCAGGATAGGTCGGCACCCCCCGTCCCGACCTTCACCCAACCCGAACGAAAAAGGGCGTGGTCCCAGAGGACCACGCCCGTTCGTGCATGTGCCCGGCCCGATCCGGCCGATCCGGCCGATCAGCCGCCGGAAGCGATGACTTCCTTCTGGAGGCTGGCGGGCATGGGGCGGTACTCCTGGAACTCCATGGAGTTGGCCGCCCGGCCCTGGGACAGGCCGCGCAGGACGGTCGTGTACCCGAACAGCTCGCTCAGGGGCACCTCGGCGGTGATCTCCTTGATCATGCCCTTGTCCTCCTGGTCGAGGATCATGCCGCGGCGGCTGGAAAGGTCGCCGGTGACGTTGCCCATGTACTCGTTGGGCGTGGTCACGACGACCTTCATGATCGGCTCGAGCAGGACGCTGCCGGCCTTGGCGACCGCCTCGCGGAGCGCCAGGCGCCCGGCCTGCTCGAAGGCGACCTGGGAGGAGTCGACGGGGTGGTACGAGCCGTCGATCAGCTCGACCTTCACGTTGATCAGGGGGTAGCCGGCGGTCACGCCGCTGGCCGCGGTCTGGCGGACGCCGTACTCGATCGAGGGGATGTACTCCTTGGGCACCGAACCGCCGACGATCTTGTTCTCGAAGGCGATGTTGTCCTTGAAGTTGAGCTTGGCCGCCTCGGCCTGCTCCTTGGTGAAGGGCATGATGTTGATCGTGCAGTCGCCGAACTGGCCGCGGCCGCCGGTCTGCTTGACGAACTTGCCGCGGATGTTGTTGGCCGGGCCGGCGATGGCCTCGCGGTAGGACACGCGGGGGCGGCCGACCTCGACGCCGATCTTCATGTCGCGGACGAGCTTGTTCTTGATGATCTCAAGGTGCAGCTCGCCCATGCCGGAGATGATGGTCTGGCCGGTCTCCTCGTTGTACTCGGAGCGGAAGGAGGGGTCCTCGCGGCGGATGGTCACCAGGGCCTCGGACAGCTTGCGCTTGTCGTCGGCGGTCTTGGGCTCGATCGACATCGAGATGACCGGCTCGGGGAAGGTCATGCGCTCGAGGATGATGGGATGATCGGGGTCGCACAGGGTGTCGCCCGTGATCGAGTCCTTGATGCCGACCACGGCGACGATGTTGCCCGCGCCGACCTCGTCCAGGGGCTTGCGGTCCTTGGCGTGCATCTCGAAGATGCGCGAGGCGATCTCGCGCTTGTTGTTGCCGGGGTTCATCGTGCGGCTGCCCTTGACGAGCTTGCCCGAGTAGATCCGCATGTAGGTCAGGTCGCCGTGGGTGTCGGAGACCACCTTGAAGACCAGCGCGCTGAACGGCGCCTCGTCGGAGTGGGCGCGGGAGAGTTTCTTCTCGGGGTCGCGCGGGTCGGTGCCGACCATCTCGGGCACCTCCTCGGGGTTGGGCAGGTAGTCGATGACGCCGTCGAGCAGCCGCTGCACGCCGATGTTCTTCAGGGCCGAGCCGCAGAAGACGGGGTAGCACTCCCGGGCGATCGTGCCCCTGCGCAGGGCCTTCTTGATGCCCTCGACGCTCACGCTGTTCTCGTCCTCGAGGTACTCGGCCATGAGATCGTCGTCGAGCGTCACCGCGCCCTCGATCAGCTCGTGCCGCCACTTCTTGGCCCGCTCGAGCTCGTCGGCCGGGATCTCCATCTCGGTGACCACGGCGCCCGAGCTGTCCGGCTCGAACTGGTAGGCCTTCATCGCCAGCAGGTCGATGATGCCGCGGAGCGTGTCGCCCTGGCCCCAGGGGATCTGCACGGCGATGGCGTTGGCGCCCAGCCGCTTCTTGATGGACTTGAAGGAGTAGTCAAAGTCCGCGCCCATCTTGTCCATCTTGTTGATGAAGCACATGCGCGGGACCTTGTACCGGTCGGCCTGGCGCCAGACGGTCTCGGACTGGGCCTCGACGCCCTCCTTGCCGTCGAACACGGCCACGGCCCCGTCGAGCACGCGGAGCGAGCGCTCGACCTCGATCGTGAAGTCCACGTGGCCGGGCGTGTCGATCAGGTTGATCTTGTACTCGCGGCCCTTGTGCGTCCAGGGGCAGGTGGTCGCGGCCGACTGGATCGTGATGCCGCGCTCCTGCTCTTCCTGCAGGAAGTCCATGGTGGCCGTGCCCTCGTGCACCTCGCCGAGCTTGTAGTTCTTGCCGGTGTAGAACAGGATGCGCTCGGTCACGGTCGTCTTGCCCGCGTCGATGTGGGCGCAGATGCCGATATTGCGGATGTTCGTCAGGTCGGTGGCCATCGCCGTGTTCCTCTCGCTCGATCCCCCCGCGTCAGGCCGCGGGCGTCTCGGTCTTGGTGCTCATCCCCGGTTCTCGAAACCGGTGCTCGATCCCGGGTCCCTGCCCGGCCCGGCTTCGCCGCCGGGTGTATCACTCGCCGGCCCGGATTCACGACCGGGACCGGTCAACTGCTTCGGTTGGGTGTGTTCTCTTTGTCCGGGAGGGCGGCGGCGTCAGACCGCGCCCGAGACCCGGAGGGTCGCCGGACAGGCCGTTTCAGGATCAGCGTCGCCCGCGTCGTCCATGGTGGACCGTTCCCATCCACGCGGTCGGCCCGACTCCGGGACGGATCCGCTGTTCAGAAATCACATTCCTCAGCGGGAATCGTAGCGCCGTAAACCCTACGGTTTCAAGGGCCCGGAGTCGCCGCCCCGTCCCCCGGTCCGAGGTCGGCGCCCGCGGCCCGGGCGAGAACCTCCAGCGAGGCCCGCCGGGCCGCTCCCAGGCGTCGGCGGGGATCCAGATCCAGCCCGTCATCTCGTCCCAGGGCCCGGACGGCCCACGCGGCCGCGTCGGCCGGACGTCCGGCCCGGTGCAGCGACTCGGCGATGCGGGCGGCCGACCCCGGCGCGTGCGGCGTGAGACGATCTCCCTCGATCCAGGCATCCGCGGCCCGGCGGAGCCAGGCCGCCGCGTTCTCGGGCTCGGCGGTGGCCCCCTGCTCGAGCATGGCCCCCAACCACGACCAGGCCGCCGGGTCTGCGGGTCGCACGACGGTGCCCTCTTCGGCGATCTGCAGGGCCTCCCGCCACGCGGCCACGGACCGATCCCGCGCCGCGATCGTGACCAGCACCCGGCCCAGGGCCGAACGGGTGCCGGTGTGCCCCGGCCGGGCCGAGACGGCCGAGCGGAGGCCGCCGACCGCGGTCTCCTGGGCGGCCAGCGTCGCCTGCTCGAGGGCGGAACGCAGCGACGCGGGCGTCGCGGGGATCGGCCGACCGCCGAGCCAGCCACCGATGCGGTCGGCCAGTTCGGACAGCCGGGCCGGATCGACGCCCTCTTCGGCCGCGTCCAGCTCGACCCGGGCGTGTGAGATGAGCCGCGGCCACGCGGCGGCCTCGTGCAGCCCCCGCTCCCACGCGGCGATGCCCGCCAGCCGCGTCCCGAGGAGGACGGCCATTCCTATGAGGGCCAGCGTTGAGACCGCGCGGGCCCCGCGGCCGCTCGGGTCGGCCCGGACCGCGCCCAGGCCCACGCCGACCAGCACGCCCCACGCCGGGGCGGACACGATCCACACCGGCGTGACGTCCAGCTGGCCGTGGATCAGGGCCACCGCTCCCGTCGCCAGCGCCGCGGCCCGCACCGAGCCGGTCTGCTGGCAGACCAGCGCGGCGACCACGCACCAGCTGATCCCACCGATGACCAGCGCGGCCGCGGACTCGGGCGCGATGGCCGCGCGGCCGGCGAAGGCCGACAACAGAATGCACACGCAGGCCACGCCCACCCCGGCGCGGGCGAGGTGCCGTCCCGGTGGCGGAGGCGGGTCGGGTGGGGCCTCCGCGGGGTCGTCGGTCTCTGTCCGGCGGCTGTGGGCGAGGATGAGCAGTCCTGCCCAGGCAAGGCCGCCGATGCCCAGGAGGCCGACCCAGTCGAACACGACGCTGTGAGGGCTGGTGACCTCCTCGGGGGCCCGCGGTGATTTGAGCCGGGTGTAGGCGTCCTGGAACTGCCCGGGTCCGACGCCCACCAGCGGATGCTCGGTCCAGACCGCCACCGTGCCCTGCATGTACTGGGCCCGGAAGAGCAGGCTCCGCTCGCCCAGCCGCTCACCGGCCACGCCCCGGGCAAGCACGGCGAGCACCACGCACACCGCCCCGGCGAGCACGGCCCGGACGGTCCACGGGCGCAACCGGGGCACGCCCCACATGACGGCCACGATCAGCCCCGCCAGGGCGGCCGCCCCGATCGCGCCTTTCGAGACGGTGGTCATCAGGGTCCAGGCGGAGGCCACCGCGCCGGCAAGAAAGACAAGGCGGAACGGGCGGGGCGACCGGCCGAGGGCCATGGCGATCAGGCCGACCGCCGACACCCCGGCGAAGGTCGCCAGCACGTTCGTCAGGCCGAACCAGCCCGTCGGCTCGGCGTGCGACAGCCGCTCCTCGTACATGGCCGCCTCGGGGCCGTCGGGATCCCAGCCGCGCGCCTGGTAGAACGCATCGCTGGTCTGCTGGAAGGATTCGACGGTGCGCGGATGCTCGATGTATTTCTGCTGAGCGCCCACCGCGGCGAGCAGGACGCCGAAGCCCAGCGCAGTTCCGACCACGACGCGGCGTGCGCCGGAGAGCGCGGATCCTGCCCAGATTCCGACGATCGCCGCCATGCCGGCGGCCAGATCCGCCCCGGCCGAGACGGTCTCCTGATCGGTCCACGCGTGCCAGCCCACGACGCCCAGGCCCGCGGTGAGCAGCGCCGCGCCGGCCGCGCCCGGCCCCCCGCGGGCGCAGGCGAGCACCAGCGCCGAGCCGAGCACGATGATCAGGTTCAGCGCCAGCGCCCAGGTCGGGGTGATCCCCACGAGCGGCGGCGCGAACAGGAACGGGTCGGCCTCCCACCAGGGGAACGGCTCGGCCGGACAGACCGCGCGACCGAACGAACCGGCCAGCACGATCAGCAGCCCGGCCCAGCCGCCCGCCGTCCTGATCCGTTCAGTCATGACCGGCGCTCCGTTCGTCACCGCGTTGTCTGGCGCCGCGTTCGGCGCGGTGCTCGAACAGGCCCAGCACGCCGAGCAGCAGGCCGACCTGCGCCACGATGGCGAAGGCCTGCCACGGCTCGGCCCGGGTCAGCAGCAGGCCCGAGATGCCCGTCGCCCCGGTCAGGCCGACGATCACGGCCACCGCCGCGCGCGTCGAGAGCCCGCGCCGGACCAGCCGGTGCGAAAAATGCTGCAAGTCGCCGACGAACGGCGACCGCCCCTGGCTCAGGCGGATCGCGGTGACGGACACCATGTCGTAGAGCGGCACGGCCAGCACGACGAGCGGCATGATCAGCGCATACCAGGGGGTGACCCCGCCCTCGGGATCGAGGTAGGTCGTCCGTGTGGTGGTGAACGCCAGCAGGTAGCCGATCACCAGCGAGCCCCCGTCGCCCATGAACATGCGGGCCGGAGGCCGGTTCCACACCAGGAAGCCCGCGCACGCGCCGACCAGCAAGGCCAGCACGCCGGCCACGAACCACTGTCCGCCGATCAGCGTGGCCGCGAGGAACATGGCCCCGGCGGTCGCGGCGACCCCCGCGCACAGGCCGTCCATGTTGTCGATGAAGTTCATGGCGTTGGTCACGGCGAGGAACCACAGCACCGTCACCGCCACGCTCAGCCAGGGGCCGCCGACATGCCCGTCCAGCAGGGTGAGCAGGCGGGTGTCCTGCGGCATCAGGGCCAGCAGCAGCGGGGGGGCCACCATGCAGGCCAGTTTGAGCATGGGGCCCAGCGGGCGGCGGTCGTCGATCAGACCGAGCAGGTGGAGCCAGAGTCCCCCGGCCAACAGTGCCCAGCCCATCGCGCGGACCGACCGCATGCCTTCGAGGTGTTCCCCAAGGGGGGCCGCCCAATCCGGCAGCATGTCGGGGCGGAGGAACTCCAGCCCGATCAGGCCCGCCGCCAGGGGTCCGAAGACCGCGGCGGCGATGCCGATGCCGCCCGTGTTGGGCACGGCCCGGCGGGCGGCCTTGACCTGGCCCGGCATCGCCTCGGTGTCCAGGGCGCCGGCGCGCAGGCTCCAGCCACGCACCAGCCCGCACACCGGCCAGGCGATCAGGAAGGCCACCGCCACCAGGATGAGCACGAGGAGCGACACCGGCCCAGTCTATCGACGCCCCACCCGCCGCGCCAGCACTCCGATGCCCACCGACAGCAGCGGGAACAGCACGACGACGAGCGCCTGAGCGGCCGACCCGAGGACGATCAGCCACACCACCCGGGTCGGCCACGGGCCGAGCCGGTCGATCAGGGTCGGCTGGTCGGGCGTCGCGTTGCCGACGTACCCGTAGTTGCTGCCGGTCAGGTGGTTGAACCACATCAGGGCGAGCACCACGCCCACGCCGGCCAGCACAACCCGGCCCCAGTCCTTCCAGCCCGGGCGGAAGTCGATGCCGCCGGCGATCACGCAGCAGCCGGCGGCCGCCGTCAGGTGCCCGCCCCAGAACAGCCAGTAGCGCATGTCCCCCGGGGCCTCGTCGACGGTGGGGGTGAAGAACGCCTGCGTGCTCAAGCCAAGGCCCCACAGGACAGAGAGCGCCAGCAGGAACCGGTTCCGCGACCAGATCGCAAAGGGGATCACCAGGTTGACCAGATCGCAGACATGCAGCGGCAGGCTGGTGTCGAGTTTGAAGTTGGCGGGCAGCAGCCACCACAGGTTCGCCAGCAGGTTCCAGCCCAGCACCACGCCGGCGAACCCGTCGGCGAAACTCCGGCGGGACCTGTTCCGTTCGGCCCGGGCCGCGACACCGCACGCGAGGCAGACCGCCGCCGCGAGCGCGGCGATCACGGCGTGGGTCAATCCGAAGGGTTCGAACGGCGTGGCCAGCCAGGTCATGCCCGCACCCCGTTGTGCTCCGGCGACCTTCGTCCGAATGACGCCAGGCCCCGGGCCACGCCGTACATCAGCACGAAGAGCACCAGCGCCCCGCCGGCCATCTTGAAGACCCGCTCGGGATACGGGCCAAGCCGGTCCACGACCGAGGCCCGCTCGTAGTCCCAGGCCCCCAGATACGAGTAGTTTGTTTCCAGCGCGTGGTTGACGCCCATCACGAGCCCGACGAAGAGCACCCCGGCCGCGGCGGCGAAGCGCAGGTCCCGGGCCGTGGGCACGAACCGGCGCACGGCGAGGTCATACACCGCGACCCCCACGATCTGCAGGTGGCCGACCCAGTACAGCCAGAACTCCATGCTGGCCGCGCCGTGATCCCACATCGGCGTGATGATGCCCTGCACGCTCAGGCCCAGTCCCCAGAAGAACATGAGGGCGCGCGTCCAGCGATAGCCGGGGCGCATCCCCGCGATCAGGCACACGCCCGCGATCCAGCCCGTCCAGCGGCACAGATGGAACGGGAGCGACTCGTTGAGGTCCCATTGCCCCGGCAGCACCCGCCACACCGTGGCGAACGCCTGCCACGCGACGATGCTCCACCCCATCGCGGCGGCAAACGCCCGCTCACTGGTTCCGCCGTCCGCACGATCGTGGCCGGCGAGCACCCGGCCGACCACGCACGCCAATCCGATGAGCAACAGGCACAGCCCGGCCACGATCCCGTGGAACGCGGTCCCGGCCTCGAAATGGTGCAGCCAAACCGGTCCGGACACGCCCACAGCGTATCAGACCCGGCCTGTGGAAGGGGCGGATGTGGAGGGGGTGGGGGTGGGGGGGGACGGGGGGTGCTCGTGGCGGAGCTGGCCGCAGGCCGCGGCGATGTCCCGTCCGCGGCTGGCCCGGATGTGGCAGTTGACGCCCCGCTCGCGCAGGGTCTCCTGGAACACGAGCACATCGCGTGTATCGGGCCGTTCGAACGGCAGGCCCTTGACCTCGTTGTAGCGGATCAGGTTGACATTGGCCCGCAGGCGCTTGCACACCCCGGCCAGTTCGGCGGCGTGCTCGGGCCGGTCGTTGACGCCGGCCAGCAGGATGTATTCGAGCGTGATCTCCCGGCCGGTCTTCTCGAACCACCTGCGGCAGGCGGCGACGAGCTGCTCGATGGTCGTGAACTCGGCCCAGGGGATCAGTTGTCGGCGCAGATCGTCGTTGGGCGCATGCAGCGAGAGCGCCAGCGTGACCGGCAGGTCCAGTTCCTCGGCCAGTTTCTCGATGGCCTTGTGCATACCAACCGTGGAAATCGTGATCTTGCGGGCGCCGATGCCCATGCCCCACGGCGCCGCGAGCGTGCGCACCGCGTGCGTGACGGCCCTGAAGTTGGCCAGCGGCTCGCCCATGCCCATGAAGACCACGTTGCTGATTCGTCCCACGCCCTCCAGCCGCGACAAGCGCCAGACCTGCTCGACGATCCGCCCGGCCGAGAGGTTCCCGTCCAGCCCGCCGATGCCGGTGGCGCAGAACTTGCACCCCACCGGGCAGCCGACCTGCGACGAGATGCACGCCGTGCGCCGGGCGCGGGTCACGGTCCCGTCCTCGTCCTCTTCGGACTCGGCCGGGATCATCACGCACTCGGTCTGCCGTTCCGTGCGTGAGTACGGCATCGCGCCGGGGCGTCCGTCGGCCCCCAGGATCGGCAGGCGTGTGGCGTGGTCGACCGTCGCCTCGGCCGCCGATACACCCGCGCCCACCAGCCCGTCCGTCCATTCGATGAGGAGTTTCTGGGTGCCGTCGGTCGCGACCTGATGCGCCACGGCCGGGCCGCTGAGGAAGGTCATCTCCCGCGTCAGCAGGTCGCGGTCGCCTTTGGACAGATTGCTCATCGCCGCGGGGTCGGCCACGCCCTTGAGGTACACCCACTCCAGCACCTGTTTGGCCCGGAACCTGGGCAGGCCGCGCTCCAGGCACCAGTCGGCGAGGGTTTCGGGGGTGAACTCGAAGATGTGGTGGCGGGGGTGTTCCAAGGGATCACGCGCCCTTCGCGCTGACCGTCAACGCCACCGCCGCCATGCCGTACTCGCCCGGCGTGATCACCGGCGGCTCGACCTTGACCTTGCGGTCGCCGGGATCGATCCCGTGCGTCTGCATCAGCCGCTTGAGACTCAGCGGCAGGCCGAACTCCACCGATTCCTCGAACACGTCCGCCAGGTGCAGCGTGGCCCCGTGCTTCTCGACGAAGTGCCGGCAGATGGCCGAGACCAGGTCCTCCGGCGCGCTGGCCCCGGCGGTCAGCAGGATGGTTTCGTCGCCTTTGGGGTACCACGACGGGTCGAGTTCGTGGACATCGTCGATGCGCACCCCGCGGGTGCCGACGTTCTCGGCGATCTCGGTCAGGCGCACGGAGTTGGACGAGTTCTGCGATCCCACCACGATCACCAGATCGCACAGCGGCGCGATCTGACGCACCGCGTGCTGGCGGTTGGTCGTGGCGTAGCAGATGTCCTCGTCCGGCGGTTCCTTGATGTTGGGGAACGCGGCCTTGAGCGCGTCGATGATCACCTTGGCGTCGTCGGTCGAGAGCGTGGTCTGCGTGAGGTACACCAGCTTGTCCGGGTCCTCGATGGTCAGGTGGGGGATGTCCGCGGGCGATTCGACCACCTGGGTGCGGTCCGGGGCCTCGCCCATCGTGCCGATGATCTCCTGATGGTCCCGGTGCCCGACCAGCAGGATCTGGTAGCCCTGCTTGGCGTAACGGATGGCCCGGCTGTGGACCTTGGTCACCAGCGGGCAGGTCGCGTCGACCGCCGAGAGATGGCGTGCCCGGGCCTGCTCGCGGACCGCGGGGCTGACGCCGTGGGCGCTGAACACCACCACGCTGCCCTCGGGGATCTCGTCGATTGTTTCCACGAACTTCACACCCTTGCCCCGCAGGCGGTCCACCACGTGCTTGTTGTGCACGATCTCGTGGTAGACATACACCGTTTCGTCCGGCAGGACATCGACCACCTGGTCCACCACGTCGATGGCCATGCGGACGCCCGCGCAGAAACCTCTGGGATTGGCAAGAACGATCCGCATCGTTTCCGGGCCGGCCGGGCCGGCCTCCGTCCTTTCTTCGATCGTGCCCGCGTGGGGGTCGTCCGGGGCGGGGCACGCGGAGATACTAGGGAACCTCCTCCCCGCATGCCTCGCGATCTGCCCATCCCGCCGCCCGCTTCCGGTTCCGATCCGTCCGCCCCCGCCGCCGCCTCCGCGATGGCCGAGGCCCGGAAGATCGCGGCATCGGACCGCGAGAACTTCGTCGTGCTTTCCAGGCTCGTTCCGGAGTCGCTGCGGGACGACTTCGCCGCCGTCTACGCCTTCTGCCGCCATGCCGACGACCTGGCCGACGAGCACGAGCACACCGACAAGTCGCGCCGCGAGGCCGCCGCCGCTCTGGCCGAGGCCCGGGTGCACCTCCACGCCGCCTGCGACAACCTCCGGGCGCCGCCGCTCTATGTCAACCTGGCCCGCACCATCCGGCGGCACCAGATCCCGCCTGACCTCTTCGACGCCCTGCTCAACGCGTTCGAGCAGGACCAGCGGGTGCTGACCTACGACACATGGGACCGGCTGATCGACTATTGCCGCCGCTCCGCCGACCCCGTCGGCCGGATCGTGCTGATCCTCGGGGGCCACCGCCCGTCGGCCGAAGACCCCGCCTCCGCCCCGCTCGAGGCGCTGTCCGACAAGGTCTGCACCGGCCTGCAGTTGGCCAACTTCTGGCAGGACGCCCGCTCCGACCTGCTGACCCGCCACCGCGTGTACATGCCCGGCGAGCTGACCCGCCTGAGCCCCGACCAGCTCCGCGGGCTGGCCGATCGCCCGCTGAACGCGGACGCGGAAGTCCGGTTTTCGGCCGCGTTGCGCCCGCTCGTCCGACGCACCCGGACCCTGTTCGACGAGGCAGGAAGTCTCACCCGGGAGGTCGCGCCGGCCATCCGGGGGCCCGTCTGGTTGTTCCACCGGGCGGGCATCCGCCTGCTCGACAAGATCGAAGCGATCGGGTACACCACGCTCTGGCAGCGACCACGCATCACCCGGAGCGACTGACTCGGGATGCTCGCCAGGGCATGGTGCATCGCCAGGAGGGCCGGGGATTGAGCACGCAGCCCGCAACCACCCCGCCGATGACCGTGGACGATCCCATCCTCCTCCAGTCGCATCGCTGTTGTGCTGAGGTCACTCGCGCCAACGCGAAGAACTTCTACCACGGCCTCCGGCTCTCCCGTTCGGAGCACCGCCGGGCGCTGTACGCCGTCTACGCATGGATGCGGGCCGCCGACGACACCGCGGACCGGCCCGGCCCCGTCCTCGAGCGGCTGGAAGCCCTCGACGAGTTCGAAGCCGAAACCATGGCCCTGTTCGCCGGCGAAGCCGTCCGCCCGGACACGTTCTGGCCGGCGCTGGCGGATTCGATCGCGCGCTTCGGGCTCGAGCCGGTCCAGTTCATCCGCCTGCTGGAGGGCATGCGGTGGGATCTGCAGTCGGGCGTCTGCGAGACGGAAGACGACCTGTCGCTCTATTGCGCCCGCGTCGCGTCCACGGTCGGCCTGATCTGCACCACCATCTGGGGCGTCCGCTCGCCCGACGCAACCGACGAGGCCCGGCGGCTGGCCTATCTCCGCGGCCACGCCTTCCAGCTGACCAACATCCTCCGCGACCTCCGCGAGGACCTCACCGCCGACCAGCCCCGGTCCTATCTGCCCGCCGAGTCGTATGCGGCCTTCGGACTCACGCCGCAGGCCCTGCTGGCCTGGTCCGATCCCGACGCCTGCCAGGCATTCATGCGCCACTGGATCGAGCGGGCCCGGCTCGAGTATCGGCGCAGCCGCAACTACGAGCTGACCATCGCCCCCGCGGGCGTGGCCGCTTCGACGGCGATGCGGGATATCTACCGCGAACTGCTCGAGCAGATCGCCAGGGACCCCCGCGCCGCCCTGCGTGAGCGCGTGTCCGTGTCCACCTCGCGCAAGGTCGTTCTGGCCCTGAAGAACGCGCGATCCTTCGGCCTATGACCGCCCCGCCCCCTCCCGGCCCCTGGGATGCCGCGATCGTCGGCGGCGGTCTGGCCGGCATCGCCGCCGCGCTGACGCTGGCCGACCATGGTCAGCGGGTCATCCTGCTCGAGCAGACCCGCCGGCTGGGCGGGCGTGCGTCGTCCTTCGTCGATCCGGTCACGCAGGAGGAACTGGACAACTGCCAGCACGTGGTCATGGGCTGCTGCACCAACTACATCGCCCTGATCCACCGCCTGGGCATGGACGACGCGTTCATCTGGCACGACGAACAGCATTGGGTCTCCCCCGGTGGGCACACCGACCGCATCGCGGCCGGGCACCTGCCCGCCCCGTTGCACCACGCGGGCTCGTTCGTGCGGGCGTCGTTCCTGTCTCCGGGCGACAAACTCGCCGTCGCCCGCGCCATGTCGGGCATGGCCCGCCTCGATCCCGCCGACTGGCGTCAGCGCTCGTTCGCGGAGTTCCTTGCGCACACCCGCCAGACGCCGCGCGCCATCGCCAACTTCTGGCGGCCCGTCGTCGTCTCGGCCTGCAACGCCGAGCCGGATCGGGCGGCGGCGGACCTGGCGCTCAAGGTGTTCCGCGAGGGGTTGCTCGCGGGCGCGAAGGCCGCGTCGATCGGCGTGCCGGCGGTGCCGCTGGCCCGCCTGTACGAGCCGGTGCCCGCGCTGCTTGCCCGGAGCGACTCCGAGGTCCGCTTCGGCGCCTTGGCCACGCGCATCACGCCCGACACCGTCGAACTCCGCGACCAGCCTCCGATCCACGCCCGGCGCGTGATCGTCGCGCTGCCCTTCGAGCGGGTCGCCTCCGCGGTGGACCCCGCGTTCCACGACGAGCGTGTCGCTGCGCTGGCCGGCTTTGTCCATTCGCCCATCCTCGGCGTGCACCTCCGCCTCGACCGCCCGGTGCTGCCCACGCCCCACGCGGTGCTGGTCGACCGGCCGACGCAGTGGCTCTTCCGCAAGGACACCGAGGGTCGGGTCATCCACGCCGTCATTTCCGCGGCCGACGACTGGACGGACCTGTCCGACGCCGCCATCACCGAGCGGGTCGCTGCCGACCTGCGCGCCTGCTATCCCCGATCCGCCGGGTTCACTGTTGAATGGTGCCGCCCGGTCCGCAGCAAGCGGGCGACCTTCCTGCCCGCGCCGGGTTTGGCCCGTCCTTCCGTCCACCCATCGAAATGGGGTGGGGGTGGGGGGGTGCTTCTGGCCGGGGATTACACCGACACCGGCTGGCCGGCGACGATGGAGGGCGCGGTCCGCTCCGGCATCACCGCGGCCGCCCACGCCCTGGGACGGGAACCGGCGACTATGCTCACGCCCGATCTGTCTTTCGCCCCACTTGCCGCGGCCGTCATGCGTCGGCGGGGCTGAAACATCCGATCCCAACCGCAAGGGTGGAACCCATGCCGACCGCGTTTCTGACCTCAAAGCACCTTCGGGTTGCCGCCTGGGCCGCCATCGCCGCGACTGCCTGGTCGGCAAACGCCCTGCCGGTGGCCGAACCGGCCACGGAGCCGGCCGAGCCTCCGCTGGCCGCGGCGCCCGCCGAGACGCTCGCCGCCCTGGAAAAGACCGTGGTCGAGATGGACATGCTCCGCCGCTTCGGCATCGCCGAGGCGCCCGCCAAACCGGCGGGCTCGGTCCGCATCGCCACCTACAACGTGCTCAATCTGTTCGACGCCCACGACGATCCGGCCCTGACCGGCGATCAGGACGACGCGTCGATGACCAAGCCGCTGCACGAGTCGGTCGCCGTGGCCCGCGCCATCCGCGCCATCGACGCCGACATCCTGTGCCTGCAGGAGGTCGAGTCGCTGCAGGCCCTGACCGAGTTCCGCGACACCCTGCTGGCCGACATGGGCTACGCGCACATCGTCTCGCCGGGCGAGGCCGGGGACGACCGCGGCATCGAGAACGCCGTGCTCTCCCGGTTCCCGATCGTCCACACCCAGATCTGGCCGGGGATGGAGCTGGGGGGCATCCACCCCGACAAGTACGGCACGCAGGAGAACTGGTTTGCCGGCCAGCCGGTCGCGTTCCGACGCTCCCCCCTGCGGGTGGATGTGCAGATCCCCGGATCGGAGGAGCCCTGGACCCTGTTCGTGGTTCATCACAAATCCGGGCGGTTCTCCGAATACTGGCGGGAGGCCGAGGCCAAGGCCGTGGTGGGCTTCGTGGGCGAGATCACCAGGGACCACCCCGAACGCCCCATCCTGGTGCTCGGCGATTTCAACGCCGAGCCGGACGCCCCGTCGGTCGGTCATTACCGTTCATCCGGCCTTGACGAGATCTTCGCAAACCGACCCAGGTCCGACGCCATCGTCACCCATGAGTCGGGCCGGCGGATCGACCTGATCCTGGCCAATCCGGCCGCCAAGGCGCAACTGCTTGCTGACAAGGCGTTTGTCCTCGGCACCGCGGCCCGCCCCGTCGGTGTTTCGTTCCGCGATCTGCCCACCATGCCGGGCATCGCCTCGGACCATTACCCGGTGGTGGTGGACACGGCGCCGCCCGCGGGCGTGGGAAATCCCCGCTCGAACAACTGATCGGGACACCCCGCCTGCCATGCCGGCGGTGTGCGAATACAATCCCCCCACCGCGGTTCTTTCCGGCGTTCGCTCGCCGAGTCCTCCCCCCCGACCCTGGCCGCTCAGAGACAGGAACGCACCCCATGGGCAATGCGAAGCCTTGGCAGATCGTCCTTATCGTGGCTGGTCTCATCGCGTCTGGCTTTGTCGTATGGCGGTTCGCGTTCTCGGGGGGCCCGAACCTGCCCGACTCGGTGACGCTGGTCGACGTCGATACCGGGAATCTGTTCGTCGTCGGCATGGGCGGACGCAACAAGCCGTATTTCCCGGCCGCCCACCCCGATACGGGGCGGAAGACGCTGCTTCCGGTGGTGAAGGGCGAGGACGGCACCTGGCGGATTACGGGGCACTCTCTGCCCGGACTCGATTACGTCGACGGGGAGGCCCCGGCCGTGGTCGATCGTGCGACGGGCGCCGTCAATGTCACGAGTGAAAGCAAACGAAGGCTCTCGCTTTAGTTCCGATTCGGAGACTGTCATGAGCATCCGGACCCGATTCCGCCCAACCTCGCGTGCTTTTACTCTGATCGAGCTGTTGGTGGTCATCGCGATCATCGCGCTGCTGATCGGCATCCTCCTGCCGGCGATCGGCAAGGCCCGGGATACCGCGCGGACGGTGGTGTGTCAGGCCACCATGCGGGGCATCGCGCAGCTGCAGATCCAGTACACCCTCGACAACCGTGAGTACTTCGCGTCGCCCAACACGTCTTCGCTGGAATACATGATCAATCGATTCGGCCAGCCCTCGGGGGCGAACCGGCTCTACAACGAGACCACCCCGCTGACTCCCACCACGCTCAACGACTGGTTGAGTCCGCTCCTCGGCGATGCGCTGAACCTGTCCCCGAACCGCGCCCGCCGCACCCAGCAGTTGTTCGACAACGCGGGCTGCGCCGCCGCGACCAACTTCGCGTCCGTCTACCTGCCCGCCCGGAATCAGGACGGCGATCAGTTCATCGAGCTCAGCCAGATCGATGGTTTCCGTCAGATCAGCTATCTCGCGCCCACGTCGATGTACTACCGCCCTCTCGGCACGCGTCCCATCATCCGGCCCGGCGTGTCTGTGACCACGTTCCTGATCGACTCCGATCGTGGAGCGGTCGCGCCCGCCAACTTCCAGCAGCAGCTGACCCGCATCGGCGTTTCTCCGGGTTCGAAGGTCATGT
>CAYNRF010000050.1:0-18873 GCA_964399525.1 uncultured Phycisphaeraceae bacterium | reverse complement strand
GGGGGGCCGCGGCCGGGCGGCTTGGGGTGGGAGGGGGGGGGGGTGGGGGGGGAGGAGGGCGGGGTGGGTGGTCCCCGTTGTTCCCGCCGGAGCAGTTCTGGCCGAGGATCTCCCCGGCCCTGGCCCGCACGGCGCCGGTCTGGGAGAGCAGCCGGTCGCGCAGGCGGTTGAGTTCGGCCCGCACCGAGGCGTCGATCAGCTGGTCGCCCATGCGGATCTTGATGCCGCCGATCATCGAGGCGTCGGTGTACGGGTGGATCACGACCTCCTTGCCCAGCGCCTCGGCCAGGCGACGCTTGATCGAGTCGAGCTCGCCCTGGCCGACCGGCGCGGCGGTGAACACGTCGACCTCGATGCGTCCGAACCGCTCCTGGACCAGCCCGTCCAGCGCGGAGGTGATGGGGACAAGGTGTCCAAGGCGGTCCTTGCGGTTGAGCAGCCGCAGGAACGCCAGGGTCTGGTCGGACACCCGGCCCTTGAAGACCCGGACCAGGAACGCGTCCCGCTTGCCCGAGTCGATCAGCCGGGAGGCGAGCACCTCGGAGAGGTCCTTGTCGGCCCGGGCCATCTCCAGGATGTCCTCGAGCTGGCCGAGGGTGGCCTCGGTCGTGCCGGTCTGCTCGGCGGCGTCGAAGAGGGCGCGGGCGTAGACATTGGCCAGGGCGTCGGGGGCGGTCTCGAGCAGGGGCATCGTCGTCTCCGGCGTGGGGCCGACTTGCCGTCGGCCTCTTCTCGCAGATGGCCGACGGCGAGTCGGCCCTACCAGTTCGGGCCGAGTCAGACTCGGCCCTGCACGAACCATTCGGTCAGGCGTTGGCGGACTTGAGCTCGGCCAGCGATTCGTCCATGAGCCGCTGCTGGTCGCCGGCCGACACCTCGCGCTGGAGGATCTTGCCGGCCATCGCGGTGGCCACCAGGACCGACTCGGAGTAGATCTCCGCGAGCGCCTGCTTCTTGGCGGCCTCGATGTCGGCCTTGGCCTTCTCACGCATGGCGTTCAGCTCGGCGTCGGCCTTGGCCTTGAGCTCGGCGGCCATCGCGTTCTGCTGGGCGCGGGTCGCCTCGAGCATCTTCTGGGCCTCGGCCCGCGCCTCGGCCAGATTCCGCTCATACTCGGCCAGCGCTTCCTTGGCCTGCTTGCGGGCGTCCTCGGCGGACTTGATCTCGTCGCGGATCTTGTTGGCCCGCTCGTCGAGCGCGCCGGTGACCTTCGGCCAGACCACCACGCCAAGGAAGGCGGCGGCCAGCGCGAACACGACCAGGGCGGTGATGCCCGTGGCGAGGCCCTGGGCCGGGTTGGGGATGGCGCCGACCTTCTCGTCCGCGGCGGACGCGGCGGTGCAGGCCAGGGCCAGAACGGAGATCGCAAGGGCGCGATGGCGGGTGGTCATGAGGGATCGCTCCTGCACGGCCGCGGCCGTGGTTCGAGTGTGGCAATCCGTCGGGCGCGCCTTCCGGCGGGCCCGCGGCTGGTCTGATGCATCAGGCGGCCAGGAAGCCGGCGGCGACGGCGAAGAGCGTCGCGCCTTCGATGAACACCGCCAGGATGATGG
This sequence comes from uncultured Phycisphaeraceae bacterium, assembly GCA_964399525.1. Lineage (GTDB taxonomy): Bacteria > Planctomycetota > Phycisphaerae > Phycisphaerales > UBA1924 > UBA6054. The sequence goes on along the minus strand of CAYNRF010000050.1, from coordinate 17,320 downwards.
CGGCGATCTGGACCTTGCCGGCCACCTCGGGCTGGCGGGCCATCGACTCGGTCGCGGCCTTGCCGATCAGGCCGATGCCGATGCCCGCACCCAGAACGGCCAGGCCGCCGCCGATGACCGCGAGGCCCTTGCCCAGGCTCGGGCCGGAGACCGCGGCCTCCTGGGCCATGGCGGTGGCGGGGAGAGCGGCCAGGACGCCGACGGGGAGAAGCTTGCTGATCAGGGACATTCGTTCGTTCCTTCCTTAACCTGGTATGACGGAAATCGTCGTGCGAGAAGCGGTTGACACGCGTCCCGTCGGGGACGCGGGACGGAGTTACGCGATGCTGGGCCGAGCCTCGGAGAGGTGATTGAGGTCGTGGTCGCCGTGGACCGGATCGTGGTGGTCGTGGGCGTGGTCGTGGTGCTCGTCGTGGTCATGGTCCATCAGGGCGATGAACACGGTGACCAGGAACATGAAGATGAACGCCTGCATGAAGGCCACGAACACCTCGAGCAGGAAGATCGCGAACCCGCCGAGCACCGCGATCAGCGTCACGGGGCCCTGGAGGATCAGCGGCTTGCCCACCACCATGCCCGCGAAGCTGAGCAGGGTGGCCAGCAGGATGTGACCGGCGGTCATGTTGGCGAACAGACGCAGGGCCAGCGCGAAGGGCTTGATGAAGAACTGCCCGATCAGCTCGAGCAGGAACACCACGATCGAGGCCGGGAACGGCGCCCCCGCGGTCATGTGCTTGAAGAAGCCCACCAGCCCCAGGTGCTTGATGGACATCAGGTTGAAGAACAGCATCGCGATCACCGCCAGCACGCCGGTCACCCAGATGTTCTGCGTGGCGGTCCCGCCGATCGGCGTGGCGTAGGCCTTCTTCATGTCCGGGAACAGCAGGTGCATCAGGTCCAGCAGCGGGACCAGACCCAGCAGGTTGTTGACCAGGATGAACCAGAAGATGGTCCACAGGAACGGCATGAGCCTGTCCGCCCGGTCGCCCAGCAGCGGGCGGGCGAACTCCTCACGCAGGTACACGCAGATGACCTCGAGCGCATGGGCGAAGCGGTTCTTCGTGACGTACGCGTCGGCCCCCTCGCTGGCCGGGCCGGTGGCCACCTGCCGGGAGAACCACAGGCCCACGACCACGATGATGATCAGGCTGAGCACCAGGTTGCCCTGGTTGCCCGACCACAGCCAGAAGCCGTTCTCCGACACGAAGAACTTGTGGTTGTAGACGTGGTCGGCCGGGCTCGAGGCGGCCAGCGTCATCAGACTGGAAAGCGAACTCGACAGCATCAGAGGCTCCTCTGGGCCGGCGCCGAAGCGCCGCCCCGGGGCGAACCGGATTCATTGGACGCGGGCAGGGCCCGCCGCTCGCGTGACTGCAGCTGGAAGACCGCCGCGGACGCCGCCGCGACCGTGAGCGTCATCAGGCCCGCCAGCAGGCCGTGCACCACGGGCTGCCGGGCCAGACCCAGCACCTCGATCAGCACCAGCATGCCGCCCATCCCCACAAGCGTGTGCGCGCCGGTGACGCCCAGCACGCACAGGCCCCACATCTCGTCCCGGATCAGCCAGGGACCGAGCATCGCCGGAACACTCAGCAGCGCCCCGATGAAGATGACCAGCCCGATGCTCACCAGCGCCGCGCCCTCGCCCCCCGCCCGCGCGGCCAGGCCCAGCCCAGCGGCGAGCGCACAGGCCGTCGCCACGCCCATGATCAGGGCGAAGCGGCGTCGGTTGATGGGGGCGACAGCAAGGGTCAAGAGCGACTCCGAAACGCGGCCCGGATCGGTGGATGGACGACGTACCGACCACCCGGCCCCGAGGCGGCCCGTGGTGGGGTGCGATGGTAGGGGGGTCGTCCGGCGGGGGCGAGTCCGCACCCTATTTCTTGCCGCCGTCGGGGCCCGTCCCGGATGATCGGGTGTCCTGCTTTGACAGGCGGTGGATCAGCCGGATCAGACCGCCCACGACCCCGACCGCCAGCCCGGCCACCAGGCCGAACGGGGCCCAGCCGAACTGCCGGTCCGCCAGCCAGCCCAGGCCCGCACCGGCGGCGATCACCACCAGGAAATCGATCCCGATCGCCAGGGCCAGCCCCGCCTCGCCGATCGATCCGCCAAGCACGGAAGGTTTCCGCGGCTCGAGCGACGTGTGCCGCACCGGTTCCCGGAGCACCTGGGGGATCTCCAGACGGGGATCCCCGCTCGGCGGTTTCTCGGTTGGGCGGTCCGGCTCGGTCATGACACGGTTCGGATGGCGATCCGACGGGCCTCGGTCGCCGCCTCCTTGAGCTTCGAAAGATCCGAGCCCGATCCCTGGGCCGCGTCGGGGCGGCCGCCCCCCTTGCCCCCCAGGATCTCCGCCACCGCCCGGACCCAGTCGCCCGCCTTCAAGCCCTTGTCGATCAGTGGCTTCGGCACGACGCCCATGACGGACACCCGCCCGGCCTCCTCGTCCGGCGACAGGATCATGATGGCCTTGTTCGGGCAGGCCTGGCGGACCGTGTTGACCGCCGCCTCCAGGGCCGCCCGGTCCGAGCCCAGGTCGAGGGTGGCGATGACGACCGGCTCGGGCGATCCGGCGGACGACGCCGCGATGCCGGCGGCAGCCTTCTGGGCCTCGGCCGCCTTGGCCGCCGCGGCGGCCTTGCCGGCCTGCTTGACACGCTCCTGCACGCCCGCCAGTTTGGTGCGCAGCCCGGCCTTGCGGACCGCGGGCAGGGTCATCTGGTCGATGCGGGCCGAGATCTCCTGGACCGACCGGGCCAGTTCGCCGTCCGGCACGCGGGCCAGCGCCCCGATCTCCGTGTCGAGGCTGTCGGCCGCCTGCTCGGCCGCCATGGCGGGCACGCCGGTCAGGGCCGAGATGCGTCGCACGCCCTTGGCGATGCCTTCCTCGCTGGTCAGCACGAAGGCCCGGGCCTGCCCGGTCGACGCCAGGTGCGTGCCGCCGCAGAACTCGATCGACAGCGTCGGCCAGCGGGCCGAGCCGGGGTCGGCCAGCAGATCCGCCACCGGCGCCCCGATGGACACCACGCGGACCGGGTCGGGGTAGGCCTCGCCGAACACCGCGCGCAGGCCGTTGATCGATTTGGCCACGCTGAGCGGCGCGACCTCCGCGAACACGCCCAGGTCCGCCGCGATCGCGTCGCGCACGATCGCCTCGACCTTGCCGAGTTCCTCCGGCGTGACCGGCTGGTTGTGCGTGAAGTCGAAGCGCAGGCGGTCCGGGTCCACCAGCGAGCCGCGCTGGTCCACGTCCCCGCCCACCACGCGCCGCAGCGCGAGGTTGAGCAGGTGCGTGGCCGTGTGGTTGGCGGCCGTGCGGTCCCGCCGGGCGTGATCGACCACGCAGGCGACGTCGTCGCCCACGGAGATCTGTCCCTTGGTCACGTGACCGATGTGCACGACATAGCCGCCGAAGGACTGGGTGTCCTCGACCTTGAAGTGCCCGCCGCCGTTGCGTCCGTGGTCGCGCGACACGCTCAGCTCGCCGTGGTCGCCGATCTGGCCGCCCATCTCGGCGTAGAAGTTGGTCCTGTCGAGCACGATGCCGATGCGCCGGCGGGTGGCCGAGGCGTTGGCGTGCTGGTCGAAGTTCTGGCCGTTGAAGATCGCGCGCACATGCGCCCGGATCTCGCGGGCGGTGAACTTGGGGGTGTCGTCGGTGGGCCGGACGTTCAGCTTGGACAGTGACGCGGTGTGCTCGGCGCGGAACTCCAGGCGTTCGGCCCCGTCCTTGCGGCCGCCCTGGCGGGAGCGTTCCTTCTGTTCCTCCATGGCGTGCTCGAAACCGGCCTTGTCCACGGTCAGCCCGCGTTCCTGGGCCATGATCTCGGTCAGGTCGAAGGGGAAGCCGTAGGTGTCGTAGAGCTTGAAGGCGTCCTCGCCGGAGATGGTCCTGGAACCCGCGGCGATGTCCTCGAACATCCTGATCCCGCGGTCGAGCGTCTTCCCGAAGCTCGCCTCCTCCTCCGCGATGATCCCCCGCACCTTCTCCGGATCCTTCTTCAACTCCGGGAACGCATCGCCCAGCGACGCGACCACCGTCGGCACCAGCCCGGCCAGGAAGCCCTCCGGCGCGTTGAGCTTCTGCCGCCCGTAGCGCACCGCCCGGCGCAGGATGCGGCGCAGCACATACCCGCGGCTCTCGTTGCCGGGCATCTGCCCGTCGGTGATCGCGATGGTCAGCGTGCGGATGTGGTCGGCGATCACGCGGTACGCCTCGTCCACGCCGTCGGTGTCCTCGGCGCCGAGCTTGCCGGCGTAGGGCCGCGCCCCCGTGATCTTGCGGATCGCCTCGAAGATCGCCCCGAACACATCGGTGTCGTAGTTGCTCAGCTTGTTCTGCAGCACCGAGACGATGCGTTCCAGTCCCATGCCCGTGTCGACATGCTTGTCCGGCAGCGGGTTGAGCGCGCCGCCCTCCACCCGGTCGAACTGGATGAACACGTTGTTCCAGACTTCGAGCACATTCGGGTCGTCCTTGTTGACGAGGTGGGCCGCGTTGCGTCCGCCGAGGCGGCCGTAGTGGATCTCGGTGCACGGGCCGCAGGGGCCGGTGTCGCCCATCTCCCAGAAGTTGTCCTTCATGTTGCCCGGCAGGATGTGATCGTCGGGCAGGTACCTGCGCCAGATGGACCGGGTTTCCTCGTCGGCGGGCAGCCCCTGCGCCGGGTTGCCCTCGAAATAGGTCGCGTACAGCCGCGCCGGATCGATGCCCCACACCTTGGTCAGCAGTTCGAACGACCAGGCGATGGCCTCTTCCTTGAAGTAGTCGCCGAAGGACCAGTTGCCCAGCATCTCGAAGAAGGTGTGGTGGTAGGTGTCCTTGCCCACATCGTCGAGGTCGTTGTGCTTGCCGCCGGCGCGGATGCACTTCTGGCTGTTCACCGCCCGCTTCAGCCCCGCCAGCGGCGAGCCGGGGGGCAGCACGCCCTGGAAGATCGGCTTGAACTGGTTCATGCCCGCGTTGGCGAAGGTGTCACGCAGCGACGGGTCGTTCATCGGGCACGAGGTCGATGAGGCCACGAAGGTGTGTCCGCGCTGCTCGAAGAACTTGATGAACGCCGCCCGGACCTCCGCGGCCGACTTGCCGGGGGGTGGGGGGGTCAGGCTGGATTGATGGGTGGACATCACGGCGGACTGGCTCTGCGGCATGGGTGGGATATCCCGGTTGGGGCGTGCGTCGCTCGGGCGTGAGGCTCGTCTGACCGGCCTCGCCGCAGGATCCTACGGGGGGCTTGGGCTCAGGGGCGACGATCCGCCCCGCCCGCACGGGTATCCTCACGCACGCATGGCGAAAAAGGTCACCAAGAAGTCCGCCGCGAGGAAGCCCCCCAGGGCCAAAGTCGTGGGCGGCCCGCCCGAGGAACGCGCCGTCCTCGAACTCCCGGCCCCCGTCCCGCTCGGGTCGATCATCGGGCAGGACCGCGCCATCGGGCAGCTCCAGGACGCCATGGCCTCCGGCCGCCTCCACCACGCCTGGATCTTCCACGGTCCCGAGGGGGTCGGGAAGTTCACCGCCGCCCTCGCCTGGGCCGCCCTGCTGCTCGACCCGACCACCGCCAAGGACCTCTCGGGGGTGTACGCCCCGGATCCCGACTCCCAGACGCAGACCCTCCTCGCCAGCGGCACCCACCCCGACCTGCACGTGATCGTCAAGGAGCTGGCCCGCTTCTCCACCGAGGCGAGCGTCCGCAACTCCAAGCTGACCACCATCGCCAAGGATGTCGTCGACACCCACCTGATCCGCCCGGCGTCGCTCGCGCCGGTGATGCGGACCGGTTCGATGGCCGGCAAGGTCTTCATCGTGGACGAGGCCGAGCTGATGGACCGCTCGGAGTCCAACGCCACCATCCAGAACGCCATCCTGAAGACCCTCGAGGAGCCGGCCCCCGGCACGGTCATCATCCTCGTCACCTCCAGCGAGGACCGCCTGCTGCCCACCATCCGCAGCCGGTGCCAGCGGATCGCGTTCACGCCGCTGCCGGACGAGGCCATGCGGGTCTGGCTGGCCGGCTCGGGCCTGGGCGTGACGGGGGAGGAACGCGACTGGCTGCTGCGGGCCGCCGACGGCTCGCCCGGCCGGCTGGCGTCCATGCACGAATCGGGGATGTTCGCCTGGCACAAGACGGTCGCGCCCCTGCTGGCCGAGGCCGAGCGCGGCTTGCACCCGATCGGTCTGGGCGCCACCATGGCCACGCTGGTCGATCAGTGGGCCACGGCCTGGGTCAAGGAAGGCGATCCCAAGGGCGAGAACCGCTCCAAGGAGTCCGCCAACCGCCTCGGCGCCCGCCGGATGCTCGGCCTGGTGGGCGACAGCGTCCGCAGCGGCCTGTCCGACCCGCGCCGGGCGCCGGCGGCGATCCACGCCGTGGAGATGATCAACAGGGCCCAGCGCGAGATCGACCTGAACGTCAACCTCAAGCTGGTCTTCGACCACCTGGCCGCGGGATTGTCCGAAAAACGCTGAGAGGGTGCGATCTATGCCCGGAGGCTGATCCGCGCCGGCTGCTCGGCCGTCCGGGCCTGGCCACGCTCCGCCGCGAGCTTGTCCATCAGCAGCGACCAGGTCTCGCGCTCGTACTCGAGCAGCCCGATGATCTTGTCGAGGCGCTCGATGTCGCGCTCGTGGCTGGCCGCGATCAGTTCGGAGAAGAAGAACCCGTACAGGCTCTTGACCTTCTCGGCCAGCTCGGGATTGGCCGCGTCGTTGATGGAGGTCATCAGCTCGACGATGATGGCCCGGCACTGGCTGAACCCCGCGTAGGTCATCTCGAAGTTCTTGGTCTCCAGCCCGTTGCGGGCCTGGTGGGCGAACCGCAGCGCCCCGTCGAGCAGCATGAGGCGCAGCTCCTCCGGCGAGGCGGTCATCACCTTGGAGCGGAGGTACGCGGTGGTGGTGTCGGTGTGGCTCATCGGCGGAACTATCGGCCCTTCCCGGGTCGTTCTTGAGCCCGCATCACCCGATCAGGCTGATCTGCCCCAGCGCGCTCGACTGTGACTGGAAGCCCGCGATGGCCCGCTCCATCGCGAGGAACTGACGCTGGAGGATCTCGCGGCGGATCTCCAGCGTCCGGTCGATGGAGGAGATGCGGTCCTGCTGGAGCGTGATCTGGCTGGTCAGCGCGTTGTTGCGGTTCTGCAGCGTGCCGCCGATGCTCGAGACGTAGCTCTCCGCCAGCTGCTCGAGCTGGCCCACCACGCCCAGCGCGTCGAACTGGACAGGCCGGTCCGGATCGTTGACCACGGCCCCGTTCTCGTCGGGCGTGGTGTCCGCCGGGCGGATGTCACGCCGGGTGAACAGCTGCTCGACCGCGTCGGGATCCTGGGCGTACGCCTCGCGGAAGCGGTCCTTGTCGAAGGTCATCTTTCCGCCCTCGCCCACGGAGATGCCCACCTGGGCCAGCCGGTCGAAGGTGTCCGTGAAGCCGTCGTTGGACGACCGCAGCGTGTCGAACAGACGACCCCGCAGCGAGAGCAGCGTGCCGTCTCCGAGCAGCGGCCCCTTCTCCTTGGTCTCGTCGTTGTACCGCGTCTGGAAGTCGATCCGCGAGATGACGCTGTTGAACGCCTCCACCATCGCGTTGATCTTCGACTCGATCTCGTCCGTGTTCGTCGTCACCGACAGCGTGACGGGCGTCTCGCTGGTCTTCTTCAGGCTGATCGAGACCCCGTCGATCACCCCGTCGACCGTGTTGGTCGAGCTGGACACCAGGATGGCTTTGGCGGGGTCGGACGAGCCGTAGAAGATCCGCGCGTTCTGGCCCGCCTCGATCTGGTTCAGCCCCAGATCGAAGTCGCCGGTGTCCACCAGGAAGCGGCCGTCCCGGCCGGAGAAGTCCGAGACCAGGCTGATCCGGTAGGGGTTGACGCCGCTGCCGTCGTTGATCACCGTGGCGCGGACGCCCGCGTCGGCGTTGTTGATCGCGCTGATCACCTCGTCGAGCGTGGCGTCGGGCTCGAACTCGATCGTCTGCTCGTACGAGCCGTCGATCAGGTTGTCGACGCCGGTCCCGGACGCCTCCCCGGCGATCCGCAGCTTGTCGGCCACCGACCCCTCGGTGTCGGTGATGCGGATCTTGGCGCCGCCGGGCGTGCCCGAGCTCTCCTCGATCACGATGCCGTCGCCCGTGTCATTGATCCGCGCCCGCACGGCCAGCCCGGCCCCGTTGATCTTGTCGATCACGTCGCCCAGCGTCCGGTCGCTCGCGGTGATGTTGATCGTCGCCGTCAGCGAGTTGGAGTCGACGATCTGGAAGCGACCCGTCCCGATCCCGTCCCCGCGGTTCAGGCTCGAAAGCGCCGTCGACCGGCCCAGGTACGCCATCTGCAGGTTCGATCCCGACGCCGTGCCGGACGCGAACGTGCCCGAGATCCCCAGCGCCGACGCCGCGTCCGCGCCGAACGTGCCGCTGATCTCGAAGGTGTTCGCCCCCGACGTGTTGTCCGCCACCGACAGGCCGCGGCCCGTGCGGTCCAGCGACACCGTCACCCGCCCGGCGTTGCCCGCGTCGTTGTTGATCAGGTCGATCAGTTCCGCCGTGGTCGTCGCCCCGGAGAGATCCACCGTGAAGCTCGCGCCGTCACGGGTGGCGAAGGTCACCTGCCCGTCCGTGCCCGTCAGCCCGCGCCCGCCGTTGAGGCTGGACACCAGCGTCGTGTTCAGCCCCGCGAGCACGCGCGAGCCGGAGAAGTTGCCCGGGCCGAAGGCGCCCGCGATGCCGAGATCGTCGGCCGTGGTCGACGCGTCGTTGCCGCCCACCTGGGCGTTGGCGATCGTGATCGATTCGCCGGTCGTGTTGGTGAACTCGATCGCCCCGGTCACGCTGTTGATCGACGCCGACACGCCGCTCTGCCCCGCCGCGGCGAGCGCGTCGTTGATGCGTTCGACCACGCCGCCCACCGTCGAGACCGCCCCCTCGACGATCTCGACCTCGTCATCGACGATCTGCTCGATCTGGCCGATCCGCACCTTGATGGCCGCGCCGGCCCCGACCGTGATGGTGAAGTCGTCGACGCCCACGCCCGACGTGTCGCGGATGTCCACGCCCCGCCCGTCGTTGAGCGAGGTCAGGGCCGTGTTCGTTCCCAGGCCGTACACGCGGCTGCCCGTGTACACGTCGCCGTTGATGGTCGGGCTGGCCAGGCCGATGCTCGCCAGCACGTTCGAGCCGGTCTTGTTCGCCAGGCTCGTCACCCCGTCGAGCACGAACGACCCGTTCGACACGCTCGCCGTCACGCCCAGATCGGCCCCGTTGATCGCGTCGAGCAGCTCGCCGACCGTCGCCACCCGCGACAGGTCCACCTCCGTGCCGTTGACCAGGATCGTTCCGCGGGTGATGCCCTCGTTGTTGTTGAGGGTGTTCAGGTCCGTGTCCCGGTCCAGCCGCGCCGCCGGGCTCTCGAAGGTGATCGAGGGCAGCCCCAGCGGCGCGTCGTTGCGGTTGGAGAACCCGCGCGAGAGCATCTGCTGCGTCGTCACCAGCCGGTCCACGACGAAGCTGTACGTCCCGTTGACCGCGCTGTTGCCCGCCGAGGCCGTCAGCACGGCGTCGTCGGAGCTGGACGCGAGCTTGGCGTCGAAGATGTTGTTGACCCGGAACGCCCCCGCCGCCGTCTTGAACGCGTTGAGCCGGCTGTTGATGTCCAGATAGGCCGCCTGCTGGCTCTGCAGCTGGATCAGGCGGTTCTGCGCGAGCACCTTGGGACGCGACTGCGACGCGATGAGCTGCTCGATCAGCTGGCCGGTGTTGATGCCGCTGAACAGACCCACGTTGCTTGAGATGCCGCCCATGGCCGCCTCCTCGGGATTCCGTTCCCTCTTGGCTATCGGCCGCCCGCGTCCCGGCGGTCAAACCGCGGCGACGCAACCCGCCTTGCCATCGGGACATCGGCACGATCCGCGCCCCGGTTCGGCGGGATCCGCCCCACCCGCGCAGACCTTGCCGGCCCGCCCGCAACGATGCCTCGACGTGCCTCGGCATACCCCCCAATCCGTCCGCGGCGTGAACCCCGGGCAACAATCAGTCGAAAGAACGCCAGCGGGGTCCTTCGCCCGTGCCCGTCCCGAGAACCCCTTCCCATGACCCAGCCCGGACCCGCCGAATCCCCGACCCCGCTCCCCCCGCCGCCCTTGCCGGCGCGGTGGGCGTCGCTCGGGCTGTCCGTGGTGCTGGGGCTGTCATCCCTGCCGGTACTCTGGCTCACGCTGGTCGCCGGGGATGCGATCCTCTGGTTTTCCAGCGCGTTCGAGCTGCTGGTCGTGGCCGCCGCGGTGATCGGCGTGCTGGCCGGTCTGGGCCGGTTCCGCGACGGGTGGGGTCTGGCCCTCGCCTGCGTGGCTGGGACGAGCCTGGTCGTTGGGGTGTTCGCCTTTGTGGAGCTGCGGGCCAACTTCAACGCCGACCCGACCTACGCCGGCATGCTCAAGCCCTATCTCGCCGCCCGCGTCGGTTTGGCCGCCGCGTTCGGCCTGCTCGCGTCCCTGGCGGTATTCAGCCGCAACCGGGCCTCGTGGAACGCGCTGATCCGGGGCCTGATCGTCCTCGCCCCCGCCGCCGGGATCACGGCGTGGCTGGCCACCCGCGGATCGGCGTTCCTCGGCGCGACCCGGGCCACCCCCGGCGCCGAGGCCGCCCGCATCCTCGTGCTGTGCCTGGGCGGGCTGGTGTTCATCGGGCTGATCTCCGTCGGGCTGCACCTGCTGATCCGGGCCTATGAGCTCGGGCGGGCGCCGTCCGACCGGGCCGCGTCCGCCGAGGCCTGATTCCCGGACCCGTCCCGCCCGGTCCATCCCTGGAAAGTCGGGCCGCAAAACCCGCGCCGGTGTTTGGCCAACAATCCACCGTGAACGAACTCGTCCTGACGATCGTGATCCTCGCCCTGCTCGCCGTCATCATCGCCGGCGGGACGGTCTGGGCCATCAGCGCCCTCAAGCGCGGCCGCCACGGCCCCGGGCTCGACCGCATGGAACTGCGCCTGCTCACCGAGCGCGTCCGCGCCGTCGGACGCCTCGTCGGCCTGGAGGTCCACGCCAAGGAGATCGCCACCGCCACCCGCGGCTGGAACTGGCTCCCGCCCATCCTGCTCAGCCAGGCCAAGATCGCCATGATCTTCCAGTTCGAAAAGCAGTACTCCGTCGAACTTGGCGCCCTGTCCGAGGGCGACGTGAAGGACCTGGGCCAGGGCCGCTTCCGCGTGACCCTGCCGCCGGTCGTGGGCTCGCTGCGCCTGATGGACGTCGAGCCCTACGACATCCAGCAGGGGCGGGTGCTGGGCCTGCTCGACGTGATCAACATGAACGCGGAGCGCCAGGCCGAACTGATGCGCACGGCCCAGACCCAGGCCGCCGAACTGTTCGAGAAGAACGACCCCCGCTACATCGCCCAGGCCCGCGACGCGATCGAACGCCAGATCCACGCCATCGCCCGTCTGTTCGACATCCGCCTGGAAGTCGAGTGGAGCCGCCAGCCCCGGGAAGGCCAGCCGCGGCTGGTGATGGACGAGGGTCTGCAGGCGAAGACCGGGCCGGCCGTCTGACGCCGACCGCTGGTCACACCGCGCTGGGGTGCCAGATCGTCTTGAACTCCACGAACGGCTCGCACCAGGCGGGGCCCTCGCAGGCGTCGTCGTCGGCGAAGTTGACCGCGTCGCGGATGGTCACCCGCTTGAGATTCTCGGCCGCGCCCAGACGGAGGGCGGTGCGGTGGGCGTCGCCCACGCCCGCGGCGTGGAGGGCGATCAGGCCGCGGTGGCTGGCGAAGTGGGGGACCAGCTCGGCGCGTTGGCCGGTGAGGATGTTGACCACGCCGGCGGGCAGGTCGCTGGTGGCCAGGGCCTCGGCCAGCACCATCGCGGGGATGGGGTTGGTTTCGCCGGCGAGCACGACGCAGGCGTTGCCCATGGCGATGACGGGGGCGACGAGTGTGACCAGGGCCAGCAGCGGGTGCGCGTCGGGGCAGATCACGCCGGTGACACCGACCGGGCCGGGCACCGTGAAGTTGTGGTAGGGACCGGCGACGGGGTTGGCCCCGCCGGCGACCATCGAGAACTTGTCGCACCAGCCGGCGAAGTGGACGACGCGGTCGATGGCGGCGTCGGTCTCGGCTTCGCCGTGCGGCCCGATGGCCGCTGCGAGTTCCGCCCGCTTGCCTTCCATCATCTCGGCGAGGCGGTAGATGATCTGCGAGCGGAGGTAGGCCGTGGTGTTCGCCCAGCCTTCCTGGGCCTTGGTCGCGGCTTCGACGGCGTCGCGCAGGTCCTTGCGTGACGCGTGGCACACATGGGCCGTCAGCGTGTTGGACGCATCGGTGACGACCAGTGTCCGCCCCGACTCGGTGCGCGGAAACTTGCCCCCGATGTAGAGCTTGTAGGTCTTCGAAATCCCAAGTCGCTCACCCATACATGCTCCAGATCCCTCGCCCCTCGGACTTCGTGCCTGATGCCTGATGCCTCAATGCCTGCTCAGAGCACATACTCCAGCTCGATCTCATGGCGGATGGGGATCCCGTCCATGCCGATGTCCGGGATCTCGGGCTTGAGCTTGCGGGCCTCCTTGACGGCGTTGCGGTGCACGCCGACCAGGTCGAAATCGCGGCGCTGGTAGAAGCGCAGGGCGGGGGTGTTGTCGTTGGTGGTCACCAGCCAGAGGCGCTTGCAGCCCAGCTCGCGGGCCTTGGCGCGGACGGCGGCCATCAGGCACGAGCCGATGCCCCCGTGCCCGGCCAGCGAGTTGTGCGTGACGATTTCGCAGGCATCGCCCTGCACGTCGTACGTCAGCATGCCGACGATTTCCTCGTCGCGCACCGCCAGGAAGCCGGGCAACTGGTCGGCCTGGTGCTTGCGCCCTTTGCTGACCTGGATCAATGAGGCCCAGTACCGGCGCAGCACGCCCTGCACGAAGGGGCGATCGGCCTCGGTGATCTCCCGGACCGTGAACTCGCCCGTGGCCTGCGGGATGGATGCGGCGTGTTCTTCGATGCTGGTCATGGGTGTCCTCCGTGGTCCGATCAAGCCAGATATGAAAGCAGTCCGTGCCGGCCGCCCTCGCGTCCGAAGCCCGATTCCTTGAACCCGCCGAACGGGCTGGTCGGGTCGAACTTGTTGTAGGTGTTCAGCCACACCACGCCGGCGTCGAGGCGCCGGGCGGTGTCGAAGATCTTGGATCCCTTGTCCGTCCACACGCCCGCGGCCAGGCCGTAGGGGGTGTTGTTGGCCCGGCTGATGGCCTCGTCGGGCGTGCGGAAGCTCATCACGGCCAGCACGGGCCCGAAGATCTCCTCGCGGGCGATCGCGTGGCTGGGCTGCACGCCGGTGAAGAAGCACGGGCGGCAGAAAAAGCCCTTGGCGGGCAGAGCGCCGGCGCCGCAGTCGTGCCGGTCCGCGCCCTCGGCGGAGCCCTGCTCCAGATACTTCTCGATGGTGGCGAGCTGGGCCTTGGAGTTGATCGCGCCGACATCGGTGTTCTTGTCGAGCGGATCGCCGACGCGCAGGGTGCTCATGCGGTGGCGCAGTTTCGTGATGACGGTGTCCAGGATCGACTCCTGCACGAACAGGCGTGAACCAGCGCAGCACACGTGGCCCTGGTTGAAATAGATCCCCTCGACGATGCCCTCGACGGCCTGGTCGATGCTGGCGTCCTCGAAGATGATGTTGGCGCTCTTGCCGCCCAGTTCGAGGGTCAGACGCTTCTGGGTCGGCGCCACGGCTTTGGCGATCACCTTGCCGACCTCGGTCGAGCCCGTGAAGGCGATCTTGTCGATGCCGGGGTGGTTGACGATCGCGGCCCCGGTGGCGCCCGCGCCGGTCACGATGTTGACCACGCCGGGGGGCAGGCCGATCTCCTGGCAGATCTCGGCCAGGCGCAGGGCGGTCAGGGGTGTGGTCTCGGCGGGCTTGAGGACCACGGTGTTGCCGCAGGCCAGCGCCGGGGCGATCTTCCACGCGGCCATGAGCAGCGGGAAGTTCCAGGGGATGATCTGGCCGCACACACCGACGGGTCTGGGCGCGCGTCCGGGGAAGGCGTACTGGAGTTTGTCGGCCCATCCGGCGTGGTGGAAGAAATGGGCCGCGGCCAGCGGGATATCGATGTCGCGGGATTCCTTGATCGGTTTGCCGCCGTCCATCGTCTCGAGGACGGCCAGCTCGCGGGCGCGTTCCTGGAGGCGCCGGGCGATGCGGTAGAGGTACTTGGCCCGCTCCTTGCCGGGCAGGCCGGCCCAGGCGGGCAGGGCTTCCCGCGCGGCCTTCACCGCGGCGTCGACGTCCTGCTCGTTGGCCTCGGCGATCTCGGCGAGGGTCTGTTCGGTGGCGGGGTTGATGGTGGTGAAGCGTTTGCTGCTGGTGGGGTCGGTGAAGCGGCCGTTGATGAACAGGCCGTAGCGGTCGGCGATGGGCGGGCGGACGGTCTCGGGCGCGGGGGCGTAGCCGAAGATGCCGTCGCCGGTCGCGGCGCGGAGGTCCAGTCGCGGAGGAGCGGCGGCCGAGAGGCTCTCGGACCTGGGGTCGGACTGGGTTCGATCGGTGGCGGTGCTCATCGGGGCATTGTAGGGCGAAACGGGGCAAACCCGGATCGGTCGTGCGGGTGGGGGCGCGGCGGGAACGGGGTGAACGACCCCGGCGGGATCAAGGGGGCGGCACGGGCGTCCGATGGGTGAGCCATGCCTGAAATGCCAGACCAGAGCGGAGCGGACATCCTCAATCGGGTCGAGGCGCGGCTGAACACCGGCGTTGGTGGGGAGTCTCTGTGCCGTGAGGGGCGGGTGCTGGATCTGTCCGGCGGCGGGATGCGCCTGGGCATGGCGTGGAAGCATGCGCCGCGGGTGGGGGACGTGGGGACGTACACCTTCGGCCAGGGGGCTGAGGAAGTCGGGCTGATGGGGACGGTGCGCTGGGTGCGTCCGGCCGGTCGGATGCGCAAGCGGGCCGAGGTGGGGATCGAGTTCGTGGGATTGACGCCGGCGAAGCGGGATGCGCTGCGGCGGCTGGCGATCAGCGGGGACGCCGGGCCGCTGATGGACGCATCAAAGGAGCGGGTCAAGGTCGGGTTCCCGGATCTGTACCGGATGTTCGGAGTCTCGGTGTATGCGTCACAGGAGGATCTGCGTCGGGCGTACCACGCGCTGGCGAAGGAACTGCACCCGGACCGTTCGACGGATCCCGACGCGGACTCGAAGTTCGCGGAGCTGAACAAGGCGTACTCGATTCTGCGGGACCGGGAGTTGCGGGCAAGATACGACGAGCGGTTGGCGGCGGAGCAGCAGCGGGCGGCGTGAGGATTATGTGGGGTTCGCCACTTGCCACTTGCCATGAGCCACGAGCGACTGGCTGTTGAGATTGAGTGGGTTCGGCGGGGTGGTTTGGTTGGCCGCATTCGGGGCAGGTGGGGAGGGATTTAAGTTCGTAGCGGCAGGTGGGGCAGAGGCCGCGGCGGGTTCGGCGGCGGTGGATGTGGGATCGAAGAAGGGGACGGCAGGAGAGGAGCAGGAAGCTGACGGCGCTCCAGCATGCGGTGTTGACGGCCAGGCCTGTCCAGTTGATGGCGATGGGGATGCGGTGGAGGGGGATGAACGAGGGGATCCAGGCGGGGCGTTTGATGCCGCGGTGGTGGGCGGCGAGTGCGTAAGCGCGTTGATGGAATGCCATGACGACGGGGTCGGCGATGCTCTTGCCGGTGGTGATGTCAACCATGTGGAGCATGCGCATCGGCCAGCCGAAGCGGTATCGGGAGAGGCGAACGGTGGGGGGCTCTTCGGTCACGGTCGTGTCCCAGGGGCGATATGTGTCGCTCCAGAATGCAGGCCCGTAGCTGTATTCAATCGAGTCCACGCCGGGGTTGATGGATCCAAGAAGCGGAATACCTCCGAACCCGTTGGTCGGCTTTGTCTTGCTGATTTCAGTCAGAGGCGGGGCAATCGGCGCAAGATATGTTGGAGGGAACCCGTCGATGCGGGGTGACCGCACCAGGGTGCGACTCGCCGGAAAGAGAAAGGTGGCGAGAAGCGCCGTTGTTGTGAACATCACCGCCAAGCCGAGGGCGAGGCTGGCGGCGATGCGGCGGGGGCGGAAGAGATTGGTTGGTGCGTGCCCCATGGGTGGGGTGTACCTGGGGGTTGGTGGGGCGTTGCGGGGCGCGGAGGGTTTACTCGCTTGGTGGGGGTGCTTGGAGTGGGTTGGGGGTTGGGGCGGTCGGAGCGTTTGCGGATGCGGGGAAAGTTTCCCCCGCACCCCCTCTTTCGGATGCTGGCTGAGCGGGGGGTATGGGGTCGGGGGTGTTTGTCGAGTTTTGAATGAACATCCCCTCACTGGCGTTCGGGGCTAATTGGATGGGCGTGGATCGCGGTTGGGGATCCGATTCAGCGGGGTGGGATCATGCCGTGGTGGAAGATGGAGCGGGCGGAGTCGGGGAGGTTGTTGGATTCGGCGAGGCTGAGCCAGAGAGCGGCGCGGCGGTTGGCGAGTTGGCCGACTTCGCGACCGAAGAGGATGGGGTCCATGGGGACTGGGTCTCTGGTGCCGATGGTGATCTCCATCGCGTATTGGGCCACGAGTCCGACCATATCAACGGAGAGTTGATCGCCGATCTTGTTCTGCTCGTCCGTCCAGACGAGTTTGCGATCACCGAAGGTGGTGCTGCTCGACATGTGGAGCATCATGCGATAGGAGCCTTGCACTTCGAGCAGGTTGCGGAACTCGGATTCGAGCAGTGATTGGCGGAGGGTGTCCTCGTCCACGAGGGCGCGGGGGCCGGGGCGGTCAGTCTGTTTTTGCTGCGGCGTGGTCTGGCAGGCTGGGAGAAGGAGCAGGCAGGTTGGGATCAGAATGGTCAGTCGATGTTGCATGAGGGGATGCTATTGGGGCGTGGTGGGTGTGTCGGGGGTGGGGTTGGTTGGGATTGGGTGAAGTGTGGGTGTTGGAGTCGGGCGTTGCGGATGCGGGGGAAGGTTCCCCCGCACCCCCTCTTTCGGATGCTGGCTGAGCGGGGGGTGTGGGGTTGGGGGTGTTTGTGGAGTCTTGGAGGACCATCCCCTCACTTGCGTTCGGGGCTATTTGGGGCGCGGGCTTGGCGTCGGGGTTGAGGATGGCGACGATCTGTCTGATGGCCAGGCGGCACTCCTTCATGGCGGAGGCGGAGTCGAGGGGGCATTGGGTGATGGAGACGAGGCGTTCGAGGGTGGCGTTGGCGGCGGCGGCCTCGATGGCGGGGCGGCGCAGGGCGCGGACGCGGCGGATGATGGTCAGGGCGTGCTGGAAGGTGGGCAGCTCGGCCATGGCGATGAGCTGGTCGAGCGAGATGTCGTGGGCGCGGCAGAGGCCGAGCTCG
>CAYNRF010000049.1:0-19111 GCA_964399525.1 uncultured Phycisphaeraceae bacterium | reverse complement strand
GAGAGCATCTACACGATCCCCGACGAGATGCGGGCCGACGGGCTCGACCGCGAGATCCTGAGCATCCTGGGCGTGCACGACCGGGTGGACACCCGGCACGAGGACCGGGCGCGGCAGAACTGGACCACGTTCGTCCGCGGCCTGACGGGCGAGAAAGAGGAGACCGTCCGCATCGGCATCACCGGCAAGTACGCCGATCTGCGCGACGCCTACGCCTCGATCGACAAGGCGCTCGAGCACTGCTCGGCCCACCTGGGGTGCGAGGTCGAGCAGGTCTGGATCGAGACCACCGAGATCAACGACCGCAACGTGGCCAAACAGCTGGCCAACCTCGACGGCGTGATCGTGCCCGGCGGGTTCGGCTCGCGCGGGGTCGAGGGCAAGATCGCCTGCGTCAAGCACTGCCGGGTCAGCGGCATCCCGTACCTGGGCATCTGCCTGGGCTTCCAGGTGGCGGTGATCGAGTTCGCCCGCAACGTGCTGGGCATCACCGACGCCAGCAGCACCGAGTTCGACCCCATGTGCGGCTCGCCGGTGATCTCCGAACTGCCGGACCAGAAGAAGATCGAGGGTCTGGGCGGGACGATGCGGCTGGGGGCCCAGGACGTGCAGATCAAGCCCGGCACCCTGGCCTCGTTCCTGGCCGGGGGGGCGACGAGCGTGCGGGAACGGTTCCGGCATCGCTACGAGGTCGATCCGTCCTACATCGAGCGGCTCGAGGCCGGCGGGCTGATCTTCTCGGGTCGGCACCCCGAGCAGCCGATCATGCAGGTGCTCGAGCTGCCCTCGCGGGCGGAGGCCGAGGAGGGCGTGGCGCCGGCCAGGCCGATCACGCACCCGTACTTCATCGGCGCCCAGTGCCATCCGGAACTGACCAGCCGCCCGCTGAGCCCGCAGCCGCTGTTCATGGGGCTGGTGGCCGCGGCCCTGCAGCACAAGTACGGCGCGGACCAGAACCGCTGGGCGGAACTGTCGCGCTCCCAGCGTCTGCGGCGCTGGCTGCGGGACCCCAACGGGCTGACGCCCAACAGGGTCTGACCCGCGACGCGGGATGCGGGTTACACCAGCCGCTCCAGGGTCTGCGCGGCGTCCCACAGGATGCACGCGCTGAAGCGGTCGGCGCGGCCCTGCTGGACCTGGCAGTTGTGCAGCAGCGTCTGGGTGTGCATCAGCGCAGCGCCCGACTCGCCCGGGTCGGGCGTGCGGGATGCCAGCACCACGAACACGTGGATGCCCCACGGGTGGTTCGTGCCGTTGTCGGGCTGCAGCTCGGCCACCTGCCACCGGGCGGCCGCCAACGCCCGCTCGATCATGCCCGGCTGCGCCCGGTCGAGCCCCAGCCGGAACAGGGCGTGCACCGCCGAGAGTTCCGTTTCGGTCCGTGACTCGATCGCGATCTCGGCCAGCGCGGGGTCGAGGGGGCCCGCGCCCGGGGTCACGTCCAGCACCGCGTGATCGGGATCGTGCACCGCCCACCAGAGGCGATCGTCCAGGTCCTGCGTCCGGGGCCGCGTCGGTCCCGGATCCAGACCCATCGCCGCGGCCAGAAACGGCGTGGCGACCCGTGCCCGGTTGCCCTGCTCGTCGGCGAAGTCGTCGAGGAAACCCCGTTTGTGATCCGGCGTCGCCAGCGGGTCCGAGATCGGCGCTGCGCCCAGCGCCCGCCGCGCCACCGCCCGGAGCCGGGCGGACCATTCGGCGATCAGCGTGGCGGGTGCGGCGTCGGGCACGCCCGATGGTACGGCCGGGCCGCTTGACCGGATTCGCCGGATCCCTGATGGCCCCGCGGACCGCGGCCGCCGCCGCTTTGCCCGCTTCTCCCCGCCTCGCGCCGGACTACCGTTCCGCCCGTGCGCCTGCTGGAACGACCCGATCCAGGACTGACCGAAGGCTGCGTGCTGGTGCCCACCATGGGCGCGCTGCACGAGGGGCATGCCGCGCTGGTCCGTCAGGCCCGCGGGATCGCCGATCGGCGGGGCGCCGGGTGCCGGGTGGTGGCGACGATCTTCGTGAACCCCACGCAGTTCAACGAGGCCGCGGACTTCGAGAAGTACCCCCGCACGCTCGAGGCGGATCTGTCCCTCTGCGAGGCCTGCGGCGCCGACGCGGTGTTCGTGCCGGATCGCGGCGTGGTCTATCCCCCCGACGAGCCGGTCCCCGTGCCCCCGCTGCCCCCGGTGGCCGACGGTCCCGGCCTGGAAGACGCCTTCCGCCCGGGCCACTTCGCGGGGGTGTGCCAGGTCGTGGCGCGGCTGTTCGATCTGACCCGCCCGGCGGTGGGGGTCTTCGGCGAGAAGGACTGGCAGCAGCTGCAGGTCATCCGGGCGATGACGCTGGCGCAGGGCGGTGCGGTGGAGATCGTCCCCGGCGCAACCGTGCGCGAGCCCGACGGCCTGGCGATGAGCAGCCGCAACCGACGCCTCGATCCGGACGCACGCCGGCGGGCGGTTGGCATCATCCGCGCCATCCGCGCCGCCCAGCGCCGGCCCGACCCGGCCTCGGCCCAGCAGGCCCTCCGCGCCGAGCTGATCCAGGGGGGGATCGCCCCGGAGTACGCCGTCGTGCGCGACGCCGACACGCTGCTGGCGCCGCGCGGCCGGGGCTGCCGGGTGCTGGTCGCGGCCCGGGTCGGCGGGGTCCGCCTGATCGACAACGACGCGTGGCCCGGCGGGCACGCTCCCTAGACTGGCGGCTATGACGACCACCTCCCTCGCCCAGACGCCCCTCCGCACCTTCCACGTCGAGCACCAGGCCCAGCTGGTCGACTTCGCCGGCTGGGAGATGCCGCTCAAGTACGCCGGCTCGGTGCGCGAGGAGCACGAGCAGTGCCGGCGGGCGGGGGCGCTGTTCGACGTGTCGCACATGGGACGCGTGGCTGTCTCCGGCCTGCACGCCCGCCGGCTGCTCGAGCACACCTGCTCGCGGCGGATCGGCGACATGCAGGACGGCCAGTGCCGCTACTCGCTGGTCTGCAACGAGCAGGGCGGCGTCAGGGACGACGTGATCGTGATGCGGATGGAGGCCGACGATTACCTGGTGGTGGTCAACGCCTCCAACCGGGTGAAGATTCTGGAGCACTGGAAGGCCGTGGCCCAGGCCCGCGACTTCAAGGTCAAGATCGAGGACCGCACCGAAAAGACCGCGATGGTCGCCCTGCAGGGTCCCCGCGTGATGGACCTGATCTCCGGCGTGTCCAAGGAGATCCCCACGCTCAAGCGCTACCGCTTCGCCATCAAGAACCTGCTGGTGCTCAAGCTGATCGTCAGCCGCACCGGCTACACCGGCGAGGACGGCGTGGAGGTGATCCTGCCGGCGTCGGCGGTGGGGATGGCGATGAAGCTGCTGCTCAAGGATGTGGACCAGACCAAGGCCGACGCGGTGCTCAAGCCGGCGGGGCTGGCGGCGCGGGACTCGCTGCGGCTCGAGGCGGGCATGCCGCTCTACGGCCACGAGCTCGGCGAGGAGATCAACGCCCTGTCGTGCGGCGTGGACTTTGCCATCTCGATGGACAAGACCGTCGAGAAGGACGGCGAGAACTTCATCGGCCAGGACGCGCTGGCGCGCAAACGCGACGCCGGCGGCCCCGCGACCAGGCTGGTGGGCATCCGGTTCGAGGGCAAGCGCACGGCCCGGCAGGGCATGCCGATCCTGGTCGGCGGCGAGGCCGGCGGGGTGGTCACCTCGGGCTGCCTGAGCCCGACGCTGGACGCCTCGATCGCGATGGGCTTCGTCAACGCGGCCCACGCGGTGGAGGGGCGTGAGGTATCGGTCGACGCCGGGCGCGCGGTGCTGGCCGGGCGGATCGTGCCGATGCCGTTCTACAAGGCGCCCAAGAACTGACGGCCCGTCGCGCGCATCCGGGCGTCAGGGTTGAAGGATGGCCTTGTCCGCCTCGCCGCGATCGGGACGGATCCGGCGTCCCAGCGCGTACATGAAGTGGAACGCGATGTTCAGCCCGATCACCGCGGCGGCGGTGACGGCCAGCAGTCCGGCGGTGGCGTCGATCCGGGACAGCGTCCAGGCAAGCTGCGCCATGCACAGCACCGAGACGAACACCAGCGTCGGCCCGCGGCGCACGCGTGAGACCACCCAGGCGCCCAGCGGGGCCCCGAACAGCACGACGGGCGAGGCCGCCAGCCAGTTGCTGAACACTTCGGGGCTCACGTCGCCGTCGAGCACGGTCAGGCCCGTGCCGATCAGCGAGTTGAACGCCATCAGCACCACGCTGGTGGCGATGGCCGGACGGAGATCGCAGCGGACGACCAGCACGAGGGCGGTGTAGATCACCATGTCCACGCCGACACCGGTCAGGCCGGAAGCCACGCCGCCGATGGTGCCGAAGGACAGGCCGAGCAGCATGTCGAGGCGGGGTCCGAGCGTGGGCTCGTGGTGGTGGGCCAGGAGTTGGCGCAGCTTGAGGATGGTCACCAGCCCGAAGCCGCCCCAGATGCACGCGAAGGTGAGCTTGACCGCGGTGCCCGGCACGAGCGGGAAGATCCCGTAATGTGTGACGACCATGCTCGCGGCCGAGGCGACGGCGGCCCAGGGAAGCACGCCCCGGGCCAGCGGCTTGCGGGTGCAGAAGATGTAGATCGAGGCGCTGGTCATCCCGATGGACTGGATCAGGAAGCTGAACTGACGGCCGAACTCGGCCGGCTGATCGAAGAGCAGCACGAGGATCGGGAAGCCCACGGTGCCCCCGCCCATGGGCGTGGAGCCGGCGACGTACGAGCCGGCGGCCATCGCCACCGCGATCGGCCAGTGGTCCGCGACGCGTCCCCACCAGCCGTTGGCGGTGATCAGGGTGACCCAGGTCACGAGAAAGGCGGCGACCCAGATAATCCACGGCATCATCCGGCCGATGGCGGGGGCGGGCCTGGCGGGGTCGGGCTGGCCGCGGCGGGACATGCGGGGTTGGTTTCGGTTCAGGGGTTGGGCAGCTCGACCCACTCGCCCTTGGTGTGGCGGACGATCTGCCCGCTCGACTCGTAGATGATCTGCTCGGCGATGTTGGTGCAGTGGTCGGCCATGGTGACCGCCTGGAAGGCGATGCCGTGCAGCTCGAAGGCGACCTCGACGGTCATGCGGCCGTCGGCGACGCGCTCCTCGGCGTCGCGCGTGATCAGTTCGTTGAACTTGAGCACGGCGCCCTCGCTGGCCAGCACGGACTTGGCCAGGGCGGGATCGGAGCCCCCGAACGCGCGGACGCTGTCACGCACGATGCCCACCACCGAGTTGGTCATGACCAGCAGGGTCTTGGGAAAAGGGGTGGTGCGGTCGCCCAGGCGGATGACCCGCTCGGCGACCTCGGTGGCGGCGTCGGCGATCCGCTCGAGCTCGTTGTTCACCTTGACGCAGGTGAGGACCGAGCGGATGGGCCCGGCGCCGACCGGGCACTCCTCGCTGGCCGTGCGGACGAGCAGGTCGACGCAGCGGCGCTCGATCTCGACATCCGCGCGGTCGACCTCGTCGTCGCGGGCGACGATCGCGGCGGCGGAGGCCGTGTCGCGCTGGTAGACGGCCTCGAAGGCCTGGGAGGCCATCTCGGTGACGCGGTGGCCCTGCCGGGCCAGGGTGGCGCGGATGGAGTCGATCTCGGAGCGGAACTGCTGGGCGTTGATGGACATATGCCTCGGACAACCTCTCGGGCCCGGGGGGCCGGGCCGGTCTCGCGTCCCCTCCTTGCCCTCGACAGGGGCCCACAAGCCTATCCTCGCGCCCGTCCCCGTGCATCCGCTTTCCCGAGCGAACAGATGGAGAACCCCCAGATGGCTTTCGATATCGATCTCATTCATGCCCGCCAGGTCCTCGATTCCCGGGGCAACCCGACCGTCGAGGTCGAGGTGGTCCTCAACTCCGGCGTGGTCGGGCGGGCGGCGGTGCCGTCGGGCGCTTCCACCGGCGAGCACGAGGCCGTCGAACTGCGCGACGGCGGCGGGGCGTGGATGGGCAAGGGCGTGACCAAGGCCGTGGACCACGTCAACGAGCAGATCGCCCCGGAGATCGAGGGGTTCGACGCCCGCGATCAGGAGGGCATCGACGCGGCGATGCTCGAGATTGACGGCACCGCCAACAAGGGCACGCTGGGGGCCAACGCCGTGCTGGGCGTGTCCATGGCGGTGGCCAAGGCGGCGGCCGAGGCCTCGGGGCTGCCGCTGTACCGCTACCTCGGCGGCACCGGCGCCAAGACGCTGCCCGTGCCCATGCTCAACATCCTTAACGGCGGCAAGCACGCCGACAACACGGTGGACTTTCAGGAGTTCATGATCCAGCCGTGGGGCTTCGACGATTTCGGCGAGGCGCTGCGGGCCGGCACCGAGATCTACCACCACCTCAAGAGCGTCCTCAAGAAGCGCGGCATGTCCACGGCGGTGGGCGACGAGGGCGGCTTCGCGCCCGATCTCAAGGACAACGAGGATGCGCTGAAGGTCATCGAGGAGGCCGTCGCCAAGGCCGGGTACAAGTGGGGCGAGCAGATCTTCGTCGCCCTCGATCCCGCGACCAGCGAACTCTGGAACGAGGCCGAGAAGGACGGCAAGAAGGGCTACAAGTTCTTCAGTTCGTCGCAGGAGATCGTCTCGTCGGACGACATGGTGGCGATGTGGGCCGACTGGTGCAGCAGGTACCCGATCCGCTCGATCGAGGACGGTCTTGCCGAGAACGACTGGGACGGCTGGGCCAAGCTGACGGCGAAGCTGGGCGACAAGGTCCAGATCGTGGGTGACGACCTGTTCGTGACCAACAAGAAGTTCGTGGAGAAGGGTGTGGCCAAGAAGGCCGGCAACGCCGTCCTCGTCAAGGTCAACCAGATCGGCACGCTGTCGGAGACTTTCGACACGGTCAACTATGCCCACCGCAGCCGCTTCGCGTGCATCCTCAGCCACCGGTCGGGCGAGACGGAGGATTCGACCATCGCCGACATCGCGGTGGCGACCAACTGCGGCCAGATCAAGACCGGAGCCCCGTGCCGCAGCGACCGCAACGCCAAGTACAACCAGCTGCTGCGGATCGCCGAGGAGCTGGGCGATCAGGCCGTGTACGGCGCGAACACCTGGTGGCGGTGACGCCGGCCCGGCGCCCGGCGACCTCGCGGCCGTGAGGTTTCCCCGGATATGGGGATTGCGGCGGCCTCGGCCCGCGGCAGAGTGTTCAACATTTCGAACAGCCGGCAAACAAACGGTTCATTTCCGAGAAAGACCCCGCGGAATGCGGGGTTTTTTCTTGGACTCCGCTGGCATTCTGCCACAATCGGATTTCGTGGGCGTGGCCCTCGTCGCGCCGGGTAAGAGACAGAGAAATCAGAGAAGGAGATGACATGAGACTGATCGCAACGATCGCCGTGGCCGCGTCGGCCGGCCTCGCATCCGGGCAGGTGTACTTCAGCGACTTCGAGTCCGACGGCGGCGGCTTCGTCGGCACGGGCGACTGGGAACGCGGCACGCCGGTGGGCGTGAGCGGTGGCGGCCTGGGCGGCTTCGGCGGGCCCGAGCCCACCGGCGGCTTCTCGGGTGATTTCGTGTGGGGCACCGTCATCGGCGGCCTGCACAGCCCCAACACCGTGAGCAGCCTGGCGATCACCATCGACGCCACCGGCTTTACGGGCCTGGCGCTCAACTTCCAGGAGTGGCTGGATTCCGGCGGCAACGCGTTCGACACCGCCCAGATCTTCGTCAACGGTTCGCTGATCAGCCTGCGTGACGGCGGGCCCACCGGCGACTGGCGCGCCGTGTCGTTCGACCTTTCCGGGTTCGACAACAGCATCTTCGATCTGGAGTTCCGTTTCTCGACCACCGGCGTGGTCGAGCGGGTCGGCTGGTACATCGACGACGTGGCGATCACCGGCGTTCCCGCCCCGTCCGCGCTGGCGCTGCTCGGTCTGGGCGGCGTGGTCGCGGGACGGCGCCGGCGCTGACACCGCGG
This sequence comes from uncultured Phycisphaeraceae bacterium, assembly GCA_964399525.1. Taxonomy (GTDB): domain Bacteria; phylum Planctomycetota; class Phycisphaerae; order Phycisphaerales; family UBA1924; genus UBA6054. Next base: position 11,191 of record CAYNRF010000049.1, on the reverse strand, counting down.
CGGTTGACTCGTTCAGGAGCGGGGCCGATGCCTTCGGGTGTCGGCCCCGCTGCTTTGTCGCCCGACCATACGATCCCCCATGACGGATCCCACACCGACCGCGTCCGAGCCCCGCCTGCGCGTCGTCGGCGAACGCACGCTCCATGCCGGCCGGTCGTACGACTTCGTGGAGCTGAGCGTCGATCATCCCGACGGTCAGCGCCGCACCAAACCCATGGTGCGCCACCGCGGCGCGGCCTGCATCGTGCCCCTGCTCGAGACGCCGGCCGGCCCGGCGGTGGTCATGGTCCGCAACGACCGCGTGACCATCGAGAGTTTTCTGCTCGAGCTTCCCGCGGGGGGCATCGACGCCGGGGAAGACCCCGCGGCGGCGGCGGCCCGGGAGCTCGAGGAAGAGACGGGCTACCGCGCCGCAACCGTCGAACCGCTGGCTCGGTTCTATACCACGCCGGGCCTGACCGACGAGCTGATGCACGCGTTCGTGGCCCGGGGGCTGACCCATGTGGGCCAGAAGCTCGAGCCGTACGAGGTGCTCACGGTCCACCCGGTCCCGGTGGCGGACCTGCTCGTCATGATGGACCGGGGCGAACTGGCCGATGGAAAGACGGTCTGCTCCCTGCTGATCGCCCTGCGTCGGGGCCTGCTGGGAGCGCGAGCGGTCGAGCGTTGATCCATGCCGCGTGATCCGTGGACATCCGGGATGCAGGGCCCGTCGCGGGCCGACAGGCCGCGGGGGCGGATGCCGGGCGTGCCGGGACGGTTCGGGATGCTCGGACGCGTGCTCGGCGACGGGGAGAACCCGCTGCGGTGGGGGCTGCCGATCGCGCGCGTGGCGGGCGTGCGGGTGCGGCTGCACTGGCTGTTCGTCTTCTACGTCCTCGCGGAGGTGATCTTCACGCTGCCCCGTCACCAGACGGGCGTGGGGTTCGTGCTCCCGCTGCTGGCCGCCCTGTTCGTGCTGGTGCTGCTGCACGAGTTCGGCCACTGCCTGGCCTGCCGCAAGGCGGGGGGCGAGGCGGACGAGATCGTGCTTTGGCCCCTGGGCGGCCTGGCGATGTGCCGTCCGCCGCACGACTGGCGGGCGGAACTGTGGACCACGCTGGGCGGACCGCTGGTCAACGCGGCGCTGCTGCCGCTCTTCGCCGGCGGGCTGATCGCGGTGACCGGATCGTGGCGGGTGGCGCTGCCGAATCCGCTGGATCTGACGGGCTCGATCGCGGACGTGTCGGCGGCGTACGGCTCGATGCCGTGGTGGCTGATCGGGCTGTGGTCGCTGCACATCGCCAACCTGGTGCTGCTCGCCTTCAACATGCTGGTGCCGATGTATCCCATGGACGCGGGGCGGGTCGTGCACTGCCTGCTCTGGCCGCGGGCGGGATACCACCGCTCGCTGTGGGTGACGGTGCACGTCGGGCTGGCGGTGGCCGCGGCGCTGGCGGCGGCGGGGCTGGTGCTGGACGACGGGAAGATGCTGCTGGCCATCGGCGTGTTCGGGGGCGTGGTGTGCTGGATGGAACGCCGGCGGGTGCAGTTTCTGGCCGGGGTCGAGCCCGGGCTGGACGTGCCCGCCCGCCCGGCGATCCAGCACCCCGCGGGGTATGTCGAGCTGGATCGGGACGGGGAGCCGGCCGCGGAGGCGGTCTCGGCGGCCCGGACGAGCGAGGACGAGGGCGCCGAGGTCGACCGGATCCTCGGGAAGATCTCGCGGTCGGGCCTCGACTCGCTGACCGCCCGGGAGAAGCGGGTCCTCAAGCGGGCGACCGAGCGGAGCCGAGAAACGGAAAGGCCGGGCTCGAAAACCGACCAATGATGCTGGTATGGATGTCGGTACGCCCGCGGGCTGAAGGAGCGGCATGGGGATCTACGACCGTGACTACGTGAAGCAGTCCCCCCCCGGCCGTGGCTGGGGCGGCGGGCCGGGCACCACCGGCGTCGGTGGCATGATGCGCCGACGCGGGCCCTGGACGGTCAACACCTGGATCATCGTCAGCAACTGCGTGATCCACATCCTGGCGGTGACGGTCTTCTCGCAGCGTCTGGCCAACAACCGTGTCTGGTCGATCTTCCACGAGTACGGCCACTGGTCCACCGCCAAGGGGTTCTTCGAGATCGTGCAGGACCCGGCCGGCAACAAGCTGGTGCTCAACCTCCAGGTCTGGCGGCTGCTGACCTTCCAGTTCCTGCACTCGACGGACACCATCCTGCACCTGTTCTTCAACATGTTCGGCCTGTTCATCTTCGGGCCGATGGTCGAGGAGGCGCTGGGGCGGCGCAAGTACCTTGCGTTCTACCTCGTCTGCGGGATCATGGGCGGGGTCATGTACGTGTTCCTCAACCTGCTGGGGATGATCGGGCTGGACTTCCTGCCCGGCGTGCTGACCAGCGACCCGCGCACGCCCCTCGTCGGCGCTTCGGCCGGTGTGTTCGGGGTGATCATGGCGTGCGCGTACATCGCGCCCAACACCGTTGTCCAGCTCATCTTCCCGCCGATCCCGCTGAAGATGAAGTGGCTGGCCTACGGCTACGTCGGGCTGTCGCTGTTCAACCTGCTGACCAGCGGGCGCAACGCCGGCGGGGACGCCGCCCACATCGGCGGGGCGATCGCGGGGTACTTCTTCATCCGCAACTCGCACCACCTGCTCGATTTCTTCGACGTGCTGGGCAACTCCAAGGAGCCCAAGCGCCCGCGCCGATCCAGGGCCGATCGCACCGGCAAGCCCCGGGCCCCCTCCACCGACGAGGTCGACCGCATCCTCGACAAGGTGAACCTCAAGGGGATCCAGTCGCTGACCTCCAGAGAGAAGAAGATCCTGGAGCGGGCAAGCCGGGAGGGTGGAGGCAAGGGCCGGTGAACGTGCCGGTCCCGGGCTAGCCTTCCCCCCATGCCCGCGCCCCTCCGCTTCACGATCCAAGCCCGGTCGGGCCAGGCCCGCACGGGCCTCGTTGACACCCCGCACGGGTCGTTCGAGACCCCGGCCTTCATGCCCGTGGGCACGCGGGCGACGGTCAAGGGCGTGCTGCCGCACCTGGTCCGCCAGACCGGGGCCCAGATCCTGCTCAACAACACCTACCACCTGATGCTCCGCCCCGGCTCGGAGCTGATCCGGCGGATGGGCGGGGTCCACCGGTTCATGAACTGGGACGGCCCGATCCTGACCGACTCGGGCGGGTACCAGGCCTATTCGATGGCCGATCTGAACGCGGTCGATGATGACGGGGTGACCTTCAAGTCGATCCTCGACGGCTCGATGGTCCGCATGACGCCCGAATCGGCCACGCGGATCCAGAACGAGCTGGGCCCGGACATCATGATGGCCTTCGACGACTGCCCGCCGTCGGTCGATCCGCAGACCGGCGCGGTCAACCAGGCCCGCCTGCACGACGCCGCCCGGCGCGACACCGGCAGGAAGAAGCCCTACGACCACCTCGCCCGTCTGGACACCGCCAACGAGCGGACGGTCCGCTGGCTGGAGCGGTGCAAGGCCGCCCACGCCCGCCCGGACGAGCAGGCGCTGTTCGGCATCATCCAGGGCGGGACCGATCCGGGTCGGAGGGACTGGTGCGTGGAGCGGATCTGCGGGATCGACCTGCCGGGCTACGCCATCGGCGGCGTGGCGGTGGGGGAGTCGTCGGAGGACATCGCCCGCGTTGTCCGGCACACGGCCCCGCAGATGCCGTGGGACAAGCCCCGGTATCTCATGGGCGTGGGGTACGAGCGGGACATCACCGCCGCCGTGCTCGCGGGCGTGGACATGTTCGACTGCGTGCTGCCGACGCGCAACGGGCGCAACGCCAACGCTTTCACGGCCGAGCCCGGCGAGGACGGCCAGCTCCGGCTCAAGAACGCCCGCTTCGCCGAGGATCCGCGCCCGCTCGAGCCGGGGTGCGACTGCCCGGCCTGCGACCCCGCCGGGCAGGGGTGGGCGACCTTCGAAGGGGTGGGGGCAGGGGGGGCGTTCTCCCGGGCATACATCCGGCACCTCTTCGCGTCCGACGAAATGCTCGGCCCGATCCTGGTGACGCTGCACAACCTGCGGTTCTACCAGCGGCTGACGGCCGACCTGCGCGAAGCGATCCGCCGGGACGACTGGGTCTGGTTCCTGGAGCGGCGTCCGCACCTGCGGCCCGTGGTGGAAACCGGGCTCGGGGCGGTGGTTCCGCCGGGTCCATCCCGAACAACCGGGTGACAGCCCGGGTTCGCAGTTCCCAAGGAACAGCACCCGGAGCGGATCGGGAGTCCTACCATCCCGGCCCGGCGTTCGAGCAGGCCGGGACGGAGCCTCCACCCATGCTGGAACTGACCGCGGTGAACGTCGCCAACTGGACCATGCTGGCCCTGCAGGACACCCCCGTGCAAGGGGTGCTCGGGGCGGATTCCGCCCAGCCCGGGTCGGGCCCGGCGGGCGCGCCGGGGGCCGCCCCGCAGCCCGCGCCGCAGGGCCTGGGCTGGTTCATGCCCCTGATGCTGATGATGCTGGTGTTCCTGTTCGCCAGCACCATCCTCGGCGGGCGCAAGGAAAAGAAGCGTCGCGCCGCGATGCTCGGCGGGCTGAAGAAGCGGGACCGGGTGCAGACGGCCGGCGGCATCATCGGGACGATCGTCGAGATCAAGGGCGACGAGTGCCTGCTCGAGTCCGACCGGGCCAGCAACACCCGCCTGTGGGTCTCGCGCAACTCCGTGGCCGCCGTGCTCAAGTCCGCTTCCGCCGGGCCGGACACCGCCGAACCGATCACCGAAAAGACCACCGAGGCCGCGGGCGTCTGATCCCCCGGGTCCGAACTGAGGTTCTCCAACCATGCGGCACCTCGTGCGCAACATCTGCATCGCGATCGCCCTCGTCCTGATCGCGGTCTGGGCGGCCTTCCCCCCGGCGGACAAGATCAAGCTGGGCAAGGACCTCCGCGGCGGCTCCTCTCTGGTCTACACGGTCCAGCTCGACCGCACCGAGAGCCCCGACGAGGTGATCCCGCAGGTCATCGACGTGCTCAAGCGTCGCATCGACCCCAACGGCCTGTTCGAGATCTCGATCGTCCGCCAGGGGCAGGACCGCATCGAGATCACCATGCCGCTGCCCAACGAGCGGGTCAAGGGGCTGCGCGAGGCCTTCGAGGCCGAGCTGGCCGGGCTGCGCGGGAGCACGGTCGAGCCGGCCGAGTTCGAGCGGATGATGCGCATGGCCCCCGACGAGCGGGCCGCGGCGATCCAGCGCGCGTCCGCGGACAACGAGGGCCTGCGCGACGAGCTGACGCGGGCGGCCGCCGCGTACGACGCGGCCCGGACCTTCCGCGAGCAGGTCCGCCTGCTCGAGCGGAGCCGGGCCCCCGACGAGGTCATCGACGAGATCGCCGTCAAGGCCGCCGCGGCCGAGATCGAGTACGCCATCGCCCGCGACCAGGCCCAGGCCGCCGCGGTCGGTCCCGAGGAGGTCCGCCGGGCGCTGGAGCTCTCGGACGAGGAGCGGAACATCCGCGACGCCTCCACGGGCGAGATCATCACGATCGAGAGCGCCCGCGACCGGGCCCTGGGACGGATCCGGGCCGAGCATCCGCAGCTCGACGAGCAGCTCACGCGGGTCGAGGCGGCGTTCGCCGAGTACTCCGAGCAGCGCGGCGCCCTGGACGACACCTCGGATCTCAAGCGGCTCGTGCAGGCCTCCGGCGAGCTGAGCTTCCGCATCACGGTGGACCCGGCCGGCAGCGGCGGGGCGGCCACGCACCCCGAGGAGCAGCGGCTCCGCGAGGAGATGCGCGAGCGCGGTCCCCGGCACTCCCGCGCCTCGGACGCACGCTGGTTCAAGATCAACCGCCTGGACGGCTGGTACCAGAGCAAGCAGGAATACGACGCCCTCAACGCCGACCCCTCCGGGTTCTTCCTGGGCCGCGGCTACGTGGTCGAGGAGTACGCCGGCGAGCTCTACATGCTCGCCTGGGACACCCGCCCGATGCGGATGACCAACGACGAGGGACGCTGGCGCGTGGCCCGGGCCTACCAGACTCAGGACCAGATCGGGCGTCCGGCCATCGGCTTCGAGATGGACCCCGTCGGCTCGGCCCGCCTGGGCGAGCTGACCGGCGACAACACCGGCAACCAGATGGCCGTGCTGCTCGACGACGAGGTGTACACGGCGCCCAACCTGCGTGCACGCATCTCCAGCCGCGGCATCATCGAGGGCGAGTTCACGCCCGAGGAGATCAACTACGTCGTCCGGGTGATGACCGCCGGATCGCTGAGCGCCAAGCTGAGCCCCGAGCCGATCTCCGAGTCGACCATCGCGCCCGAGCTCGGGCAGGACAACCTGACCAAGGGCCTGTACGCGGGCGTCGTCTCGCTGGTCGCGGTCGGTGTGTTCATGATCTTCTACTACTTCGGGTTCGGCCTCGTGGCCGTGCTGTGCCTGGTGGCCAACGCGGCGCTGATCATCGGCGCGCTGGCGCTGTCCCGCGCGGCGCTGACGCTGCCGGGCATCGCCGGCATCATCCTGACCTTCGGCATGGCGGTGGACGCCAACGTGCTGATCTTCGAGCGCATCCGCGAGGAGCTGCGCAAGGGGCTCGACCTGCGCACCTCCGCGCGGCTGGGCTACGAGAAGGCCCTCTCCTCCATCGTCGACGGCAACGTGACCAACCTGATCGTCTGCTTCGTGCTGGCCAACGTGGGCACGCAGGAGATCCGCGGCTTCGCCATCACGCTGGGCATCGGCGTGGCGTGCACGATGATCTCGGCGCTGTTCTTCAGCCGGATCATCATGGTGCTGCTGATCGACCGGATGAAGATCCGCAAGATGAGCATGCTGCCCATGGCGGTTCCGGCGATCGACCGGGCGTTCGAGCCGAGCATCGACTGGATGAAGCTGCGCCCCCTGTTCCTGCTGATCTCCGTCACGTTCGTCGGTCTGGGCATCGGCATGGTGATCTCCCGGGGCGAGCGCATGCTCGACACCGAGTTCCGCGGCGGCACCCAGATCACGCTGAGTTTCAAGGACGGTGTCGAACCGGCCTCGCGCACCGAGATCGAGCAGATCGTCCGCGGCCTGGGCGAGGCGGCCGGCCCGGAGTCGCCCATCCAGCAGATGCGCAACGCCGAGGTGATCGCGGTCAACCCCGTCGAGGGCGGGCTGATGTCCGACACCTTCGTGATCAAGACGCTCGACACCGACCGCCAGGAGATCACCCGCGCCGTGACGGCGGCGTTCCAGGACCGCCTGGACGCCCCGCCTCCGCTGGATTTCACCGGCGCTGAGTTCGAGGAAGCCCAGGCCGCGCCCGTGTTCCCGATCGTCAGCGGCGTCCTGGGCGAGAACGTCGGGCGGGCGGACCTGCAGGACAGCATCACCGACTTCGTCGGCGGCGTCGCGATCCTGATCGAGAACATCGACCCGCCGCAGGGGATCGACCAGATCCGCGCCCGCGTCAATCTGATGCGCGGCAAGGAGGACTTCATCGACGCGCTGGGCCGCCAGGTCGAGCTGCGGGTGCTGGAGGGCACCAACGACGCCGCCAACGCCGTGGCGATGCTCGTGCTCGACCCCGGTCTGCTGTACCTGGACAACCCGGAGGCCTGGCAGAACGAGATCGCCCAGCGTGAGTGGGACCTCGCCCGGGCCGCGCTGACCGGCTCGACCGACGCGATCTCGGTCCAGAACTTCTCGCCCGCCATCGCGGCGAGCTTCCGCGAGAAGGCCATCGTCGCCGTCGTGCTCTCCCTGCTGCTGATCCTGATCTACATCTGGGTGCGGTTCGGCTCGGTCCGCTTCTCCCTGGCCGCCATCGCGACGCTGGCCCACGACGTGTTCGTGGCCCTCGGCCTGATCGCGCTGGCCGAGATCATCTACGACGCGAACATCGGAGAAAACATCGCCCGGGCCCTGCTCATCGAGCCGTTCAAGATCGACCTGACGCTCGTGGCCGCCCTGCTGACCATCATCGGCTACTCGCTCAACGACACGATCATCATCATGGACCGCATCCGCGAGAACCGCGGCAAGCTGTCCTATGTCACGCGGGACGTGGTCAACCTGTCCATCAACCAGACGATCAGCCGCACGATCATCACGTCGGGCACCACGCTCATCGCCGTGCTCATCCTGTACATCTACGGCGGCAGCGGCGTGCGGGCCTTCAGCTACACGCTGCTGGTCGGCGTGCTCTTCGGCACGTACTCCTCCATCGCCGTGGCGGCGCCGTTCTGCTGGAACCGGCGGGCGGACCGGTCGGGCTCGTTCGAGCCGCTTCCCCGTGCGGGGACGGCGGAGGCCGCGCCGTGACCGGCGGCCGGGGCGGTTGGCGGTTAGAATGAACCCATGGGCGTGATGGACGAACGCTCGTCCCGGCTGTTCGTGGGCGTGTGCCTGCTGGTGCTGCTGTGGATCGGCACGTACTGGCTGTACGAGCCGGGCGAGTCGCGCGGCGGTCGAGCGGCGAACATCAGCTTCGATCCGCCCGACGCCGATCCCCCGGGGGCCCGGGCCGGCGCGGACGGGGCGGGCGCAGGTTCCCCGTCGCGTCCTCCGGTCCCCGCCGTCCGGTTTGAGCCCGTCCCAGAGCCGCCCGAGCCCGACCCGGGCCTGCGCGTGGTCAGGCCGGATTTCCGGCCGCACACCGTGCGGGCCGGTGAGACCTTCGAATCGATCGCCCGCCAGTACTTCGGGCCCTCGGCCCCGGCCTCCATCATCGCCCGCGCCAACCCGCTCAAGGATCCGAGCCGGCTCAAGCCAGGCGACGTGGTCGACGTGCCGCTGGACCCGGACAACATCCAGGGCGTGGTGGTCCGGGCCGACGGCACCCCGGCCGAGCCGCCCGCCCCCCAGACCCCCGAGGCCGTGGAGTACCTGGTCAAGCCCGGCGATTCGCTCAGCCGGATCGCCCAGTCCTACTACGGCTCCACCCGGCACGCCGACTTCATCTTCCGCTCCAACCGCGACGTGCTCTCCAGCCCGGACCGGCTGCGGGTCGGCCAGACGCTGCGACTCCCGCCGTTGCCCACCGAGCCCGCCGACCCGTGATCCCCGGCGACCCCGCGGGTCCCGGACGCGGCGCACCGCTGTCCGTATCATCCTCCATGCCGAACCAGACGCCGGTCTACATCATCACCGGGGGCGCGGGCTTCATCGGGTCCAATCTCGTCGCGGAGCTGCTGCGCCGCCAGCCGGGGGCGGATCTCTACGTGGTCGATGACTTCCGCACCGGGTCGTACGCCAACATCGTCGAGGCGTGCGAGCGGGCGGGCGTGGGCCCGTTCCGCGGGACCGTCATGCCAGACGACATTGCCGAACTGAACTGGCAGCCCGCGGTCGAAGGTCTCCAGCCGAGGGCCGTCTTCCATCTGGCCGCCATCACCAACACGCTCGAGTTCGACGAGAAGAAGATGCTCGCGGCCAACTCCGAGCCGTTCTCGGACATCCTCGACGCCTGCGCCGGCGCGGGCGTGCCGCTGGTCTATGCGTCCAGCGGGGCGACCTACGGAACGCCGCCCCAGACCGAGACCCGCACGCCGTTCCCCGAGTCGGCGGCCGGATGGCCGCAGAACGTCTACGGCTTCAGCAAGTGGCTCATGGACGCCGAGCTGTTCCGGCATTTCGACCGCTGCGACCGCGACGGCGAACGCCGGCCCCACGTCGTCGGCCTGCGCTACTTCAACGTCTTTGGTCCCGGCGAGTCGCGCAAGGGCAAGATGGCGTCGATGGTCTGGCACCTGACCAACCAGATCCTCGACGGGCACCGACCCCGCCTGTTCCACGCCGGCGAGCACGAGCGCGACCAGGTCTTCGTGGACGACGTGGTGGCCTGCACGCTGGCGGCGGCCGAGAAGGGCGTCACGCCCGGCGTCTACAACTGCGGCTCGGGCCGGACGACCTCGTTCAACCAGATCGTCGACGCGATCAACGAGGCCCTGGGCACGAGCGTGGAGCCGGAGTATTTCGACATGCCCGCCGAGATGCTGGCGACCTACCAGCACTACACCTGTGCCGACATGTCGCAGACCGCCCGGGCGGTCAACCACCGCCCGCTGTGGTCGCCCATGGACGCCATGATGAAGTACGCCCGCCAGATCGTCGCCGACCGCCAGCGCCTCGGCCAGCCCATCCGGATTTCCGGGGTTTCCCAAGGGGTTTCTTCGTGACCATCAAGCGTGTGCTCGTCACCGGCGGCGCCGGTTTTCTCGGATCCCACCTGTGCGAGCGGCTGATCGCCCAGGGCCACGACGTGATCTGCGTGGACAACTTCTTCACCAGCCAGAAGTCCAATGTCCAGCACCTGCTCGACCACCGCAACTTCGAACTGATCCGCCACGACGTGACGCACCCGCTGTGGCTGGAGGTCGACGAGATCTACAACCTCGCCTGCCCCGCCGCCCCGGGCCACTACCAGTACAACCCCATCAAGACCATGAAGACCTCGGTGATGGGCGCCATCAACATGCTGGGCATGGCCAAGCGGTGCAACGCCCGGATCCTCCAGGCCTCCACCAGCGAGGTCTATGGCGATCCCGAGGTGCACCCGCAGCCCGAGTCCTACCGCGGCAACGTCAACCCGATCGGACCGCGGGCCTGCTACGACGAGGGCAAGCGCGCCGCCGAGACCCTGTTCATGGACTACCACCGCAAGCACAAGCTCGACGTCCGCATCGCGCGGATCTTCAACACCTACGGCCCGCGCATGCACCCCTTCGACGGGCGCGTCGTCTCCAACTTCATCCGCCAGGCGCTGGCCAACGAGGACATCACGATCTTCGGCGACGGCTCCCAGACCCGCTCGTTCTGCTACCGCGACGATCTGGTGGAGGGCTTCATCCGCCTCATGAACGCCGAGTGCGAGGGCATCCACCTGCCCATGAACATCGGCAACCCCGGCGAGTTCACCATCCGCCAGCTCGCCGAGATCACCATCGAACTGACCGGTTCGGCCAGTAAACTGATCTTCCAGCCCCTGCCCGAGGACGACCCCACCCAGCGCCAGCCCAACATCGCCCGGGCCCGGCGGCTGCTCGATTGGGAGCCGACGATCCCGCTGCGGCAGGGGCTGCAGGCCACGATCGCGTATTTCCGCTCGATCAATCTCAGCGACTTCCGGGCGCCGACCCCGAACTCCTGAACGCCCCCCCCCCGCCCCCCCGGGCGGCCGCCTGCCGGACGGTCCTGCGTAGGGAAAAGTACCGGTTCGGACCCAGTTTCATGCAGATCGACGGCATGGT
>CAYNRF010000048.1:0-19117 GCA_964399525.1 uncultured Phycisphaeraceae bacterium | reverse complement strand
GGTCCACCGCCAGCAGCACGCTGCTGACCGACGCCGCGAACAGGATCATCAGCAGCGTCACCGGCATGATGAGGTCGAGGTTGTGCAGCCCGATGCCGCTCATCAGCAGCGAGCCCAGCCCGTGCTGCGAGGCGAACATCTCGCCCAGCACCGTGCCGATCAGCGTCAGCGAGAAGCCGATCCGCAGCCCGGTGAAGATCTCCGGCAGGGCGGCGGGCAGCAGGATTCGGCGGATCAGCTGCAGACGCGACAGGCCCAGCACGCGCCCGGTCTTCAGGAAGACAAGCCGCACATTGCGCACGCCGTTGATGGTGAACAACGCGATAGGGATGAGGCCGTGGATCGCGCCGAACGCCACCTTCGCCGACATGCCGAGCCCGAACAGCAGCAGCACGATGGGATACAGCGTGACCTTCGGGATGGAATAGAGCGCCACCAGGACCGGTTCGAACACCGCGGCGGCGAAACGGCCCAGGCCGAGCAGGAAGCCGATGGCGAGGCCGCTGACGGTGGCGATCAGCATCGCGAGGCCGAACGCCTTGAGGGTTTCGGTCAGATGCGGCCAGAACCGTTCGCTGCCGAACAGCGCCACCAGCTCCCGCACCGTCTGCAAGGGCGAGCGCAGAACGATCTCGCCGAGCAGCAGGTACGACGCCTGCCACAACAGGATCAGCGCGGCGACCAAGGTCAGGCTACCGCGCCAACTGCCCTGGATGCTCATGCCTGCCGCCCCCGCCGCACCAGCACACGCCGTTCCCACGCACCGATCGCGGTGTTCAGCGCGATGGACACGATCAGCACCAGGAGAATTAGCGGATACATCACCGCGTTGTCGAAATTGTTGTAGGCGAAAGCGATCTCGAAGCCCATGCCTTCGGTCGCCATGATGAACTCCGAGCCGATCACGCCGATCAGCGAATACGCCACCGCGAACTTCACGCCGGTCAGAAGATAGGGCAGCGCGAAGGGCAGTGTGATGCGCCGCGCGATGGCGATGCGCGAAAGCCGCGCGACCCGCCCGGCCTTGAGCAGCACCCGTGGCACGCGGTCAAGCCCGTTCAACGTGTTCACGATCACCGCGACAATGGCGAGCATGAAGCCGATCAGGATGGACGGCAGGCTCCCCAGACCGAACAGGACGATCAGCAGCGGGTAGAATGCGAACATCGGTATGGCGTAGTAGGTGGCGAAGAGCGGATCGAGCGCTTCCCGCAGCCGCGGCAGCGCGTGAATCACCACTGCCGCCAGCACGCCGACGACAATCGCCGAAACGCAGGCGATGGCAGCGTTGCCGAGCGTCTTGGCGATGGCGCGGTTCAGCGTGCCCGCCGCCAACATCATCCAGAGGTCCACGACCATCCGGCTCGGCGGCTGCATGCTGAAGCTGCCGATCACGCCAGTGCGGCACAGCACCTCCAGCAGCCCGACCAGCCCGGCCAGCACCGCGATGCGGACGACCAGCGCGGCCTTCATGGCGTGGCGGCCCGGCCGATGGCCTGCATCGATTCGGCGCGCAGCCAGCTCCAGAGCCGCGCCGTGATGGCGCCGAATTCGGGCCGCTCGACGATGCGGCTGTCGCGCTCCGCCGGCCAGCCGGTCTCGACGACCTCCAGGATGCGGCCTGGACGGGCGGACATGACCCCGATGCGATCGGCGAGCATCGCCGCCTCGTCCAGCGCGTGGGTGATGAGCAGCACGGTCGCGCCGGTGCGACGCCAGAGGCGCAGCAGCTCCTCGCCCATGATCAACCGCGTTTGCTGATCCAGCGCGCCGAAGGGCTCGTCGAGCAGGATCAGGCGCGGCTGCGTGACGAGCGTGCGCGCGATGCAGACGCGCTGGCGCATGCCGCCGGAAAGCTGCGCCGGGTAGCTGGTGGCGAAGCCATCGAGGCCCATCGTCTCGATCGCCTCCGCCACGCGGCGTTGCCGCTCGGCGGCGGAGAGGCCGAGCTGCTGCAGGCCGAAGGCGATGTTGTCGGCCACGGTGAGCCAGGGGAAAGCGGCGTCCTCCTGGAACACCACGCCGACGCCGTCCGGTACGCCGGCACCGATCGGGCGGCCTTCGAATTCCACCCTTCCCTCGCTGGCCTCGGCGAGGCCGGCGAGGATCTCGAGCAGTGTGGACTTGCCACAGCCGGAGGGGCCGACCACGGCGAAGAATTCGCCGCGCCGCAATGCGAGGTCCACCGGGCCGAGCGCGTGCAGCTCACCGCCGCCCTTGCCGGGGCGGCGGAAGCGCTTGGTCACGGCGGTGAGGCTGACATGCAGCTCCGTCATGCTGGGCAGCGCGGTCCTAGCGCCGGCTGCGCAGGTCGCTGGGCAGGAAGCTGTCGTCGATCATCTTCGCGAGGTCGATCTCGCCGCGCAGGCCGCCGATGCCGCGCTGCAACTCCAGCATGCGGTGCATCGAGGCCATGTTGAAGTCGCCCGGCCCCCAATAGGGCACGCCCTCCGTTCGGCTGGTGGTGAGGTTACGCACTGCGGCGCGTCCGACCTCGGCGGGAATGTTGTAGGCGCGCGCGACGATCTCGCCGGCCTGGTCGGGGTTCTGCGTCATGAACTCCACTGCGCGGCGGCGGCCGCGGATGATGGCGCGGATGAAGTCGCCGCGCTCGGCCGCCATGTTCGCGGTGGTGACGCCGACCAGGTTGCTTAGCGGCGGCAGCGCCTCTGCCGCGGTGGCGATGGCGCGGAAGCGGCCGCCGTGCTGCGACCAGAGCGGCTCCGGGATCGGCGCCACGTCGATGAGCCGCGCCTCCAGCGCGGCCAGACCCTCGCCGAAGCCGCCGGTGCGGACCAGTTCGACATCGCGCACCTGCAGCCCGGCTCGGATCACCAGTTCCTGCACGAGGCCCTGGCTGGTCGAGCGCGGATTGGTGTAGCCGAGCTTGCGGCCGCGCACGTCCTGCAGGCTGCGGATCGGGCTGTCCTGCCGCACCGCCCAGACGAATTCCGCGACCGTCAGCACGTTGTGGCTGATGATGCGGATGTCTGCGCCGGCCTGGATGGCGGCGATGGCGACGGTGGGGTTGACCTCGGCATACGGCACGCCACCCGCGATCATGTTGCGCATCGAGGTGCCGCCGCCGGCGGAGGTGATGATGCCGGTGACGTTGGCACCTTCCTCGCGGAAGAAGCCGCGCTCCATTGCCACCGCGAACGGAGCTCCATTGATGGCGACGCCGTAGTTGCTGACGACGATCTGTTGCGCGTTGGCCGGCGCCAGGCCGATGGCGCTCATCATGGCCGCGGCAAATGCCGCGATACGCCATACTCTGCCGATCATGGTCTTCCTCCCTTTCGTGTGATCCGACGCCGCCCCCCGCGGTTCAGCCGAGGGTGATGTTGGCCTCCCGGATGATCTCATGCGCGGCGCGGCGCTGTGCGGCGAGCCAGGCGCCGAATTCCTCCGGCGAGTTGCCGACCATGATGGCGCCGGCGGGATCCATGCGCGCGCGGACGGCGGGCGCCTGGCAGGCCACCTTCGCCGCGGCCGCGACGCGCTCGATGATGGCGCGCGGCACGCCGGCGCCGGCGAACAGGCCGTTCCAATCATTCAGGTCGAACCCGGGAAAGCCTGATTCCGCAAGCGTCGGCACCTGCGGCAGGGAAGGCACGCGCTGCAGGCTGGTGACGGCCAGCACGCGCGCCTTGCCGGCATTGACCGGCGGACGGATCGAGGAGCTGGTGATGATCACGGAATCCACCACGCCGGCCAGGATGTCCCGCGCCGCATCCGCGCCGCCGCGATAGGGCGAATGCACAAGCCGGATGCCTGCGCGGCGCTCGAGGGAGGCAAGTGCCAGATGCGCCATGCCCGCTGCCGGCGGCGTGCCGACGCTGATCGATGCCGGCCGCGCCTTCGCCGCGGCGATGAAGGCTGCGATGTCCTGCGCCGGAAAGTCAGTCTTCACGGCCACCACCTGCGGGAAGGTGGAGATCAGCGTCACGGGTGCGAAGGCGGTGTTGTAGTCGAAGGGCTGCTCGCGCATCAGCACCTGGTTGGTGAGCTGGTTCGCCGCATCCACCAAAAAGGTGTAGCCGTCGCGCGGCGATTGCAGCAGCGCGTTCTGCGCGATCACCGCATTGCCGCCGGTGCGGTTCTCGATCACGATGTTCTGGCCGAGCATCGTCTGCATCTCGGCGGCCAGTGCGCGCGCCGCGGTGTCCGCGGCGCCGCCGGCCCCGAAGGCGACGATCCAACGGATCGGCCGGTTGGGCCACTCTGCCTGCGCCAGTGCAGGCCGCGCCAAGGCGGTCGCGGCGAAGGCGGTCGCAAGCAGCGACCGGCGACGGATCTGTCCAGTCATTCTTTTCCTCCCTTTGAAGAGTCGCGTCGTCAGGCAGCCATGCGCGCAAGTTCGCGGGCGACCGCGTCGCCCATGGCCTCGGTGCCGACCTGCATGGCGCCGGGTTCCATGATGTCGGCCGTGCGCAGCCCCTCCGCCAGCACGCGTCGTACCGCCTGTTCCAGACGGTCCGCCAGCGCCGGCTGCTGCAGCGAATGGCGCAGCATCATCGCCGCCGACAGGATCGAGGCGAGCGGGTTTGCGATATCCTTGCCCGCGATGTCGGGCGCGGAGCCGTGCACGGGCTCATAGAGGCCCTGGCCCGCCGCGTTCAGTGACGCTGAGGGCAACATCCCGATGGACCCTGTCAGCATCGCCGCGGCATCGGAAAGGATGTCGCCGAACATGTTGCCGGTGACGATCACGTCGAAGTCGCGCGGCTTGCGGATCAGCAGCATGGAGAAGGCGTCCACGTACTGGTGCGTCAGCTCGACGTCCGGATAGTCGCGCGCGACCTCGGTCACCACCGCACGCCACATCGCGCTGGTCTCCAGCACGTTCGCCTTGTCCACGGAGCAAAGCTTTCTTCGCCGCTCGCGCGCCGCCTTGAAGCCGGCATGGGCAACGCGGCGCACCTCGCCCTCTGTGTAGCGCATGGTGTTGACGCCGACGCGCTCGCCATTTTCCACAGTCACGCCACGCGGCTGTCCGAAATAGATGTCGCCGGTCAACTCGCGCAGCACGACGAGATCCACGCCCTCGATCGCCTCACGCTTCAGCGTGGAGGCGCCGATCAGCTCGGGGAAGGCGAAGACCGGGCGGAAATTGGCAAAGAGGTCCATGCGCTTGCGCAGCCGCAGCAGGCCATGGCCGCCGCGCGCCTGCGGCGGGCGCAGGTCGCTGTCATAGGTGCCTGCAGCGCCGAACAGGACGGCATCGGCGCGCTCGGCGAGTTCAGCAGTGGCTTCCGGCAAGGGATCGCCGTGGCGGTCATAGGCTGCATCGCCCACCGCAGCCTCGGCAAGCTCGAACTGCTGGCCGTTTGCGGCAAGCGCGCGCAGGGCCTTCACGGCCTGCGCCGTGACCTCCGGCCCAATGCCGTCGCCGGCCAGAACTGCGATCCCGGTCATGTGGTCGGTCCTCAGATATTCTCGCGCCCAAAGCGCCGCTCGAAGGCGGCGATGTCCTCGTGGTGCGACAGGGTGAAGGAGAGCTCGTCGATGCCTTCGAGCAGGCATTTGCGGGCGAAGGGATCGATCTCGAAGGGATGCACGCTGCCATCGGCGGCGGTAACGGCGAGCGCTTGCAGATCGACCGTGACCTCGCCCTGCGGCTGTGCCTCGGCGTGGCCGATCATCATCGCCACCGTCGCTTCCGGCAGGCGCACGGCGAGCAGCCCGTTCTTCAGTCCGTTCTGCGAGAAGATGTCGCCGAAGGAGGGCGCAATGACCGCCCGGAAGCCGTGGTCGTACATCGCCCACACGGCGTTCTCCCGCGAAGATCCGCAGCCGAAGTTGCGACCGCCGAGGGCGATGCTGGCATGGCGCCAGGTCGGGCGGTTCAGCGCAAAATTCTCAACCTCGGTGCCGTCGGGGTGGAAGCGCAGGTCCTGGAACAGATGCGCGCCGTGATCGGCATCGCGCGGGAGATGCAGGAAGCGGCCGGGGATGATCTGGTCGGTGTCGATGTTGTGCTTCGGGAAGGGCACCGCGGCCGATCGCTGAGTCTGCCAGCGTTGCATCACGAAGCCTCCCGCGCCAGGCGGCGCACATCGGTGATGCGGCCCGTCACCGCGGCAGCGGCGGCCATGGCGGGGCTCATCAGATGTGTCCGTGCGCCCGGCCCCTGGCGGCCGCGGAAGTTGCGGTTGGAGGTGGAAGCGACGCGTTCGCCGGGCCGCGCGATCTCGCCATTGGTGCCGAGGCACATGGAACAGCCGGCCTCGCGCCAGGCGAAGCCGGCCTCGCGGAAGATGCGGTCCAGGCCTTCCTCTTCCGCCTGGCGCTTCACCGGCGCGGAGCCCGGCACCACCCAGGCGGTGACGCCTTCTGCCACGCGACGGCCGCGTGCGATGGCGGCGGCGGCACGCAGATCCTCGATGCGGCCATTGGTGCAGGAGCCGATGAAGATGCGGTCCACCGCCACCTCCTCAAGCCTCTGGCCGGGGGCCAAGCCCATGTACTCCAGCATCTCCTGCATCGCCGCGCGGCGTTCCTCGTCCTGGGCCGCGGCGGGATCGGGGACCGTGCCGGTCACCGCGACCGCTTCCTGCGGCGAGGTGCCCCAGGTGACGGTCGGCGCGATGGCGGCGGCGTCGATCGCCACATCCGCATCGAAGTGCGCGCCGGGATCGGAGGGCAGCGCGCGCCAGCGCGCCAGCGCGCGATCCCACTCCGCGCCCTTCGGGGTGTAGGGCCGGCCGGCGAGGTAGGCGAAGGTTTTCTCGTCGGGCGCCACCATGCCCGCCCGCGCGCCGGCTTCGATGGACATGTTGCAGAGCGTCAGCCGTCCTTCCATCGTCAAGCCGCGCACCGCCGAGCCGGCATATTCGATGACATGGCCCGTCGCGCCCGCGGTGCCGATCGTGGCGATCAGGTGCAGGATCACATCCTTGGCCGTCACGCCGAACCCGAGCTCGCCCTCCACCGTCACGTGCATCGTCTTGGGCTTGCGCTGCCAGAGGCATTGCGAGGCAAGCACATGCGCCACCTCCGTCATGCCGATGCCGAAGGCGAGCGCGCCGAGGGCGCCATGGGTGGAGGTGTGGCTGTCGCCGCACACGATGATCATGCCAGGCTGGCTGATGCCCGCCTCCGGCCCGACCACATGCACGATGCCTTGGCGTTCGTCCTGCAGGCCGAACAGCGTGAAGCCCTCGGCCGCGGCATTCTCCTCCAATGAAGTCACCATCGCGCGAAGCGCGGGATTGGCGATTTCCTCTGCGATGCGCGTGTCGGTCGGCATGTAGTGGTCGGGGGTGGCGAAGGTGCGTTCCGGTGCGCGCAGATGCACCCCGCGCGCCTTCAGCATCTCGAACGCCGGCGCGGTGCCGTCATGCAGCAGGTGGCGGTCGACATAGAGCAGAGTCTGGCCGTCCTCGCGGTCCAGCACGCGATGCCGGTCCCAGATCTTTTCGAACATGGTGCGGGGCGCGTCGGCGCTCATCGGTTCGGCTCCGGTGCCACGAAATCGGCGAGGATGGGGACCTGCTCGGTGAGCATCGGCAGGCCGCGATGAGTGCGGCAGCCGCGGGCGGCGGCTTCTTTCAGCAGGGCGGTGACGTCGGGCTGCATCACGACGTCCGCCACCAGCATCGGAGGCTGCAGCAGCCGCGCATCCACCGGCAGGGCGTCGGTCTGCTTGAGGCCGAGCGACGTGGCGTTCACCACGGTGTCGTGGCCCGTCGGATCAGGCCCGCCGATGGCCACTGGCGCACCGGGCAGCGCCGCTGCCAGGCGCGCGGCCAGTGCCTCGGCGCGCACCGGCGTTCGGTTGTGGATGGTCAGCGCGGCGACGCCGTGGCGCAGCAACGCGTAACCGATGCCGGCGGCGGCACCGCCTGCACCGACCATCCATACGCGTCGGCCGCGCACATCGTGCCCTGCGGCGCGCAGGCCGGCGCAGAAGCCTTCGCCGTCGAACTGGCCGCCGGTGAGCCGCCCATCCGGTTCGCGCCGGATGACGTTCACGGCGCCGACGATCCGCGCGGCATCGGTCAAGGTGTCGCACAGCGCCGCGATGGCTTCCTTGTGCGGGATGGTGACGACGATCCCGCCAAGATTCTCGATGCGGCGCAAAGCGGCGACGACTTCGGCGAGATCCTCGGGCTGCACCTGCATCGGCACGAGCACCGCGTCGCGCGCGATGGCGGCGAAGTGGGCGTTCATCGCCATCGGCGTTCGGACATGTCCGACCGGATGCGCCAGGATCACCACCAGCCTGGTATGGCCGCTGATGGAGGCGCGGCTGGCGAACTCGCGCGCGGTCACGGCGCGGCGTTCGCCGTCCAGCCGCCATCGACGGCCAGCACCGCGCCGTTGATGCTGGATGCGGCCGGGGAGGCGAGGAAGACCGCCATTGCTGCGACCTCCTTCGGCTGCACCAGGCGGCGCTGCGGGGAACGGTGGCGGATGGCGCCGCCGTCGAGCCGCCCGCGCGCCAGCAGGTCGGCCACCAGCGCGGTCTCCACATAGCCGGGCGCGAGCGCGTTGACGCGCACGCCGTCCTCTGCCCATTCGCAGGCCAGCGCGCGCGCCAGGTTCGCCACGCCGCCCTTGCTGCCGCAATAGGCCGCGCGCCCGGCGCCGCCGGTCGCGTGGTAGAGGCTGGCGGTGAACAGCAGCAGCCCGTGACCCTGCGCAAGCATCCGCCGCCCCGCCGCCTGTGCGGTGAGGAAGGCACCCGTCAGGTTGACGTCGATGGTGCGGCGCCATTCCTCCTCGGTCAGCTCGATGGTCGGCTTGTTGGCGGAGATGCCGGCATTCGCATGCGCGACGTCGACGCCGCCCCAGGCCCGATCCATCGCGGCAAAGGCGGCTTCCACGTCCGCGGCGACGGTCACGCTGCCGCGCACCACGAGCCAGTCGTGCGGCGCATCGGGCACCGCGCCGAGGTCGAACACGCAGACCCGCGCGCCACGCGCGTGGAAGGCATCGGCAACGGCGCGGCCGATGCCCTGCGCGCCGCCGGTGATCAGCACGCGCGTGCCGGGAGGCGGCAGCGGCGAGGGAGTCACCTCCTCGTCGATCGTCTGGCTCATGGCAGGGGATAGGCCTCCAGATAAGGCTGGTAGTCCGGCTCCACCTCGATCTCGAGGCTCGCCAGCAGCCGCACCACACCGCAGTAGTAGGCGATGGTGACAACGAGGTCTGTCAGCCGCTCGGCATCGAGATGCGGCCGCAGGCCATCGAAGGTGTCGCGGCTCATCGCTCCCTCGAACATCTCCCGCGCGCCGCGCAGCACAAGCCGCGCGAGCGGCTCGAGCGGGGATCGGCCGCCCGCGCTTTCCACTGCGATGGCGCGGATGTCGGCGTCTGAGCAGCCGAACTCGAGGCCGATCCGCACGTGATGCGACCATTCATACGGGTTCCGCGCCAGCCAGCCGACCTGCATGATCGCGAGTTGCCGCAGCCGCGGATCCAGCCTGCTGCGGTGGCGGATGTACATGCCGAGGCCGGTGAAGGCGCGCGCCGCGCCGGGGCTGTGCGCCATGACCCGGTTGAGCCAGATGTCGCGCTCCACGACGTCCTGGTGCTCGGGCGGCAGATCCGCACGCGTCAGGTAGGGCAGACGGGCCAAGCGCCTCTCCTCAGCCTCGCGGCGCTATGCGGTAGAAGCGCGCCGCGCTGTCGTGGAACAGTGCAGCGCGTTCGGCCGGCGACCAGCCCGCCGTGATCCGCTTGAAGGCGTTCCACAGCGTCGTGTAGCCGATGCCCGCCTTGTCCACGGGAAAGTTGCTCTCGAACATGCACCGCGTGGCGCCGAAGGCTTCCACCACCGTCTCGACCATCGGGCGCCAGAGTTCGGCGAGTTCCTCCGAACCGGGCGGGCGCGGCCGCTCATGCGCGCCGAAGCCGAACAGGCGCATGCCGAAGCCGCCGATCTTAACATGCAGGTTCGGGCAATGCGCAAGCTCGCGCAGCGCGGCGGCCCAGGCCGCCCGGACGTGCCGCCCGCGCGGTGCATAGGGCCCGATGCCGATGGCGCCGCCGACATGGTTCAGCACGATCGGCGTCTCGGGGAACGCATCCGCCAGGTCGCGCAGCTCTGCGAGCTGGGTGTGGTACATCCAGGCATCGAAGCTGAGCCCGAGCGGCGCAAGTTGGGCGAAGCCTTCGCGGAAGCCGGGGTCGAGCAGGATCATCGGCGTCGGCGTGGCGATGGAACCGCGCGCCGCCGGGTCGGGATGCCATGCTGAGATGAAGCGCAGGCCACGCAGGCGACCGTCGCCGGCGGCGATCTGTGCCTCCAGCACGGGGCGGATGGCCGCTCCCGCGGTGAGGTCGGCGAAACCTACGATGGCTGCGCCCACCTGCGTCCCGCCGCGCCGATCCGCCTCCTGCGCCGCAGCGACGACGAACGCCGTCTCGCCGAGCGGGCGCAACAGCGGATCGCCCTCGGTCCGGTAATGCGTGTCGCACTCGATGAAGACGCTGGCGTGGATCGCATGGCCACCGGCGGTGTCGGCCAGAAAGTCGTCCAGGAGATAGGAATCTCGCGGCGGCCCCCAGAGATGGTGGTGCGCGTCGATGATCGGCAGGCTCGGTTCGAGCACCTTCTCGCTGTGGAGGGCGAGCCAATCCGGCCGTACCGCTGGATGGCGCAGGGGTGCCTGGTTCGCTGGCGAGTTCAGTCTTTTCCTCCCCGCGCCGGCGGCCGAACAGGCCCCAGCGTGTCGACACTAGACGTGGCGAGACTATGCCACGCGGAACGCCGTTGTCGATCCCCGACGCCAAACGGCAATCAGCGCAGCGCTACCGCGTCGCGTCGCGACATTGACAGGCGGCGGGTTCGCGCCCCTAACTGTCGACACAAAGGAGACGCCATGGCCAGCTTCAACCCGCTGTGCGGCGCGGAGCCGGCAGCGTGACCACCGCAGCGCTGCATACCGATATGCTCGGTAGCGGACCGCTTGTGGTCCTGCTGCATCCGGTCGGGCTGGACGGCACCTTCTGGGGAGGGCTGCCGGCCGCGCTGGCGGCGCGACGTCGCGTGCTCTGCCTCGACCTCCCCGGCCATGGTCGCTCGCCCGCCGTGGGCCGCCCTCGGCCGATCGAGGCCTACGCCGATGACGTGGCGGCCGCGATCCAAGCCGCCGGCGGTGGACCGGCCGCCGTGGTCGGACTCTCCTTCGGCGGAATGATTGCGCAGATAGTGGCGATCCGTCACCCCACCTTGGTCTCGGCGCTGATGCCCTGTGGTTGTGGCGGCGAGTTCCCGGCGAACGTACGCCCGCTTCTGCGAGAGCGTGGCCTGGCGGCGGAACGCGAGGGCATGGTGTCCATCGTCGAGGCGACGATCGAGCGCTGGTTCACCGAACCCTTCCGTGGCGATCCCGCGGTGGCGCGGGTGCGCGCGCGGCTGCTCGCGGATGACGTCGCCGGCTGGTCGGCCGGGTGGCACGCCATCTCGGGGCTGGCGGCGACGCCGCTGCTCGGCGCGCTGCGCGTGCCGACCCTGGTGCTGGCTGGCGAGAAGGATATCGCCACGCCGCCAGCCATGGCCGAGGCGACAGTGGCGCGCGCCATTCCCGGCGCGCGTTTCGCCGTGCTGCCCGGCGCGCCCCACATGATGCAGATCGAGAGCGAGGCCGCCTTCACCGCTGCCGTCGTGGACTTTCTCCTGCAGGGGAACGCCGTAGCGTGATGCTGCTGCATCATCAGCACGTACCGCCGCCGCGGCCTGATGCGCCGACGCTGCTGCTGATCCACCCGATGGGTGCCTCGCTGGGATTCTGGGATGCCTGCCTGCCGGCCTGGTCACCGCATGTCGGCCTGCTCGCGCTCGACCTGCGCTGCGCCGGCGCCGATTCGCCGCCCGGGTTGGAGACGCATGTGGCTGACATCGAGGCCCTGTGCGCGGCGCTGGGCGTGTCGCGGCTGGTGCCGGTGGCCTGCGCCGTGGGCTGCATGGTGGCGGCAGCCTATGCCGCGCGCCACCCGGCGCGGGTGCAGGCGATGGTTCTCTCCAACCCGACGCCGCGCAGCACCGCGGCGGCGCGCGAGGCATTGTTCGCCCGCGCCGCCGCGGTGCGCGCCGGCGGCATGGCGGCCATCCTGCCCGGCGCGGTAGAGCGCCCCTTCGAGAAGCAACCGCGCGATGCGCGCTACGACGCCTACGTGGCCGCCTTCGCAACGCAGGATCCGGCCGCCTATGCGCAGTCCGTAATGGGCTTCGCCACCGCCGATGCCAGTGCGGACCTGCCGCGCGTCGCCTGCCCGACACTGCTGGTGCCCGCCGCGCATGACCTGCTGTTGCCGCCGGCCCTTGCCGAGGAATGCGCCGCGCTGATGCAGCCGGGCCTGGCGCGCATCGCACTCGATGCGAAGGGCGCGCATTTCCTGCCCTACCAGCGTCCGGCCGACTTCGCGGCGCGCGTGCTGGAGTTCCTCGCCACCCTCACCACGCAGGACGCGACGCAAGGAGCGTGACCATGGCCCAGAAGGGCTTCCTTCTCGTCTTCATGAATCCTCCGCCGGCCTTCGACGAGGAGTTCAACGCCTGGTACGACACCGAGCACATCCCCGAACGCCTCGCCGTGCCCGGCTTCCTGACCGGGCTGCGCTACATCAACATCTCCGGCGGTGCGCCGCGCTATCTTGCGATGTACGACCTCGCGCATTTCGGCGTTCTGGATACGCCGGAGTACCTCCGCGTCGCCTTCGACAATTCCAGCCCCTGGACCAAGCGCGTCACGGCGCGCGCGCGGGTGCAGCGTTTTGCCGGCCATCAGGTGCACCCGGGCGATGCGGTCACCGGCCGCGCCGCCCGCATCGGTATCATCCGCTTCCGTGGTCTCGCGCAGGCGCAGATTGCCGAGGTGGCCGCTGGCCTCGCAGCGACCTGCGCCGATCGGCGCGAGGTGATCCGCCATCGCATGCTGGTTGATGCCGGCACTGGCCAGGGTGCCGACGTCATCGGCTTTGTCGAGGCGCGTGCACCCCTGCCGGAGGGCTTCGACCCCGCTGTCTTCGGCAGCGCCAGGGACGCGGTGGACCTTGTGGCGGGCTACACCCCCTTCTGACGGGATGACGCACCCGCCCGTTCCGGTCTAGGAGGATGATCGGGGCCTACCCCGGGGAAGCCGATCGGAACGGATACGATGCAAGGATCACGAACGGAATGGGACGCCGCGCGGCGTCCCGCCTCGCGCTGAGACGCCATGCCGGACGGTGCCAGCCTGAGCAACACCGAGCGCTTCCGCGCCATCATCCGCCGCGTGCTGTCGCGTGGCGTGGAGCATGATTCGCTCGTCATCGATATCGCATGCACCATCGGGGCGGAGATCCTGGATGGAACGCTGCCGCCGGGCTGCGACCTGAACTCGGTCGACCTGGCCGACCGCTTCGGCACCAGCCGCACGCCGGTGCGCGAGGGGCTGGTCATGCTGGAGAAGGAAGGCCTGGTCGAGATCCCGCCGCGCCGCCGCCCGCGCGTGGCCGAACATGGCCGCGACGAGATCCGCGAGATCTACCGCGTGCGCGCCGCGATGCTCGGTCTCTGCGCCAGCGAGGCCTGCGAGCATGCCAGCGCCGAGGAACTGGCGGAACTGCGCGAGATCGTGACGCTGATGCAGACCGCTGCGCACAACGGCGACCGGGAAGCTTACTATTGGGGCAATGTGCGGTTCCACGAGCGCTTCGCGGAACTGGCGCGCAACCGCACGCTGCTGCGCCAGCTTGACGGCCTCGTGCTGCGCAGCCTGCGTTTCCGCCGCCGCACGCTGGCAAAGCCCGAGCGCGTCAGCCGCTCCATCGCCGACCACTCGCGCCTCGTGCTGGCGCTGGAGGATCGCGACCCCGTGCTCGCTTCCGCGCTGGCAAGTGCCAATGTGCTCGGCGCGCTGAAGATGCTCGAGGCGATGCTCGACGCGGAGGCGGCGGAGCAGACGCCCGTGGCGCCCGCCCCGCGTCGCCCCGTCAGCCGAGCGTGATGTTCGCCTCGCGGATCACGCGCGCCACGACCTCGCGCTGGTTGTCGAGCCAGCGCGTGAAGTCCGCCGTGCTCTGACCGCCGAGCACGGTGCCGAGCGGCGCCATGCGAGCCAGGACGCCGGGATCGCGGCAGGCCTCGGCGACTGCAGCCTGCATCCTGACGATGGCGGCCGGCGGCGTGCCGGCGGGTGCGAACAGCCCGTTCCAGTCATCCATGTCGAAGCCGGGGAAGCCGCTTTCGGCCAGGGTTGGCACATCGGGCAGCGTCGGCAGGCGCGTGGCGCCGGTCGCCGCCAGGGGGCGTGCCTTGCCGGTCTCGACCGGCGCGCGCGAGGTGGAGGAGGTCAGGATCATCGCATCGATCTGCCCGCCCATGATGTCGCGCGCGGCATCCGCGCCGCCGCGATACGGCGCATGGATGAAGCGCAGCCCCGCACGCTGCTCGAGCAGCGCCAGCGCCAGGTGCCCCGCGCCGGCGGAGGGCGGCGTGCCGACCGAGACACGTCCCGGATTCGCCTTGGCATAGGCGACGAATTCCGCGACGTTCCTGGCCGGGAAGTCTGCCTTCACCGAGAGCAACTGCGGGAAGCGCGCGGTCTGCGTCACGGGCACGAAGGAGGCGCGGTAGTCGAAGGGCAGGTCGCGCAGCAGAAGCGGGTTCGTGATCTGGTTCAGCGCATCGACGAGGAAGGTGTGCCCGTCCCGCGCCTGCAGCACGGCAGTGGCGGCGACGACGGCGTTGCCGCCGGTGCGGTTCTCCACGATCACGTTCTGGCCGAGGATCTCGGCAACCTTCGCCGCGAGCGGGCGAGCGGAACTGTCGCCGCCGCCGCCTGCGCTGAACGGGATAACGAGGCGGACTGGGCGGTTGGGCCACGCCTCCTGCGCGGCAGCACCGCGGGGGACGAAGGGCGCGGCGAGCCCGAATGCGAGTGCCGAACGCCTGGTGATGGTGGTCATGGTGTTTCCTCCTGCTGTTGTCGGTGACACGTCACGCCACGGCGCCGGCGCGGCGAAGGGCCGCGATCTCCGTTTCGTCGTAGCCGGCCTCGCGAAGCACCGCGTCGGTGTCCGCGCCCTTCTCCGGCGCCGCCGCCTCGATGCGCGCCTCGCTCGCCGATAAGCGGATCGGCGAGCCGAGCAGCCCGATCTCGCCGATCCGCGGATGCACCACGCGCTGCACGATACCGCTGGCCTGCACCTGTGGATCGGCGAAGACCTGGTCGATGGCGTTGATCGGCCCGCAGGCGATGCCCGCCGCATTCAGCAGCGGCACCCATTCGCCAACGCTACGGGTGCTAGTCACCGCAGAAAGCGCCGCGTTGAACGCCGGGCGGTTGGCCAGCCGCGCATCCGCCGTGGCAAAGCGCGGATCGCTCAGAAGATGCGGCGCGCCGATCGCCTCGCAAAGCTTGCGGTACTGGCCCTGACCTGACGCGCCGATGAGCATGTCGCCGTCGCTGGCGGGATAGACGCCCATCGGCGTGGTGTAGGGATGGTCGTTGCCGCTCTGGCGATAGACCTTGCCGTCCATCAGCCAGGCAACGGCCTGGAAGTCCAGCATCGCGACCTGTGCCGCCAGCAGCGAGGTCTGCACCCACTGGCCTTTCCCGCTGCGCTCGCGGTCGAGCAGCGCGACCAGGATTCCGATGGCTGCGAACAGGCCGGAGCTGAGATCGGCGAGCGGGATGCCCGCGCGCACCGGCCCCTGGCCGGGCAGGCCGGTGACGGACATCATTCCGCCCATCGCCTGCGCGATCATGTCGAAACCCGGCCGCTTGGCGTAGGGGCCTTCTTCGCCGAAGCCGGAGATGGACGCGTAGACCAGGCGCGGATTCACGGCGGCGAGGTCGTCATAGGCGATGCCGAGGCGATGCTTCACGTCCGGGCGGAAGTTCTCCACTACCACGTCGGCGCGCGCCGCCATCCGCTTCAGCGCGGCGACGCCCTCCGCCTGCTTCAGGTCCAGTACGATGGAGCGCTTGTTGCGATGCAGGTTCTGGAAGTCCGAGCCGTCGCGCGCCCCGGTCATGTCGTCCTCGGCGGGCCCTTCCACCTTGATCACGGCCGCGCCCCAGTCGGAGAGCTGCTTCACCGCGGTCGGACCCGCGCGGACGCGCGTCAGGTCCAGCACGGTGACATGGGCGAGCGGCCGGTGGCCGCTCATGCCGGCACGGTCCGCGGCAGCAGGCCGCCCTTCATCACCTTGCCTGGCACCTGATGGCCCAGCATGCGCTCGGCGAGTTGCGCGGCGCGCACCAGCGCGGACAGGTCGATGCCGGTGGCGATGCCCATCTCCTCGCACATGTAGGCGAGGTCCTCGGTACAGATGTTGCCCGCCGCGCCCTTGTGCCCGGCGAAGGGACAGCCGCCGAGGCCGCCGATCGAGCCGTCGAACTCGCGCACGCCCATCTCCAGCGCGGCGAGCGCATTCGCCATCGCGGTGCCGCGCGTGTCGTGCAGGTGCAGCTTGACCGCAAGGTCCGGCCAGCGCTCGCGCACCGCGCCGATCATGCGCCGGATGCGGTCGGGGGTCGCCCAGCCCATCGTGTCGGCCAGCGCCGCGTGCTTCAGCGTGGAGCCGGCTTCCAGCAGCATCGCCTCGGCGCGCGCGATCAGGCCGACGACGCGCTCCACCGGCACATCGCCTTCGAAGTTGCAGCCGAATGCCGCCATCACGCCGACGCAGTCCGGCGCGACGCCTGCCGCGCGGTAGCGCGCGATCCAGTCCGGGATATCGGCGAAGGTCTCTTCGATGCTGCGGTTGGTGTTGCGCTTGACGAAAGCCTCGCTGGCGGTGAGTTGCAGCCGTCCGTCGAGATCGACCTTGCCGGATGCCACGGCCCGGTCCAGGCCGCGCGGGTTTAGCCAGAGGCCGCGATAGGTCACGCCATCGCTGCGCTGCAGGCGCGCGAACACCGCCTCGGTGTCGGCCATCTGCGGCACCGCCTTCGGATTGACGAAGGAGCCGACCTCGATCTCCTTCACGCCCGCCTCGGCGATCGCCTCCAGCAGTTCGAGCTTCTGGTCGGTCGAGAGGATGGTTCCCTCAATCTGCAGCCCGTCGCGCGGGCCGACCTCCATCAGGTGGACGCTCTTCGGCAGGCTCCACATGGCATCAGCCTTCCAGCACCGCCGGGTCGAAGGGGTAGGGCACCGGCGGGCCGCCGCGGCGGGGCAGCACCACGCGCGCGGTTCCGGGCGTGCTCTCCTTGCCCTCCTGGTCGCGCAGGCCGATCTCGAGGTCGACCACCCCCCACTGCGCGCGCGGCTCCTTCGCCGTGACGCGGCCCCATGCGATCAGCATGTCGCCGGGCACGTTCATGCCGCGGAACTGGAAGGCAACCTTCCAGGCCCAGCCGGTGTCGCCGGCCCAGTCGGAGAGCAGCTGGATCATGACATGCTGCTTCCAGCTGCCATTCACCATCACGTCCGGCAGCTTGTCGTGCTCGGTGGCGTATTTCCAGTCGTAGTGGATGCGGTGCCAGTTCTCCATCGCCGCCGACCAGCGCATGATGTGCGCGGTGGTCATCGGCCCCTTCGCAAGCGCCGGGATCTCCTGGCCGATCTCGACATCGTCGAAGATGGCGCCCTGCGTGCCGCTCATTGTCGTCCCCCTCACCGCAGGATCATCGTGTTGAGCGAGCGCAGCAGTCGCTCGCCGCTCTCGGTCTCGTAGCTGTCCTCGATCACCACGAAGACGATCGGGCCGGTGCGGCCGTTGCGCTGGTAGATGTCGGCATAGCGGCTGCGCAGCACGATGCGCTCGCCCGGTCGCGCATAGCGGAACAGTTCGTATTCGTAGCCGCCATTCATCAGCCGCTTGAGCGGCACCACGATCTCCGGCAGGCCCGGACGCAGCGCGCGGTCCACGCCGTCATAGTCCGGCCGGTCCATGTTCCCGAGCGGGTCGGGCTCGTGCTCCGCGCGGCGATGCGCGTGGACCGGGAAGCCGGGTGGCGCGACCACCCCGCCATAGCGCGCAGCCGCCGCCGCGTCCCAGTAGCGCGCCGCATGATCCATCACGGCCTGGTGGAAGCGACGAACCTCGCTCGTTTCCACCGGATGGCAGGCGATCACCGGCGGGGATTCCGCGCCGATCACCGCCTTCACGGCCGGCGTGATGTAGTCCGGAACCGTCGCGCTCACCGGCGGAACAGGATGGTGCGCAGCACGGCGCACAGCTCCCCCCTCTGGTTCACGAAGCGCCGTTCGGAGACCACCTGGCCGAGGCGGCCCGTCTTCCCGTGCTTGACCCGGGCCTCCACCATCGCGGTGGTGATGGTCAGCACATCGCCCACGATCATCGGCTCGTGGAACTCGTACTCGTCGGCGCCGTGCACCGTCGCCTTGCCGAAGGGAAAGTCGTGCTCGTAGATCGTGCAGGTGAAGAAGTAGAGCCAAAGCAGTGGCCAGGGCGCGACGATGCCGCGATGTCCGCGCGCCCGCGCCGCCGCCTCGTCGAAGTGGATCGGGTCGAGGTCGCCCATGCAGAGCGCCATGCGGCGCACCGCGCCCAGCTCCACCTGCACCTGCACGGTTTCGCCGAGCGGGCCGATCAGACTGTCAAGGAAGGCCTGCGCCTCGGTGTCACTGGGTTCGGCTGTCGTCGCGGACATGACGTCCTCCCTCACGCGCCGCGCCGCGGCATCTCGACCAGAGCCGAACCCGGCGTGGTCACCTCGCCGCGCTGGTTGGTGATCCAGCATTCCAGTTCGATGAGGGCCTTGCCGCCCTCCTCGAAGGTGCGCTTCACCCTGGCGTGGAAATGCGCCATGTCGCGCGGCATCGTGGAACCGCGGTTCTGGTCGGCGAAGCGCAGGATGCGCGCGTCGCGCCCCATCCATTCCTTCACCGTCGTCAGCAGCCAGGAAGCCAGCAGCGGCCCCGACAGCAGAATGCCCGGAAGCCCCTGCGCCTTCGCCACGTATTCGTCGTGGTGGAACTCGGATTCGTAGTTGTCGCAGGCGCCGGCCCAGCGCACCTGGTGGCCGACCATCATCGGTCCGCGTGACACCGTCGGCAGGTCCTGGCCTGCGTGGAACTCTTCGAAGAACCGGACCGCCGGTTCGCGTGTCTCGACCTTCAGCACGTCGGTCTTCCCCTCATCGGATCGCTCCGCATTCCTCCAGCGCCGCGCGATGCGGTGCATCCAGCGCAAGCAGCTCGCCGAAGA
>CAYNRF010000047.1:0-19196 GCA_964399525.1 uncultured Phycisphaeraceae bacterium | reverse complement strand
CGTCACGCTCGACCGGCGTCGAGTCGCGCTTCTCTCCCTGGGGCGTGACATCGAACCGGGACGCCATCAGCATGAAGGCGTCGTCCAGCTTCTCGGGCGCGGCCCGGGCCGCGTCCTCCTCGCGGAATCGCAGCACGCTGACGCTGAGCATCGTCGGGGTGCTCGCCCCGCGTTTGATCGCCACGCTGGAGAACGCGTCTTCGACGCTCGCTTCGATCTGAGCCCGGGAAGCCGCGGGCAGCCAGCCCCACGACGAACCGATCGCCTGCGCCACCCCGGGCCGCGACACCGGCAGCCAGTGGCCCGGACCCGCGAGCCGCACGAGCGCTTCGGCCAGCGAAGGACCATCGGGCGGCCCGTCGGTCCCGCCCCGCAGCACCGCCGCCATGTCCGCCGGCGGCTCGGCCAGCGCGGCCCACACGCCCTCCGCCCCGCCACGCCCGTACACGCGGGCCAGGTACGCCTCCCCCGCGACCGCGGCCCGCACCCCGGCCGGCCCGTCGGGGGACGCCGTCCACGCACGCGAGGCCTTCTCCAGTTTCTCGCCGTCCACCCACCGGGCGTACCGGTGCTGCACGAGCAACCCGTGGCCGAACCGCACCGCCCGACGGACGGCCGCACGCTCGCGCTCGTCTTCCGGAACCTGCTCGAGCGGCGTCAGCGGGCCCAGACGCCGCACCTGCACCGCGTAGGTCAGCTGCTGCGCCAGCAGGAGCCCCGCGGCGTCGTCCTCGAAGAAGCCGTCCTTGGTCAGCCCGCCGGCGATGGCCGCGAACATGTCGGCGTTCACGACGATCTCGCGGCGCTCGTCGTCCCACGCCGCGGCCATGCCGGGCTCCCATGCGGGAAGTCCGCGCACGCGATCCTGAAACGCGTCGATGCCGAGCACGGCGACACCCGCCGACAGCGGCTCGGTTTCGCCCAACTCGTGCCCCACCCAGGCGCTCACACGCTGGATCGAACGCTCGAGCCGTGCCTGCGTGGTGACCTCCCCGAGCGGCGTCTGCGGCTGAAACCCGGTCAGCAGCGGCGCCGTGCACGCGAGAACCGCGGCGAGTATCTGGACGACCATCTCTCCTCCGTTCCTACGCATCCCGAACGGTGACCCGCGCCGGAGATGCCCCGACCGCCCGGGGCCGATCCACCGCCACGGTCGCTCGTTTCACTCGCCCTCGTCACCCGCTGCGTCTTCTTCCTCGAACACCACCGGACGCGACACGTCGGCCCCGCCGACCACCGGTCGGCTGCGGTCGAAGTACAGGTCCGCGTTCCACGGAGTCGGCACCAGCCGCAGCGTCGCCCCGCCCTGCTGGTCGATCAGGGCTGCCTGCTCGTCGGTCAAAAGAACCTCGGACCACGAATCCCCGGCCGTGATCCGCTCGTTGCCGAGGTACCACGGCTCCGCGTCGCCCACCGCCAGGTAGACGTCCACAAACCCGACCGCGTTGTCCGCCAGACCCGCCTGCGGGTCGAGGCGCAGCCGCACGCCGGGCGCCCTGCCGCAGTCGCAACGGCGTGAGAGCGCCGTCTGCACCGCGCTGGCCGCCTCCCACTCCGCCACGGCGGCCGTATGCGCCGGGTCCCGCTCGCCGATCGGCAGCGTCTTCGACAGCGTCACGTCCAGCCAGGGCAGCGGCGATCCCGGCTGCACCACGTGGCTGACCATGGCCGCCCCGCCGCCTCCCACGGTGAAGGGGCTGCTCAGACGCACCACCACCTCCACCGTGTTCTCGCCGGGCACGACGCCATCGAGCACGGGCAGATCCTCGGTCCCTTCCCAGGTCCACGAGGCCTCCATGGTCGGGCGGTTGTACGCGAAGTCGTGCTCGCCTTCCTCCGGGTCGCTCAGCTCGGTGTCGGGCGCCAGCAGATCACGCCCGTTCAGACGCACCCCCACCACCCGCACGTCGAGCCCGGGCGACGAACTCCATCCCTCGAAGCCCGGGTCCAGCCGAAGACGCCCGCTGACCCGCATCGGCAACGGCTCGCCGGCGCGGACCGGCTCGGGCAGTTCCAGCCGCAGGTTGACCATGCGGGCAGCGTGCGATTCGGCCGTCGCCCGGTCGATCACGCCGCGCCGCAGCGCGTCGCCGTAGAACGACGTCCAGGACACGCCCGCGCCCTGGCCGTACACCCGCCGGCGGTCCCGCCCGGACGAGACCGCGTGGGCCACCGCGTGGTCCGCCACCCGGCGCCACTGCGCGTCGTCGAGCTCGTCCGCCTCGACCCGCACCCGCAGCGCATCGAACGCACCGGCCGAGCCGCCCTCGGCCATCGCGATCAGGCGGTCGGTGGGCAGCAGCCGGTAGCCGTCCAGCGTGCCGCCCGTGCCGGCCACCACCGCGGTGATGCCGCCCACGCTCAGCACACCCGCCGCCACCGCGGCCCGCAGGCACCACCTGCGAGGGGTGCCCGATCCGCAGCCCGCATTCCGGGCACGTCACCTGCGGACGCTCCGGCCCGGGCCCGTGCCCGGAGAGGTCAAACCGGCACCGCCCGCACAGCGGCGGCGTCCGCACCAGCCGCCCGGACAGTCCCACCAAAAGCAGCACCACCGCGCCCGCCCCCAGCAGCACCAACAGCACAACCAGCCCGGATCCGATCAGCACGCGCACCTCCGCCGGCCAGCACCCGGCGCCCCCAGCCTATCGCCACCGCCCGGATCCGCGAAGCCCCAAACCGAAACCCGGCGCAAGATTCATCCTTCGACCGCCCCGCCCGACCGTGTGGCCGGTCTCACCGCCCCGGCCGCACGGCAGGAGGCCCCGACCCGCACTCCGGACACCCATCCGCACCCGCCAGTCCCCGACGCAGGTACCCGCAGCCCGGGCACACGTCATGCCCCCGCGACCGCAGTTCCGCGTACACGAAACGCGGCAGCGTCCGCTCCCGCCAGAACCAGAACGCGAGCATCGAGCCGAACCCGCCCGCATACACCAACACAAGGCTCAGATCCGGCCACCCCTGCCGCTCACGGAGCCAGTCCAGCGTGCCGAGAGCAAACGCGGCGAACACCATCTGCAGCAACATCCAGCCGAACAGGATCGCCCCGTTCCATCCATGCCGCAGCCACGCGTGCCGAGCGTCGGCCGCGATCGATTTGCGCTGCCGCCTGTTCAGCGGAAGCTCCGCCGGGATGTGGCGCACGCCGGAAAACCACGGCCGGGTCACGGGCCATCCTCAGACACGCTGACCGCCGTCACGCCGCACTCCGGGCACGCCTCCCCGTCCGTCAGCCCCCGTCGCAGATACCCGCAGTCCGGGCACACATCGTGCCCACGCGACCGCAGCTCCGCATACACGAACCGTGGCAGCCGATGCTGCACGAACCAGGACGGCACGATCGCGCCGATCCCGCCCGCGATCATGCTCGTCCAGATCGGCGAAAGCCCCGTGCCCGCGATCTTGAAGCCGACTTTGACAAGCGCGAAGACGAAAAACGCGGCCAGCATCGACAGCAGCAACAAGCCGGTCCCGCGCAGCGACCTCGAAAGATCCCGCATCGAGGCACGCCGTGCCGAAGCGAGCACCCCGCCCTGCTCGGCCCGGCTCAGCCCGATCTCCTGCGTCAGATAGTTGCTGAGGGACACGGTCTCTCCTCGCCCGGAATGGCGATCAGTGTACCCCGGACCACCCCACATCGGCCCCGCACTCCGGACACGCTGCGTCCCGCGCCAGGCCCGCCCGCACATACCCGCACGCCGCACACAGGTTGTGCCCCCGCCGCGCCAACTCCGCGTGGAACCTCGGCAGCAGATAGCAACGCAGTATCGCCATCACCCCAGCGGTCACCAGCAGGCTGACCACCGCGCCCTTGACAAACCGCGGCGGCGCAAACCCCCACCGCGCCATCCACCAGTCAAAGAGGAACCCCATCGCAAACATCAAGCCGAAGAATCCAGCCAGAAACGCCGTCTCCCGGTTGCGCCCCCCGATCCGCGCCACCGTCCGCGACCACACCACCTCCGCCGCCGCACGCTCGTCCCCGCGCGTCAGGCCCAACTGGCGACCGACCTCCGACTTCGCGGGTTTGTGACTGTTCTTGGCTCGCACAGTGGACCTCCCCCTGGCAGAGCCGCCTCACTCCGCGAACATCGCCTCAACAAACCGCTCCGGATCGAACGGTTCCACATCCTCCGGCGTCTCGCCCACGCCGATGAACTTGACCGGGATGTCCGTCGTGTGACGCACCGCCACCACGATGCCGCCGCGGGCCGTGCCGTCGAGTTTGCTTAGGAAAATCCCCGTCACACCCGCGGCCTTGCCGAACTCCTCGGCCTGTCGAAGTGCGTTCTGACCGCTCGTCGCGTCGAGCACCAGCAGCACCTCGTGCGGCGCGCCGGGAATCTGCTTATCCACCACCCGGCGGATCTTGGTGAGCTGGTCCATCAGCCCGGCCTGCGTGTGCAGACGCCCGGCGGTGTCCAGGATCAGCACATCCACGCCGCGGGCCTTGGCGGCCGCGCACGCGTCGAACGCCACCGACGCCGGATCGCCCCCCTGCTGGCCCTTGACCACCTCCACGCCCAGCCGCTCGGCCCAGATCTCCAGCTGCCGCACGGCCCCCGCCCGGAAGGTGTCGCACGCCCCCAGCAGCACGGTCCTGCCCTCGCCCCGCAACTGGGCGCACAGCTTGGCGATCGAGGTCGTCTTGCCCACGCCGTTGACGCCGGTCATCAGGATCACCGTCGGCGCGGTGGGCGCGAACCTGAGCGTGCGGTCCGCTTCCGGCCACATCGCCTTGATCTCGCGCTTGAGGTGCTCGATCACGTGCTCGCCGCGGGTCAGTTTGCCGGCCTTGGCGTCCGTGCGGATCGAGTCGATCAGTTCCCTGGTGGCCACCACGCCCACGTCCGACTGGATCAGCCGCTGCTCGATCTCCTTGATGAGCACATCGTCCAGCGACCGCCCGTGCACGATCGACCGCAGCGACGAAACCAGCCCCTCCCGGGTCTTGGTCAGGCCCTTCTTGAGCCGGTCCATCACGCCTCGGAACAACGCCATCTCACGCGTCTCCCGCGCCCGCGGCCGGCTGCCCGGCCAGCACCCGCTTGAGGATCTTGTCCAGCAGCGCGTTCACAAACCCCGGCGAATCGGCCGTGGAAAACTGCTTGGCCAGCTCCACCGCCTCGTTGACCACCACCTTCGGCTGGCCCCGCCCCCCCCCGTGCATCTCATAGTGCGCCAGCCGCAACACCGCCCGGTCCACCGCCGGCATCCGGTGCGCGGGCCATTCCGGGGCCAACTCAGCGAACGCCGCGTCCGACGCCGCCCGGTCCGACCACGCCGCGTGCGCGATCTTCACGGCCTTGTCCTTGTCCGCCTCGCTGAACTCCTTGTCCGCGTCGGCGAACCTGAGCCCTTCTTCCTCCAGCGAGTGCAGGTCGTCCAGCGATGCCCGGATCGAGGACAGGTCCTCGCCCTTGAGCGCGTCGAGCTGGTACAGCGCCAGCAATGCCAGCCTCCGGATATCGCGTGGGGTCGCCATAAAAAACTTCAGCCTCCACGCAGGGCGGTCTGCCCCGCGGCCCTGTCTGCAGCCTTGTCCGGGACGGGCAACTTCACGACCACCCGCACCGGCATCGCCCCGTGCCGCAGCGCCGCCACCGCCTCGGCCGCGTCGAGCGCGGCGTGCATCGCCTCGGCCCCCTTGTTGCCCTTCTTGCCAGACGCGCGCGCCTTCGCCTGGGCCGCGTCCAGCGTGGTCAGCACCCCGAAGGCCACCGGGATGCCGGTCTTGATCGTGATCTCCGCCAGCCCGTGGGCCACCGCCCGGGCGATGTGCTCGTCGTGGGGCGTCTCCCCCTTGATCACGCAGCCCAGGCACACGACGGCCCGGTGCCGCTCCGCCGCCGCGTTAGCCAGCGCCACCAGCTCGTACGCCCCGGGCGCCTCGACGATGGTCAGCCCCGCCGGATCCCCCCCCCGCTCGGCGTACGCCTCCACCGCCCCCGCGAGCATCGCCCCGGTCACGGACTCGTTGTACCGGGACACCAGAATCGCGACGGGATGGACGGGCTTGGCCATGGACGGGGATCGTAGGTCGCCCCCCCGCATCCGATACCATCCCCCCGTGCGCACCCTGATCCTCGAGAGCGCCCCCGTTCTCCGCCTGGCCCGGGTCAGCACCGCCTTCGGCGCGGTGGCCGGGCTGTGGCTGACCACCCTGTGGTCCCGCGCCATGCCCGCCGAGCGCACCACCCCGCAGCTCGAAGAAACCCCCCTCTGGCTGCTGCTCGCCGGCGGCGCGCTGGCGGGTGCGGGCCTCTACGGCTTCGGCGCGGGCCTCAACGACCTGCTCGACGCCCACCGCGACCGCATCCTCCGCCCCAACCGCCCCCTCGTCGGCGGCACGCTGCCCGCCGAGGCCGCCGTGTCCGTCGTCGCCGGATCCCTGCTGCTCTCCGTGCTCGGCGCGACCGTCTTCGGCACGCCCGCCGTGCTGGCCACGCTCTTCCTGGCCACCGCCATCCTGATCTTCAACGCCCTGGGCAAGTTCGTCCCCGGCATCGGCATGCTGCTGCTCAGCGTGATCTACGCCGGGCACATGCTGGTGCCCAACCTGGGCCTGTCCTTCCTGCTGCCCGTGTGGTGGGTCATGACCCACGCCATGGTCATCGCCGGGCTGAGCCACTCGCTGGGACGCAAGAGCCCCGCCATCTCCCGGCGCGCCGGCGGCTTCGCCCTCTTCGGCTGGCTGGTGTGCTCGGGCGTGCTGATCGCCCTGGCCTTCGACCGCCTGGGCGGCGAACTCTGGCCGTCCTGGGTGCCCTGGCAGGCCGTGCTCTGGCCGCTGGCCGGCGCAGGCCTGCTGGCCCTGCAGATCTGGCGCCGCTGGCGCAGCCTCGGCCCCGGCCCCCGCCTGGGCGAGAAGATCGCCCGCTACGGCTCCTTCTGGCCGGCCGTCTACGGCTTCGGCTGGCTGGCCGGCACCAACCACTGGACCTTCGCCGCCATCATGGCCGGCCTGGTCGTCGCGGGCGCACTGGCGATCACCGTGCTCCGCGAGGTCTACGCCCTGGCAGAACACCCGGTGGGGTATCGGCTCTGAAGAAGAGACGGAGAGACGAAGAGACGCAGAGACGAAGTGGGAAGGCCGGAGACGGCGGGTTCAGCAGTTCTGATTTCACTGCGTCTCTCCGTCTCTCCGTCTCTTCGTCTCTCCGTCTCTTCCTAAAACAACTCCAGCGCAAAGAAGATCGCCGTGAACACAAGGTCCGCGATCACGATCGCCACCACGCACTCAACCACCGTGTAGGTCGTCGCCCGGCCCACGCCGGCCGCGCCGCCGGTGACCTTCAGCCCGTTGGCGCACGCGATGATGCCGATCAGCGTGCCGAACACCCCGCCCTTGAACACGCCCGTCCAGAAGTCCACCAGCTTGGCCTGCTGGAGCATGTTGTTGACATAGGTCTCGTACGGCACGTTGAGCACCAGGACCGACACCGCCAGCGCCGACGCGATCGCCACGAAGCTCGAGATCACCCCCAGGCACGTCATCGAGATCAGCGACGCCAGCACCCGAGGCACCACCAGGAACCGCACCGGGTTCAGCGCGTGCGCCTCGAGCGCCTCGATCTCCTCGGACACCACCATCGTGCCGATCTCGGCCGCGATCGACGCGCCGGCGAATCCGGTCAGCACGATGGCCCCGATCAGCGGCCCCAGCTCGCGCAGCACCGCCACCGCGATGATGTTGGCGATCTTGTCCCGCTGCCCGAACTCGTCCAGCGGCGGCGCCAGCTGCAGCGCCAGGATCAGCCCCACCGCCCCCGACACGATCGACACGATGAACACCGACTGCACGCCCACGCGGATCATCTGCGAGACGATCGCGCTCTTGCCCAGCCGGTACCGCCGGTTGGTCAGCCCCCGCCACACCCACCGCATCGCGTCCAGCAGCAGGTAGAACACCGAGCCGGTGTGATCGAGGATCCCCACCGTCCGACGCCCCACCACCGCCACCGGGTACAGCAGCGCCTCGAGCAGGCGACCCGGTCTGTTCTCTGTCGGGTTGGGAGCGTCCATGCCTCTTCCCGTGTTTCACCGGACCGCCGGCGATCAGACGCTCAGGGCCTCGTCGACCGTGCCGACGATGGTGAAGAACTGGTCCAGCCGCGCGATCTCGAAGATCGCCCGGACCTTCTGCGTCATGCCCGAGAGGATCAGCGGCGCGCCGCTGGACTTGCTCGTCCGCATCGCCTCGACCAGCGTGGCCAGGCCGGAGGAGTCCATGTACCCCACCTGCTCCAGGTCCACGATCAGCCGCTGGGGCTTGCGGTCGGCCGCCTCCCGCAGCGCGTTGCGCAGCTCGGGCGACCGCGACAGGTCCACGTCCGAACGCGGCGTGATCACCACGATCCCGGTGCGGGGCGAATGGACCTCGACGATGGAATCCGATTCCGGCATGCGCACTCCCTCGGCCAGTTTATCGTACCCGGCCGGGCGCGCGTTCAGTCACAACCGTGGGAGCCGCCGATCCGGCCCCCCCCACCCCGCCCCGCCGGTCGGCCAGGGCCGGGGGCTCCGCGGGCCGCGGGGCGTGCTTGACCATCGTCAGCCGCATCCCCGCCGGGGACCGTTTCTCGTACACCGCCTCGTCCATCACCTCGCGGATGATGTGGACTCCCAGCCCCCCGGGACGGATGTCGTCCAGATCCCGGCTCTTCATCTTGGCGGGGTCCACCTGCCTGGCCTCATCCTCGATCACGATCCGGATGCCCCCCGCCGACTGCGCATCCCCGGGCACCGGCCACACCGAGATCCAGATCGGCTTGTCCATCGCCCGGTTGTACCCGTGCCGGATCACGTTGCAGAGCGCCTCGTCGACCGCCAGCGCGATCTTGGAGCAGTCCATGTCCTCGAACCCAAGACGCCGAGAGATCGAGGCCACCAGCTCCCGCGCGCCGCAGAGATAGGTCGGGTCGCTGACCAGCTCGAGCTTGATGTGCGGGCGTTCGGTCATGGTTTCTGACGCCTGTCCGTCTTCTCCGGAGAACCCGGAGCCCGGCCCGGATCGCATCCGGCACCGGCTTCCATCGGATTCTCTCAGGGCTGTCCGCCAGCCTCCACCACAAGATCCGAATCGGAACCCCCCGATTCAAGGTAGTTCATCCAACGTTCGATCGCCTCCTGCCGCTTCCACTCCGGATCTGCATGGTTATACCCAAGGGTGGTCCCGGTCCGGTTCTCGAGGGCCCGGATCGCCAGCATCCTCGCCGCCGGGTCCTGGCTGTCGAGCTGCTCGACCAGTCTTGGCAGTGACCGCGGGTCGGCATCATTCCCTGACGCCTGAACGATCGCTTCGAGTCGCTTCGAGGGACCGGCCGCGTCAAAGTCGGGCTTCTCCGACGGAATGCATCCCGTCAGACCGGCCGCGGCCAGCCCGGCCGACATCCGCACAACCCAGCCTGTCCCCTGGCGTGACATCCTTTCATGCTATCCGGTGCGGGCACGACCCGCGCCACCAGACCGGGTCATACGGATTCACCCCCGACCGTGTTCCGCCCCCACGCCCTCCGTCGCCCGGAATGGGGCCTCCGTCCGCGCCCCGGCTACCATCCCAGCCCGGACGCGTCGGGCGACCGGGGGTTCTCGGACCACAGGACCGCGTCCACCGGCGCGGTCGCGTTTGTTTGAGGCCCCGCCGCATGTCTTCCGCCCCCCACTCAACGCACGACGAGATCGTCCCGGTCCTCGACTTCGGCGGCCAGACCGCCCAGCTCATCTGCCGACGCGTCCGCGACGCCGGCGTGTTCAGCCTGCTCGTGCGCCCCGACATCCCCGCCTCCGAACTGGCCGCCATGAAGCCCCGGGGCATCATCCTCTCCGGCGGCCCGTCCTCCGTCTACGACCAGGGCGCGCCCACCATGGACCCCCGGGTCCTCGACCTGGGCATCCCGGTGCTGGGCATCTGCTACGGCATGCAGCTCGCCTGCAACATCCTGGGGGCCGACGTGTCCCGCGCCGACCACCGCGAGTACGGCCGCGCCCAGATGACCGTCGCCAACGCCGCCGACATCTTCGACGCCGTGCCCGACAGGACCCAGGTCTGGATGTCCCACGGCGACCAGATCAAGGACCTCCGCGCCGGCAACCTCGAGGCCATCGGCGCCACGCCCACCTGCCCCTTCGCCGCCGTCCGCTCCACCGACCCTGCCAAGCGCTTCTGGGGCGTGCAGTTCCACCCCGAGGTCACCCACACGCCCCACGGCACGGACATGTTCCGCAACTTCCTCTACGAGATCTGCAAGTGCGACGGTCTCTGGAAGATGTCCGACTACGCCGCGGAACAGTGCGAGAAGATCCGCGCCCGCGTCGGCAACGACCGCGTCATCTGCGGCCTGTCCGGCGGCGTCGACTCCTCCGTCGTCGCCGCCCTCCTGCACAAGGCCATCGGCGACCGCCTCACCTGCGTGTTCGTCGACAACGGCCTGCTCCGCAAGAAGGAGCGCGACCTCGTCGAGCACACCTTCATCGACCACTTCAAAATCGACCTCCGCGTCGCCGACGCCCGCGCCGAGTTCCTGGGCGACCTCAAGGGCATCACCGACCCGCAGGAGAAGCGCCGCCGCATCGGCCACCGCTTCATCGAGGTCTTCAAGCAGGCCGCCACCGACGTCCGGGGCGCCCGCTACCTCGCCCAGGGCACCCTCTACCCCGACGTCATCGAGTCCGGCCACGGCCACGCCGGCCACTCGGCCAACATCAAGCTCCACCACAACGTCGGCGGCCTGCCCAAGGACCTGGGCTTCGAACTCATCGAGCCCCTGCGCGAACTCTTCAAGGACGAGGTCCGCCGCCTGGGCGCCGTCCTGGGCCTGCCCGACAACCTGATCTGGCGCCACCCCTTCCCCGGCCCGGGCCTGGCCGTCCGCGTGCTCGGCGAAATCACCGAGGAACGCCTGGCCGTGGTCCGCGACTGCGACGAGATCCTGCTGGAAGAGATCGTCGCCGCCGGCCTCTACCGCAAGACCAGCCAGGTCTTCGCGGTGCTCCTGCCCGTGCAGAGCGTGGGCGTGATGGGCGACGGACGCACCTACGAGAGCGTCGTCGCCCTCCGCGCCGTCGAGACCCAGGACTTCATGACCGCCGACTGGGCCCGCATCCCCTTCGACGTCCTCGCCCGCATCAGCAACCGCATCATCAACGAGGTCCGCGGCGTCAACCGCGTGGTCTACGACATCTCCAGCAAGCCCCCGGCGACCATCGAGTGGGAGTAAGAGTCTCTCGGAGTTCCGCTCCTTCAGAACACCCCCATCCACACAAACCATCCCGCCGCCAACGCCGCCAGGTAGGCCCCCACCATCAGCACCCCGTCCCGCGCGATCAGCGACAGCCCGATGAGGGCGATCCCCGCCCCCGGGGCCGCCGCCGCGAACGGCACCAGCCCCACCACCGGGATCGACAGCCCCAGCGCCGTCGCCAGCACCGCCGCGAACACCTCCGCCCGGCCCTCGGTCAGCACCGTCAGCCGCGGCCGGATCACCCGGTCCACCCGCTTCGTCCAAGGACGCACCCTGCCGAACGCCCTGACCACCCGCTCCCGCTCGATCCAGCGCGCCCGCAGCCTCCGCGGGACCCACGGCGTCGTCCGCCCGAACACCCGCTGCACCGCCAGCAACGCCACGAAGACCCCCACCCCCGCCGGCAGCATCGGCACCCCGCCCAGCGGCGTCAGCAAGGCCAACCCCGGCAGCACCAGCAGCGGCCCGAACAACCGCCCCGAAAACGCCTCGAACAGGTCCTCGACCCGCACGCGGTCCTTCGACCCGGTGTCCTCCTCGATGCGGTCCATCACACCGGTCAGCGTCTCCGGTGCGTTCGCGTCCTCGCCGGGCATGGATCGGCTCCCTTCCCGACAGCCTACCCCCCGTCCCGCCCGGCCGGGGTGAAATCCGTATCATGTGAGACCCGCCGGAACTCATCCGCCCGCCCGGCGCCGCGGAATACAGGATGACCAACCCGCGTTCACCCGTTGCTTGTTGCCACAGATAAAACCGGGGCCGCCCGTGTGGGCCTCCCGGATCCCCCGAACCCGTCCCCATGACCAAGGAACACAGGATGCACCGCACACTGACCGCCGCCGCCGCCCTCGCCCTCTCCGCCGCCACCCTCGCCGGCCTGGCCGGCTGGACCGCCGTCGGCGCCGAGTCCCGCGAAGTCGCCGCGGAAACCGCCGCCGCCCAGCGCCTCTACGAGGTCGACATCGTCCACTCCTCGCTGATCTTCAAGATCCGCCACGCCGGCATGGCCAACTTCTACGGCCGCTTCAACACCTTCA
This sequence comes from uncultured Phycisphaeraceae bacterium, assembly GCA_964399525.1. Taxonomy (GTDB): domain Bacteria; phylum Planctomycetota; class Phycisphaerae; order Phycisphaerales; family UBA1924; genus UBA6054. The sequence continues at coordinate 6,913 of CAYNRF010000047.1, read as the reverse complement.
CCGGCCAGATCAACTTCGACGAGGCCAACCCCGTCAACAGCACCTTCAACTTCACCGTCCAGACCAACTCGGTCGACACCGCCAACAACGGGCGCGACGGCCACCTCAAGAACGCCGACTTCTTCAACAGCCGCCAGTTCCCCACCATCGAGTTCACCTCCACCGGCATGAAGCAGCTCAGCGAAGGCCGCTACGAACTCACCGGCGACCTGACCCTCATGGGCGAGACCCGCCCCGTCACCGCCGTGGTCACCGACGTGACCACCGGCAAGGTCCGCGACAACGACGCCATGGGCTTCGAGGCCCGCTTCTCCATCAAGCGCTCCGACTTCGGCATGACCAAGTACCTCGCCCCCGACAACGGCGAGGGCGGCGCGCTCGGCAACACCGTCGAACTGATCGTCGCCGTCGAAGCCGTCGGCAAGTAAGTTCCGGTGACGCCCGCGATGACATCGCGGGGTTCCTGACTCTTCTCCTCCTCACCCCACCGGCAGCACCGGCCCCCAGCCCGTGCTCCCGTTCATGCCCAACGAACTCCTCCTCCGCATCACCCTCCACGGCGGCGTCCTCCCCGGCGTGGTCTCCCTCATCACCCTCGCCCTGCTGTGGTGGCGCCACGCGAAGAAGTCCAGGGACGAAAGCGCCCGCACCCCGGCCGCCCCGACCTGGGCCCTGCCCCTCCTCCTCGCCGCCGGCGTCATCGCCGCCGACTGGGTCGTCAAACAGTCCTTCGCCTGGTGGCCCACCGACAACACCCGGCGCGTCACCCACGCCGTCGCCCTGCTCGGCCTGCTCGCCGCCGCCGAGAGCACGCCGCGCCTGCCGTCGTTCGCCCGCATCGCCACACGCCTCATCGCCTTCGGCGGCGCCACCTGGATGCTCACCGAGGGCTACCGCCCCGGCGTGCTCAGCAACGCCCAACTGTGGATGCTCGTCGCCGGCGCGGGCCTGTGGGGAACCGTCCTGACCACCCTGGCCGACCGCAGCCTCGCCAGGACCCCCGGCTGGACCGCCCCCGCCGCCTCCCTCGTCCTGCTCGCCGGCGTGCAACCCTTCCTGCACTTCGCCGGCTTCTCCTCCGGCTCGCTCGCGCTGGTGGGCGCGCTCGCAGTCCTGACCAACGCCGTCATCGTCGGCGCCATCTTCAAGAAGTTCACGCTCGCCCCCGGTGCGGCCACCATGATCGTCGGCCTCGTCCTGATCGGCCTGCTCGGCGCGGGCATCCAGTCCGAACCCAAGAGCGTCCCCGCCCTCATCATCGTCGCGCTGTCGCCCATCGCCCTGACCCTGCGCTTCCGCGGCCCCGTCCCCACCGCCCTCCTCCGCGCCGGCGTCGCCGGAGCATGCATCGGCGCCGCCATGGCCACCCTCATGCTCCCCACCGCCAACGCACCCGCCGAGGACGACCCCTACGCCGTTTACGACGCCGACTGACTCCCCCCCCCCCCCCACACACACACCGCCGCGCTACAAAGAGCCGCGCCCGAAGGAAGCGGGCTCTTCGCCCGACGTCACCCCCCCAGCGCCGCCCGCATCGCCCCCGCCATCGTCTCGATCAGCAGCGCATCCCCCGCCCGCAGCATGTGCACGCCGTCGTTCGTCAGGACGCCGCGGTCCGAGCGGTCCGTCTTGTGCTCCGACAGATACCCAAAGAACGCCGCCCGCAGATCGCAGAACGTCGCCCCCGTCTCCTCCGCCACCCGCTTCGAGATGCCCGCGTACTCATCGAGCATCGCGTCCAGCGGATTGGATCCCCGCGGCATCTCCCCGATGATGCTCGGCGAGCACAGCACCACCTTCACCCCCGCCTCCTGGCTGCGCGTGATCATGTCCCGCAGCCCCGCCTCGAACTCGTCCTTGGGCGTGCCCCGACCGCTCGTCGAGTGCCACACGTCGTTGATCCCGATATAGATCACCACCAGCGCCGGATCCATGTCCAGCACTTCCTTCTGCAGCAGCGGCCGGATCATCGGCACCCGATACCCGCCGTGCCCCCGGTTGACCAGCTTCACATCCAGATCGGGCCGTGCTTCCTTCAGCCGATCACGCAAAATCCGGATGTACCCGCCCGCCTCCGTGATCGAATCCCCGAAGAACACGATCGTCTGCCCGCTCCTGAGCGGCGCGTCCGCCGCCAGCAGACGGTCCAGGTTCGGCGTCGGCATCGCGTGCTCGGGCTCACCCACGGGCCACCCCCGCGTCAGACCAAGGCAGACCAACACCAATCCGGCCAGAACGATCGCGGCGTGCTTCTTCATGCCCCCAGCCTACCACAACACCCCACCTCACGACCGCACCGTCGTGATCTCCCCCACCACCGGGCGAGGCCGCTCGTCCTGCCGGACCGTCTCCGTCCCCACGTGCACGAACCCGGCCAGCCGCTCGTGGGCCTCCAGACCCAGGTGCGCCCGCACCGCCGCGTGCTCGACCGTCCAGCCCGACAGCCACACCGCCCCGAACCCGTACGCATGGCACGCGTGCAGCAGGTTCATGCACACCGCCCCCACCGTCATGGCCTGCTCCCATTCCGGGATCTTGGGGTTGCTGGGATGGTGCGCCCGCGCCCGGTTGACCACCGCGATCACCATCGGCGACGCGTCGTACCGCTCCCGCGCCGCCTTCACCGCCACAACATCCGCCTGCGGATGGTCCGCCGCGAACGCCGCCCCCACCACCCCCGCCAGATCCGCCAGTCCCCGGCCCGAGAGCACCACGAACCGCCACGGCACCAGCCGGCCGTGGTCCGGCGTGCGGCTGGCCAGCTCCAGCATGTCCATCAACTGCCGCTCGTCCGGGGCCGGCGGCGCCAGCAGTTTCGGTGAGGCGGAGCGGCGCCGGCGGAGAAACTCGATCGCGTCCATCCCCCATTCTTGCCCTCCCCATCCGGACGCCTCCCGGCGGCGCCAAAAGAAAGACCCGCGGGCGGCGGGTCTTGTCGGGGGTGGGGGAGCGGATCGGGAGGGATTCGAACCCTCGATACACCTTTACGATGTATACCGGATTAGCAATCCGGCCCCTTCAGCCTCTCGGGCACCGATCCGGGGTGCTATGGACGGGGAGCGTAGCGCGGCTCCCGCCGACGAACAACACCCCGGGAGACGGCCCGGGGTGTCGTGAGAGAGGAAACAGGAGGATCAGTCGGCCCCGTCCCCGTTCTGGCGGGTCTCGAGCAGGTTGCGCAGGTACTTGTTCTCGCGCCGGGTCGCTTCCAGATCGAACACGAGGTACTTGACGCTCAGACGGAGGTGATCGAGCGAGTCCTGGAGCTCCGCGATGGTCTTGCGCATCTTCTGGTGCCGGGCCTGCGTCTCGGCCGCGAGCTGGGCGAGCTTGGGACGCTCGGACTCGGGAAGGGTCTCGATCTGCTCGAGGAGGCTGGCCAGGCGGCTGTGGAACTCGTTCTCGGTCATGTCTGCTCCCTCCGGTCTTGCTTGACGGATGTCCGGGCCGGCGTCGTGCCGGTCCGGAGGATGGGAATGCAGCGGGCGGGCCAGTTGGCATGCCGCGGCGGGCCCCGGACACGGCGCGTCCGGGAAGATCCCCGTCCTTGGGGTCAGACAGTCCGTTTGGGCCCCTCCGTGGGGCGATCGGGCTCCCCGCGCGGTCCTTCGGGCGGGAGTCGGGCCGGGTCGGGTCGTGCCGGATGTTGCCCGGCGTCAACGCCGACGGTGCAGCGCCTGCAACGCGCGTTGCCCCAGGGGCGGCGCGTTCTGGGCGATCGTACGCAGCTCGGCCGGCGGGACCTTGGCCGCCTCCGCAACCGCCTTGGCCAGCGCCTTGTCGAGGTTGCGGCGGAAGTCGGCGAAGTACTCTTCGAGTTCATGACGCGAAAAGTGGCTCAATGGGTCCGATAACCCCGACTGCGCCGCGGCCCAGTCGATCAGCGAGCCGGGCGTCGGCTCGAACCGGTACAGCCCGAGCACCGCCCGCAGACGGGCCGCATCGGTCTGGAACGGGTCCACCGCATCGTCCGGGATGCCGGTCATCTTCCGGCGCAGCTCACGCGGGTCCGTCGGCAGCCCGTGGGCCGGCGGCGGCCCGAACGGATCATGGCCTCCGGCTCCGCCCCCATGCTCGGACCGGCTGTCCGAACGCCCATCCGACCGGGAACCCGAGGAACCACCCATGACACCCCCCGCTCCCCCACCTGCCCCACCCCCTGCCCGGCCCGACACCCCACCCCCACTGCCCCCCACCGCCGGCCCGGCCGCAGGCTTGGCCTCGGCCAGCACCGCATCGACCCTGGACGCCCGCCGGAGGGTGACAAACGCCGTCGAAATCGTCTTCAGCCCGGCCCGATCGAAGCGGATGGACAACCGCTGGCAGGTCGCCCCCTCGTGCACCGCCCCGGCGGCCGACGCCACCGTTCCCACCCCCCATTCCGGCTTGGCCGGGTGGAGCACACGATCGCCGATCTGGAACTTGTCTTGGGTCGCGGTGGTCATGGAAAAAGCGGTCCCGGCGGGAAACGGAGCCCCGAAAAGAGGTTGGCGCGCGATCCGAGTGGCCCCGATCGCGGGAGATGTCTACCCTTCGCTCTGGCAACGAGCGGCCGTCCGGGAGATCGATCCGATCCGTCCTGACCCGCCGTGAGCGATGCCAGCAAGGCACCATGCGGCGGGCCGGTCCCCCGGCTTCGTTGGGAGATGATAGCAGATGATCGAGGCGTTGAAAAGCGAAGAGATCGTGGACAAGGTCGGCGGCCGCTTCAAGCTCACCGCCCTCATCCAGCGTCGCCTGCAGCAGCTCGTCGAAGGGGCCCGCCCCCTGGTCGAGCGCGACGGCCGCACCGACCTGGAGATCGTGATCGAGGAGATCCTCCAGGACAAGATCACCCTGTCCTTCGACGAGGATGCCGCGTCCAAGCGGCCCGCCGACGCGCTGCTCTGACGCACGCCCGCTCCTCCCCAGGGCCCTCGGCCCGCGCCGGGGAGGCCCGACCGGACCCGCCATGACGCTCGACCCCGCCGAACTCCGCCCCCGCTTCCAAGGACGGCGGATCCTCATCGGCGTCAGCGGAGGCATCGCGGCCTACAAGGTCTGCACCGTCGTCTCCCGCCTCGCCCAGGCCGGCGCCGAGATCACCGTGCTCATGACCGAGGCCGCCACCCGCTTCGTCACGCCGCTGACCTTCCAGGCCCTCTCCGCCCGCCCGGTCTACACCAGCCCCTGGCAGCACACCGAGGCCCACGACCCCCAGCACATCGCCCTGGCCGACCGTTGCGACGCCGCGCTGGTCGCCCCGTGCACCATGGACATGATGGCCAAGCTCGTCACCGGGCGCACCGACGACGTGATCGCCCTGGCCCTGAGCGCCATCGACCGCGCCAAGACCCCCGTCCTGCTCGCCCCGGCCATGAACGACGCGATGTGGAACCAGCCTTCCACCAAGCGCAACGCCGCCCAGCTCGAAGCCGACGGCTTCCGCCTCGTCGGCCCCGGCCGCGGCTGGCAGGCCTGCCGCCACGTCGGCACCGGCCGCATGGTCGAGCCCGAGGACCTCATCGAGGCCCTCTCCCGCGCGCTGCAGGACTGAACGCAGAGGGCGCGAAGATCACGCAAAGGTCACAGAGAAGATTTTCAACGCGAAGATCGCGAAGAGCGCGAAGCGAACCCTCGGGCATCCTCGACTCTGATTCAAAAACCACATCAAATTCGACCGAGCGATAGCGGCCAGGGACACGATCTCACGGACGACGCTTCGCGTTCTTCGCGATCTTCGCGTTCAAAACCTCTTCTTCTTCCTCCGCGTCCTCTGCGTGATCTTCGCGTCCTCTGCGTTCAGTCCCCCCCGTCCCCCCGCTCCACCCGCGGCTCCACCCCGTGCAGCGCCCGCACGAAGAAGTCCCGCATCCGCCGCTGCCCGTACGGCGAGCCGATCGTCCCGTGCCCCAGACCCGGGAAGACGATCAGTTCGAAGTCCTTGTCCGCCCGGATCAGCGCATCGACCACCTGCATGGTGCTGGCCGGATCGACATTCTGATCGATCTCGCCCACGGTCAGCAGCAGTTTGCCGGTCAGGTTCTTGGCGTGCTCCACGTTTGAACTGGCCGCGTAGGAATCGTCCACCGGCCAGCCCATCCACTGCTCGTTCCACCAGATCTTGTCCATGCGATTATCGTGGCAGCCGCAGTCGGCCACCGCCGCCTTGTAGAAATCCCCGTGGAACAGCAGCGCCCCCAGCGCGTTCTGCCCACCGGCCGACACGCCGTAGATCCCCACGCGGTCCAGATCCATCCAGGGCCGATCGACCGCCGCCGCCCTCATCCACGCGATGCGGTCCGGGAAGCCGGCGTCCTTGAGGTTCTTGTGCGCCACGTCGTGGAACGCCTTGGACCGCCAGTTCGTGCCCATGCCGTCGATGTGCACCGTGATGAATCCAAGTTCCGCCAGCGATCGCGTGTCACGCCAGACCGAAAACTCCTTGGGCACGTGCTGCCCGTGCGGCCCGGCATAGATCGCCTCGATCACGGGGTAGCGCTTCGCCGGATCGAACCCGATCGGCACCTGGATCAGCCCCCAGATCGGCGTCACGCCGTCGCGCCCCATCGCCACGAACCGCTCCGGCGGCCGCCAGCCCGCGTCGACCAGCGCCGACGCATCCGCCTCGGCCAGCACCGCCACCCGCGATCCGTCCAGCGTCCGCCGGATCTCCACCACCGGCGGCAGATCCGCCCGCGACCAGGTATCGACAAAGTGCGCCCCGTCCGGCGCATACTCGATCCGGTGCGTCCCATCCCCCTCGGTCAGTATCGTGAAGTCCGACCCGTCAAAGTCCACCCGCGCGTAATGGATGTGGTACGGATCCTCGCCGTCGTTCACCCCCATCACCCGCAGCCACACCTGCCGCTGTTCATCGTCCACCCGCTCCACGCCCCGCACCACCCATTCCCCGCTCGTGATCGCGTTCTTC
>CAYNRF010000046.1:0-19370 GCA_964399525.1 uncultured Phycisphaeraceae bacterium | reverse complement strand
CGCCGCAGAACGCGCGCACCGCCGGCAGGTAGAACGTCAGCTCGGCCGGCGCCTTCGGCCTGCTGCTGTTCCGCGCCCAGCAGAACAACGGCTCGTCGGGCGGCGCGTTCGCGGGCAACTATGTCGCCAGCGGCATCGACACGATCTCGTTCGACATCCGCCACGACGCGGACCGGGACCTGTCGTTCATCGTGCGGTTCGCCACGGCCAACAACAGCCCGGCCTTCGTGATCTTCAGCGAGGTCGCCGTGCAGGCCGGCGTGTGGACCACGGTGTCCTTCGACATCAGCCCGGACAACCCGCTCCTGACCTTCGCCGGCGGCACCTACGACTCGGTGGCGCCGCAGATCGGCAACGTGCAGGTGCTGGTCAACCGCGTGGACGGTCTGACCAGCCCGCTGGTCACTTCGTTCGATCTCGACAACGTCGCGATCACCCCGGCTCCGGGCGCGGCGGCGCTGCTCGCCTTCGCCGGTCTGGCGGCCTCGCGACGCCGCCGGGGCTGAGCACGCCGATGTCCATGACCCCGAACCGGGCGGCGACGCCCGGTTTTCTGTTGGTGCGGCGTTGCTTCGTGAACCTAGAACGGCCGGTCGACGACCGCGTCGGCCATCAGGCCGAGCATGTCCCTGCCCGGGCCGTCCGGGAGCGGACCGAGGGCGTGCTTGGCGCGTGCGACCAGGTCCCGTGCCGTCTGGCGGGTGGCTTCGAAGGATCCCGTGGACTCGAGCAGGTCGCGGAGCACGCGGGCGTCGTCGGTCCGCGACGATGATCCGAGCAGGCGGAGGGTCCGCCCGCGGGTGGTGGCTTCGGCCTTGGACAGGTGGTGGATCAGGGGATAGGTCAGCTTGCCCTTCTCCAGATCCTTGCGGACCGACTTGCCCACCACGGCCTCGTCGCCCGTCAGATCGAGCAGATCGTCCTGGATCTGGAAAGCCACCCCCAGCGTGCGACCGAACGCACCGACCGCCACGACACGCGGGTGTTCGACCTGCGCAAATCCCAGGGTGGCCAGCGCCCCGAGTTCGCACGCCGCGCCGATCAGGGCGGCGGTCTTGCGCTCGAGAATCTCGAAATAGGTCCGCTCGTCCAGCGAGGCGTTCTCGCGATGGTGGAGCTGGAGCAGCTCGCCGGCGCACATCACCGAGCTGGCCCGGCCGACGAGACGGGCCGGCACGGTCGAGTCGAACGCCGAGCAGAGCTCGTACGCCGACGCGATCAGATAATCGCCCAGGATGACCGCGAGCTCGTTGCCCCGCAGCGTGTTGACCGTGGCGCCCCGCCGACGGATCTCGGCCTCGTCCAGCACGTCGTCGTGCACGAGCGTGGCCATGTGCACCATCTCGCAGACCGCCCCCGCCGTGATGTGCGCCTCCGTGGCCACGCCGCGAAAGTCGCGGGCGGCCAGGCGGTCACCGAGGTCCTCGCGGACCGCCGCACCGCAGAGCGCAACCAGGGTCGGCCGCAGCATCTTGCCGCGGTACCGCTCCACGTGCGTGCACAGGTCGTCGACCGGGGGGAGGTCGGACACCAGCTGGGCGTCGAACCGCGTCTCGACGCGGGCGAGCGCGTCGAGGATCAGCTCCTGGAGGGCCAGCAGGTGTTCGGGGATGTCCAGCACGCCACGCATGCCGGATTGTACGCTCCACCGCGGGGACGCCCGGGCCGGGGAGCAGAGGGGGTCATTTCTCCGCGGTGATGTAGCTGATGTACGCGGGGTCGGCCGAGCCGGTCTCGGACGGGCTGAACTCGCCGCTGCCCTCGCCGGTGGGCTCACCGTTCTTGTCCAGCTCGTCGCCCTCCCAGTAGACCGTGACCCGGGAGAAACCGGCCTCACCCAGCAGCTCCCGGATCTCCGGGAGGGTCCACAGCCGCCAGTGGTACTCGAAGGCATTCTTCATCCGCGTGCGGTCGGGGAAGCGGAAGTGGATGCGGCAGGTCATGTCACCGGTGATCGGGTTGTAGCTGGCCTGGTCCCACTCATAGACGAACTGCCGGCCCTTCCCGGCGTCGATGTCCCGCTTCTCGACCATTTCCGTCATGGTCTCGGAGCCGCCGTAGTGGTCCAGGAAGAACACGCCGCCGTCCGCCAGCGAATCCCGCACCGCGCGGAAGTACCCCCTCATATCCTCGCGGGTCTTGAAGAGCCAGTACGAGAAGTTCATCGCCAAAATGCAGTCCATCCCCACGGCATCGCCGGGGGTGAGAACGTTGCGGTTCAGCAGGCTGACCCGCCGTCGCTGGGCGGGCTTGAGCCTGGCGACGTTGTGCTCCGCACCCCAGTCCAGGGTGGGCTGGTCGATGTCCAGTCCGAACGCGACATTGGCCGCGCGGCGACGCACCCATTCGCACGAGGTGTTCCCGGTCCCGCAGAAGTCTTCCCGCAGCCGCACGGCGTGGCGCCCCCGCAGGGCCTTGAACGTCGCGTCGACGAAGTCGATCTCGGATTCGACGTTCTGGACCGAGAGCTGGTAGAGCTCGTGCCGGTCCGCGGTGGCGGCGGTGAGGCCCTTCGGCCCCGTCGGCCGGGCGGGCCGACCCGGGGCGGATGGCCGGGCGGAGAGGCCGGCCGGCTGCCTGGATTTTCCGGAGGATCGGCTGGATTTCTTGGCGGTCTTTGGCATCTGGGACAGACTCCGGTCGCGGGTGGATCGGCATGGTATCGGACCCGGGGCCCCGGGTCATGGGCCGGAGGGATTCGGCCGATACCTCGTCTTCTTGTCCGCCTGCGCGGGCCGACGGCTACGATGGGCGACTCAAGAGGGAAAGGGCTCCTGCGATGCGTTTGACGATGGTTGGAACCGGGTATGTGGGGCTGGTCACGGGTGTCTGTCTGGCCAACACGGGCAACGATGTGACCTGCCTGGATGTCGACCCCGAGAAGATCGCCAAGCTCGAGCGGGACATCTGCCCCATCTATGAGCCCGGGCTGACCGAGCTGATCGCCAAGAACCGCCAGGCCGGGCGGCTGACCTACACCCTCGACCAGAACAAGGCCTACCGCGACGCGGACATGATCTTCATCTGCGTGGGAACCCCCTCGGACGACAAGGGGCACACCGATCTGTCCTACGTGGACGGGGCTGCTGACGACATCGGGCGGGTGCTCAAGGACCTGGGCCCGAACCAGAAGCCCAAGATCGTGGTGCTCAAGTCGACCGTGCCGGTCGGCACCACCTTCCGGGTCAAGGAGCGCATCCGGGCCATCGCCGGGGACGACATCCCGTTCCACGTCGCCGACAACCCCGAGTTCCTCAAGGAAGGCGACGCCATCAGCGACTTCAACAAGCCCGACCGCGTGGTCGTGGGTGTCGAGTCCGATGCCGTCGGCGAGGTCTTCCGCGATCTGTACGACCCGTTCGTCCGCAACGGCCATCCCATCTTTGTGATGGACGTGCTCAGCGCGGAAATGGTCAAGTACGCCAGCAACAACTTCCTGGCCACCAAGATCTCGTTCATCAACGAGATGGCCAACCTGTGCGAGGCCTACGGCGCCAATATCAACCGCGTCCGCGAGGGCATGTGCGCCGACTCGCGCATCGGCCACGCCTTCCTGCACCCCGGCCTGGGTTACGGCGGATCGTGCTTCCCCAAGGACACCCTGGCCTGCATCATGATGGGCGACAAGGCCGGCGTGACCATGCAGGTCTCCAACGCCGTGCACGGCACGAACGAGCGCCAGCGCAACATCTTCTTCAACAAGATCCTCAAGCACTTCGGCGGCGAGCAGGGGCTGCGGGGCAAGACGATCGCCTTCTGGGGGCTGGCATTCAAGCCCAGGACCGACGACATCCGCAAGGCGCCCGCCCTGACGCTGGTCCGCAAGGCGCTGGGCTACGGAGCGGTCTGCCGCGGGTTCGACCCGGTCGCGATGGACAATGTCCGCAAGGAAATGGGCGACACGCTCACGCTCGTCGACGACATGTACGAGTGCGTGAAGGGGGCCGACGCGCTCGTCATTTCCACGGACTGGGCCGAGTTCAAGAGCCCGGACTTTGCCCGCCTCGGTTCGCTCATGAACGCCAAGCTCATCTTCGACGGCCGGAACCTTTACCGGCGTCAGGCGCTCGGCGAGCTGGGCTTCCACTACTACTCGGTGGGCCGGGCCCCGGTCGTTCCGGTGTGACCGCCACGGTCGCCCAGGCCGACTGGCTGGATTTCGTCGCCACGCTCGCCGACACGAGCGTCGATCTGATGTACGCCGACCCCCCGTTCAACACCGGCCAGACCCAGGCCGGGCGGGCGGGAACCTATGAAGACGCCTGGCCCACGACGGCGGACTGGATCGCCTGGCTCCGCGAGCGCCTGGCAGCCACCCTGCCCAAAGTCGCCCCCACCGGCTCGATCCTGCTCCACCTCGACTGGCGGACCAGCCACCACGCCCGCCTGCTGCTCGACGACCTGCTCGGCCCGGAGCGCTTCGTCAACCACCTGATCTGGTCCTACGGCCTCGGCGGTTCGTCCCCCCGGCGCTTCGCCCGCAAGCACGACGACATCCTGTGGTACTGCCTGGACCCGGAACGCTACTGGTTCGAGCCGCCGATGGTGCCCGCGACCAGCCGCCGGATGGCCGGGCGGCTCAAAAAGGCCACCGATGTCATCGAGATCCCGGCCATCAACAACATGGCCGCCGAACGGACGGGCTACCCGACGCAGAAGCCGCTCCCGCTGCTGGAGATGCTCATCGGGGCCTGCTGCCCTCCTGGCGGGCTGGTTGTCGACCCTTGCTGCGGCTCGGGCACCACACTGGTCGCGGCGGCACGGCTGGGTCGCAGGACCATGGGCTGCGACCTGAACGCCGAGGCCGTGGCCACCGCGCGGGAACGCCTCGCCGCCGCCACGACCCGGCAGCCGACCTGAACCCAATCCAAGGCCCCGGAGTACCATCTCGCGCATGCTCCACCGCCTGTTCCATCTCTACCAGACCAGGCGGGTGGTGAACATCAATGTCAACGTCGCGTTCGCCGGGCTGGTCGCGGTGCTCATCGCCAAATGGCCCGTCAAGTACATGGCCGACTGGATCGGCGAGGAACGCAAGTTCACCATCGCGCTGGCGGCCTACTTCATCGACATGGCCGTGGACTTCCTGATGTACTTCTCTCTCCACTGGATGGCCAACCACTGGAAACCGGGCAAACCCGCCCCGATCGACCGGGCCCGGCTGATCCATTTCGCCCAGGACACGATGGCGGTCCAGGCCGAGCGGATCGTGCTGGTGCCCCTCTTCGCGATCATCGCCATCGGCGGCATGACCCTCCTCCAGCACCGGACCGACCTCGCGCCCGAGTGGGCCTTCGTGGTGACCTACCTCGTGGCGATCCTGATCACGCGGGTGATCCACACCATCATCGGCTCCCGCACGGGCACCTTTGACGACCGCCGCCACCACCGCCGGGCCCGCCTGAACGAGCTGCGCCGCATCCGCCGCGCCCGACACAGGGCCCGCTGAGGTATCCTGCCCTCCCATGTGCGGCATCGCCGGCATCCTGAAGATCCACCCGCCCGGCCCGGAAGGCGCGGCAACCCCGTCCCCCCACCCCCTCGAAGCCATCCCCGAGGCGTGGCTGGACATCCTCGACGACTCCATCAAGCACCGCGGCCCCGACGGCGCCGTGGTCGACATCGCCCTGGTCCACCGCCGCCTGAGCATCCTCGACCACGCCGGCGGCCACCAGCCCATGGTCCACGACGGCGAACGCCTCCGCCCCGACCTGACCTACGGGCCGGGCGAGACGCCGATCATGGCCCACGAAGTCGCGCCGGGCGTGCCGCTCGTGGCGGTGGTGTTCAACGGTTGTATCTACAACCACCGGGAGTTGCGAGCGGAACTGGAGGCGAGCGGACACCGGTTCGAGACAGACCACTCGGACACGGAGGTGCTGGTTCATGGATGGCGGGCGTGGGGACTCAGGATCGCTGACGAGTTGGATGGCATGAACGCGACCCTTGTGTGGAGCAGACAAACCGGACAGGCCGCTTGGGGGCAGGACCTGGCAGGAGAGAAACCCCTATATCAAGCCGCAACCGGACCGGAGCAAGCTCGCATCTGGTCCACCTCGATAGCCGGCCTCGCTTCTCTCGCGAACGAAACGGCAGCCGATGAACCGCTCGTATATCTGCCCGGAATCGAGTCCTGGATCAAGGACGGATCAGACTGGATCCCAGCCGTCACTGCCTTTGCCGGTTCCCAAGGTGAATGGAGCATTTGTCCCGAACACCCTCGTCAGGGCGCCCCGTCGCGAGATCCCCGGTACGCAAGTCTTCCATTGCGGAGCATCAGCTACCGCCGCAGGCTAGTCGGTCGTGCTCAACGACCAGGACGCGACCTGAGAGACAAGGAACACGCGGCCTATCTCCTTGAGCGTTCTGTCACCTCCCGCCTCGAAGCCGACGCCGCCCTCGGCCTTTTTCTCTCCGGCGGTCTCGACTCCGCCCTCATCGCCGCCATCGCCCACAAGTCCCGCCCGGACATCAAGGCCTTCTCCGTCCGCATGCCCCACCCGGACTACGACGAGTCCGCCGCCGCCGCGGAGACGGCCAAGGCCATCGGCATCGACCACACCATCCTCGACTGCGACCCCCACCCCGCCAACGACCTCGTCAAACTCATCGAGCAACTCGGCCTGCCCTTCGCCGATTCGTCCCTGCTGCCCACCTACTGGGTCTGCAAGGCCGCCCGACAGCATGTCAAGGTCGCCCTCTCCGGCGACGGCGGCGACGAACTCTTCGGCGGCTACCGACGCCACACCATCAACGCCACCCTCAACCGTCGGCGCCGCCTGCTGCGCCTGATCCCCACCGGCCTGCTCGACCAGCGCCGGCCGTCAAGCCGCTCGACCTACCTCGCCCGCCTCGCCACCGCCGCCCGCTACAGCGGGTACTCGGAACTGCTCGCCATCTTCCCCACGCCTGCCCTCCGCCGCCTCATCCCGGAACTCGACGGCCAGCCCACCGGTGACGAAACATTCCACCCCGTCGACGATCCGCTCCGCCACGATTTCGAGCACTACCTCCCCGACGACCTGCTCCGCAAGACCGACACGGCCTCCATGGCTGTGGCCCTCGAGGTCCGCGCACCATTCCTCGCCCGCGAACTCGTTGACGCCGCACTGCGCACGCCGCTGGACATCCTCATGCCCAACGGCGAACGCAAGGGCCTCCTCAAGCAGGTCGCCCGCCAATACCTCCCGGATCACATCATCAACCGCCCCAAGCAGGGCTTCGCCATCCCCATCGGCGAATGGTTTCGCACCGATTACGGCGGCCTCCGCCAACTCCTCCACGACCACCTGCACTCCGCCGACCCCTTCCCCGGCCTCGCCGATGCGGGCGTGCACATCAACATGGGATTTGTGGAGCGGATGCTCAACGAGCACGACGCCGCCGGCGCGAAGTCTCTCAACCCCTGGCACGGGCGCGACCACAGCCAGCGACTGTACATGCTGCTCGTGCTGTCGATCTGGACGAGGTGGCTCGACCGGGTCCGCCGGCGCGCCAGCTGATCTCAGTCGTCCTTGTCCGCCAGGCGCCGGAGCACCCCGTCCAGATGCACATCCATCTGCGGGAAGGGGATGCCGATCTTCGCCTGATCGAGGGCGACCTTGACATCGCGGGTCAGGCGGTCCTTCACATCCCAGAAGTCCTCGGACTTGACCCACACGCGGACGACCCAGTCGATCGACGATGCGCCCATCCCGGTGAGCACCACCGCCGGCTCCGGATCGGCCAGACCGCCTCTGACCGACCGGGATACGCCGGTGAGCACCTCGCGAGCCCGGTCGATGTCCGATCCGTACGTGGTGCCCACGGTCACATCGACGCGGCGCGTCTTGTGGTAGCTGATGTTCTCGATGGTGTTGTTGAACACCGAGCTGTTCGGCATGATGATGCGCCGGTTGTCGAAGGTGTCCAGCTCGGTGTTGAACAGGTTGATCTGGTAGACCTTGGCGGTCATCCCGTTGACGACCACCGCGTCGCCGGCCTTGAACGGGCGGAAGAACAGCAGCATGATGCCGGCCGCCACGTTGCTCAGCGTGCCCGAGAGGGCCATGCCGATGGCAAAGCCCGCCGCCGCCAGCGCGGCCGCGAAGCTGGTGGTCTCCACGCCCAGCGTGCCCAGGATCGCGATGCCGCCGGCGATGAGCACGAAGTACTTGACCAGGTTCGAGAGGAACCGGGTCAGCGTGGTTTCCACCCGGGCCCGCGTCAGGGCCCGTTCGGTCATCCGGCGCAGCCAGCCCGCGCCGATCAGCACCGCCACGATCAGCACGATCGCGATCACGACCGGCTGGCCCACCGACTCCCACAGCAGCACCCACGTGCCCATGCTCAGGTCACCGTCGGACACCCGCCGCACGAACTCTCCGAACCCGTCGGCCAGGTCGGGCTTGACCGGGGTCTCCACCACCGTCACGGGGACGGCTTCCGTTGATTGCTCCTGAAACATTCGACGCTGCTCCTGTCACCAAGATCCGTGCGATCATGCCGCACCCGCTGTCTGGGGTTCCGTCGGGGCCGACCGGGGTTCAGAAGGTCCACCCCAGGGTCGCGAAGTACTCGAAATCGCTCTTCTCCACGTCACCGCCCGGCTCGGAATCGTACCGGTGCGTGACGCCGGTCTTGAAGTTCAGCCCGTTGGTGGGATCGATCAGCGCTTCGTACCGGGCGAACGAGTTGGTCCGCCAGAAATCGGTGTCCGACACATCCAGCAGGATCTCGGTGCCGGCGACGAACCGCTGGTTATCCTTGATCTGGTACGCATAGTCGAGGCCGGCCACCAGCTCGGGGCGGAACTCCTCGTTATCGTCGCCGAACGTCTGCGAACCGCCGAGACCGATCCGCCCGACGAGCGTGTGCTTGTCGTTGTTGATCAGTTCGTAGCCCAGGCCGCCCGAGGCGCTCAGCCGGTGGTCCCAGGCCTGGAACTCGTCGTACTCGTACGCCCCGCGGGCCCACCAGCGGATCTTCGATCCTTCGGGCGGCAGCCAGTCGTTGGACACGTCGAAGCGGAAGCGGTTCTCCGTGTTGTCGCCGTCGGACTGGGACAGCCGGTACAACGCGCTGGCCTTTGACTCCATCTTCGAGGTCTTCCGTTCGGCGGAAAGCTGCACGCGGGCGTTGAGGTTGTCCGAGTTGCCCGAGGCGCCGGTGATGCCGATGTCGATCGATTTGTCCCACGAATCGAGATCAAAGAAACCCGGCTCCTTCGCCACCACCTCCGCGGGAGGCGCGGCGTCGGCCGGCGGCGCGCTCTCCGCGGGCGCCGCCGCACCGGCCGCCTCGGCCTTGGCCAGCTCGGCCTCGGCGGCCTGCAGCTCGGCCAGCGCCTTCTCGTAGGCCGCGCGGGCTTCCGCGACACGCGACGCCGGGTCGGCGTCGGCCGCCGCGTGCGCCCCACCGCTCGCCATCACGATCAATCCCGCGTAGACACCCGCACACACCCGTCCGACCCGGCCGACACACTCCATGTTCCGTTCCTCCGCAGGATGAAAGCCGGAGGGTAGCCGCCAAACCTTGCATGGGGAGGATTCCGCCGGAATCCAGGCTTCGGGATACTGCCCAGAGACAGGATCAGAATCGCCAGCCGAGCGACATGAAGTAGTTGAAATCGCTCCGCTCGGCCCCTCCTGCCGGTTCGGACTCGAACCGGTGATCCACGCCCGTCCGCAGGATCATGCCGGTCTGCCGGTCGATCGTGATCTCGTAGTTCATCGAGGAGTTGATGCGGTAGTCTTCGGCCTCACGCAGGTCGAAGAACAACTCGGTGCCGAACACCAGACGCTGATCCTGCCTGATGTCTTTGGCGAAGTCGACGCCGGTCAGCAGCGCTTCGGGGGCGAAATCGTCTTCGGGGCCGCCGAAGGTCTGCGATCCCCCGAGACCCATCCGCCAGACGAGGCTGGTCTGCGCCTGCTCGAGCATCTCGTACCCGAACCCCGCGTGCCCCGACGCCCGGTGATCCCAGGCCTGGAACTCGTCGTACTCGTAGGTTCCCTTGATCCACCAGCGCCAGCGACCGTCATCGGGCGGCAGCCAGTCGTGGCGGACATCCAGCCGCACCCGGTTCTCCGTGGTGTGGCCGTCCCGCTGCGAAGCTCGGTAGACCGCTTCGATCCGGGTCTTGTGGCGACGGATCTCACGCTCCAGGCCCACCATCAGATGGCCGGAGATCGAGTCGGAACTGCCCGCGGACCCGTTCAGGCCGAACGTGATCGACTTGCTCCACGCCGACCATGCGAAGTACCCCGGCGCGGTCCCGTCCGCCAGGGGCGCCGGCAGTTCTGTCGTCGATTGGACTGGATTGCCAACGGGATCGACCGCGGAGCCCGTCGGAGCGGACTGTTCCTCGGCCTCCACCGCCTTCAGCTCCGCTTCGGCAGCCTGCAGGGCGGCCAGCGCCGCGGCGTACGCGGCCCGGGCCTCGTCCAGACGCGAAACGGCCGACCCGTCACCGCCCCGGGCCGGACCGATCAGCACGAACGCGGGCAGAAGAACGCCCCAGGCTGTCCCGGTCAACGGAGGCCACCGCATCGTTTCCGCTCCTGAACGCGCACGATCTGCCGGGCGCCACCGCCCGGCCGCCGGCTTATCGGCACAACCCGGACCCCGATTGACCCGATATCACGAGCAGACCCGACCCGGCGGGATTACACTTCCTCCGGTGGTTCGTCCGATGCATTGATTGGAATCGACCATGTTGCTCGACCACGAGGCCCGCCCCATGTCCCACGAGCCCTCGCCTTCACGCCGCGATGCCATCCGTTCGATCGCCCAGGCAGGCCTGCTCGGTCTGGCGCTGTCCGCGACGCTTTCGGGATGCAGCACGGCGGCCAAACGCCGCGTCGATGCCAAGGGCGGCCAGTTGGGCGAGCCCATTCCCGCCGATCCCGTCGCGATCACCGGCCCCTGGTCCCCGAGCCGGTCCCGGAGCACGCCGGGGACGGGAATGGCCGGGTTTGACCCCATCTCTGGCGCGGTGCCCCGGTCCAAGTGGGCCCGGGGGGCCCCGATCGTGGCGCTGGCCAAGCCCATGGGATCCGTCCGCCGCATCACCGTGCACCACGACGCCATCGACCCGCTGCCTTCGGGCTCTCCGGACGATGTGGCCCGCCGGCTCGAATCGATCCGCAGCGGCCACATCGGACGCGGCTGGGCCGACATCGGGTATCACTACGCCATCGACCCGGCGGGTCGGATCTGGCAGGGGCGCCCGCTGTCGCTCCAGGGCGCCCATGTGGGCGACCAGAACGAGAACAATCTGGGGATCGTGATGCTCGGAAACTTCGAGCGTCAGTCTCCGTCGCGCCCCGCTCTGGAGTCGCTGGACCGTCTCATCGCCTGGGAAATGCGCCGCTCCCGGATCTCGATGGCCGAAATCCGGACCCATCGTGAGATGGCCCCGACCGCCTGCCCCGGCCGGAATCTGCAGCGCGAGATGGACCGGACCCGCGGTCGCGGTGGACGCCTGGCGTCCCTGGCGGCGGGCGATTTCCGGGGCTGACGCCCCTCAAGCGAATCGGGCTCGTGTCAGTCGTCCGCCACGCCGGCCGCCGCCTCGTCGTTCTCGGGGGACCCTTCCCCGAAGATGGCCGACCCGACCCGGACGATGTTGGCGCCTTCCTCGATCGCGACCTCGTAATCGCCGGACATCCCCATGGACAGCAGGTCGAAACGGCCCTCCCCGTACCCCTCGGTCCGCAGTTCCTCGAACAGTTCCCGGCAGCGTGCGAAGTGAGCACGGGCGTCTTCCGGGTTGTCCGAGTACGGCGCCATGGTCATCAGACCCCGCGCGTGGACATTGATCATGGTGTCGATCTGCTCGAGCAGGGCGGCCGCCGCCGGGATCGGGATGCCCTCTTTGGACTCCTCACCCGACACGTTCACCTGGACCAGGACTTCGATGTCCCGGTCGTGCTTGTTGGCGAACTGCTGGAGTTCCTCGGCCAGGCGGAGCGAATCCACGGAATGGACCAGGCGGCACAGGTCCGCCACCTTCCGGGCCTTGTTGCGCTGGAGGTGCCCGATCATGTGCCAGCGCACCGGCCTGGTCGGGTCGAACGGCACCTTGTCGGCCGACGATCGGGCGAGCAGGCGGGTCCGCTCGAACCACTCGTCGACGATCGAGGCCCGCTGGACGAGCTGTTGAACCCGGTTTTCGCCGAAGTCGCGATGACCCATCTCGATCAGTTCGCGGATGTCCTCGGGCTCGGCGGTCTTCGTGACCGCCACCAGATAGACCGACTCGGGCTGTCGCCCGGCACGCCGGGCCGCATCGGCGACGCGCTGCTTGACCTCGGTGAACCGCTCCGCGAGCACGCTCATACCGCCTCCCTTGGCATCCTGCCGGCGTAACTGCACCCCTAGGATACACTCGAGTGGCCGCCAGGGCGGCCGGAACGCCCGCAGTCCAGGAGCGATGCATGCCCCCCACCACCTCGATGACCGTCCGTTCCACCCCGCTCAAGGCCGGGGACCGGGCCCCCGACTTCACCCTGCTGGATCAGGATCGCCAGGAATGGACGCTCTCCGAGGCGATCGATCAGGGCCCCGTCGTCCTCTGCTTCTTCCCGCTCGCGTTCACGTCCGTCTGCACCAGCGAGATGGAGTGCGTCAGCCGGGACTTTGACAAGTGGAGCCGGGAGGGCATGCAGGTGGTCGGTGTGTCCTGCGACAGCTTCGCGACCCTCAAGGCCTGGGCGGATCAGGCAGGGTACAAGCACCGGCTGCTCGCCGACATGCACCGCGCGGTCTGCCGGGGCTACGGCTTGTTCTGGGCCGACCTCAACGTCGCCCAGCGGGGCACCGTGATCGTCGAGAAGGGCCCCGACGGAGCCCCGACGGTCACGTGGGCCCAGAGCCGGGAGCCCGGCCAGGCCATGGACTTCGACGCCGTGCTCGCGGCCGTGGCCGGCTGAAATCACAGGCGTGATCGACACTCCGGCGTTCGGAGGCGGTCCGGAGGGGCAGCCGGGAAGCCGACCTTGGAGGCCGACCCGGGAGGTTGATCAGGGGCGGCGGTCGATCTTGCGCCGCGCCGGCGACATGGGTGAGGCCGTCCCCTCCGGCTCGGGCTTCGGACGCCAGCGGTCGTACCCTGACTCAAGATCCCGCACCGTCGGGTCCTTGGCGTCTTCGGTGAGGTTGAGCCGGGATGCCGTCTCGGCATCGACGGTCGCGGGCGTGGGGTCGGTTTTCTTCGGCGTGCAGGCGGCGGACAGCGACGCGATGGACGCGACGACCACCAGCAGGGACTGTTCGGCAGAGCGTCGTCGACTCATGCGACCACTGTACGCCCCGGGGCCCCGCCGGATCCTCAGAGCGGGTCCTTGGGGACATCCGGCCCGGCGCTGTGCGGGGGCGGCACCAGCGGGGCGGCCTCGGTGACGCCGTCCTGCAGGTCGGTCAGACGACGCTCCAGACTGGACAGACGGCGCGAGAGCTGCCCGACCTCCCGGTGCAGCGCCACGATCTGCTCGCTGAGCTGCTCGACCGTGCGGTCCGTGAAGCCCAGGCTTTCCTCGACGTGGAGCAGCCGGCGGGCGTGGGCATCGGCGTCGTGGCGGGAATCCATGCCCCGATCGTAGGGTTCACGACGCCACGCGGAGCCCGTTGGCCCCGAGATCGGTCAGGACGAGCCGGTTGCGTCCCTCGCGCTTGGCGACGTACAGGTTCCGGTCCGCCGTCTCGATCCAGACCTGTTGGTGCAGACCCGCGGGCGCCAGCGTGCCGGCGATGCCGATCGACAGCGTGACCGGGCGGCCGGGATGCTTCGGCCAGACGATCTGCTCGCACGCCCGGCGCAGACGCTCACAGATCGCGTGGGCCTCCGCGGGGGTGGTGTCCGGGAAGATGATCGCAAACTCCTCGCCCCCGTAGCGGCAGGCCACGTCCGAGACCCGGACGGTCCGGGAGATCAGCTGGGCCAGGCCGACGAGGACGGCGTCGCCGGAGGGGTGTCCATAGGTGTCGTTGATGCTCTTGAACTCATCGAGATCGAACATCGCCAGCGACAGCGGTGTGCCCGCGCGGATGGCCCGCTCGTGTTCCTGATGCCAGCGGGTGTCGAAACTGGCCCGGTTGCACAGGCCGGTCAGGCCGTCGATCTGGGCCCGCTGCGCGAGCATCTGGACGAGGGCCTGCATCCGCAGGGCCACCCGGATGCGGGCGCGCAGCTCGGTCATGTCGAAAGGCTTGGCGATGAAATCGACGGCCCCGAGGTCGAAGGCGGTGACCTTGTCCTCGGCGCTGTCCTGCCCCGACAGCACGATCACCGGGATGTGGATGGTCTTGGGCTCGTCCTTGAGCCTCCGCAGGATCTCGAAGCCGTCCATCTCCGGCATGTTCAGATCGAGCAGCACGAGGGCCGGCATCGTGGCGATGGCACGCTCCACCGTGAGATTGCCGCGCTGCAGGCTCTCGATCCGGATCGACTCGGATCGCAGCCGGGCGTGCAGAAGCCGGTGCACGAACTCGCAATCGTCCACGATCAGGACAATCGGATTCTGGTCGATCGGCGGGATGGGCTCGTTGGTTGGCACGCGCGGGTGTTCTCAGGCGGCACGGTCGGCGTCGGTGTAGTACGAGCGGCAGAGCGCAATCAGCGCGTCGAGTTCGCCGCGGATCTGATCGATCGACCGCTCCTCCCCGGCGGGGAAACGCAGGCGTTCCTCCAGCTCGCGGGCGGCCCGGCCGACGCTCGGAAACCCGAAGCCTGGGGCCGCCCCCTTGAGCTGATGCGCCAGCCGCTGAAGGCCGTCGAGATCGCGCTGGGCCGCGCAGTCCTCGAGCGAACGCACGCGGTCCGGAAGCTCGCCCCGGAAATACTCGATCAGCTCGGCGAACTCGGGATCGTTGAGCACCGGGTCGGGCGTGGTCGGATCGGGCGCGGCCATGGGATCGCCTCCTCGGAATCGGGTATCGGCCCGGGCGACCGACCGGTTGACCGCGATTCGGATCTCCGCCGGGCTCGGACCGGGTGCCGTCCGGATAACGGACCCGCCGTCCCGGTGATCGGGAACGCGCCGGCGACGCGGGGAAGCCCGGAGACGCCCAGCCGGGCAAAAAAAATGACCCGCCGATTGCTCGGCGGGCCAATGACCCCAACGGGATTCGAACCCGTGTTTTCAGGATGAGAACCTGACGTCCTGGACCAGACTAGACGATGGGGCCGATTGGTCGAGGACAGGCCGGAACTGTATCCGTTCCTCCCATGCGGTCAACCGAGGAGCCGAACCGGCTCAACCTCGGTCGCCGGGAACACGAGGGCGGGCAGAAGGACAGTTTCCGTCTAGGGCCGCCTCCGGGCGGCAACCGCCCGCTCCGCGGGACAGCCTCCACCGGGCCCCCGACCGTCGAGCGCGTCGCGGGCCGATGCCGGTCCGGCATGGCTTCTGGGAGCCTGGGTGTGTCTCCGGCCGGGCAGTCGGTCATGATCCCTGGGCGAAGCCCGGCATGACCACCAGCACGAGGATGTCGTAGCAGGCATGCACCCCCACCGCGATCCCAAGACCGCGCCCCAGGAACAGCACACCGAAGTAGATCCCCGCGAGGACGTAGAACGAGAACAGCCGCCAGTCGGTCCCGCCCCCCACCGCGGCCGGCAGCGCGGTGTCGTGGTGCATGGCGAACATGGCCGCCGAGACCGCGATGGCGATCACCTTGGCGGCGGCGTCGGGCACCCGGAGCAGATCGGCCGCGACGAAGTGCACGGCCGTGATGACCACGAGGCGAAAGAGCATCTCCTCGTAGAGCCCCGCGCCCAGCGCCAGCAGGATCCCCGATTTGGGGTTCAGCAGACCGGTTTCGGTCTGCAGGGCGGCCGCCGCCGCGGTGCCCGGCTGCAGCAGGAGCACCAGGATCAGAAGCGGGCCGGTCAGAAACGCCGACTCGACCACCATCGCGGCGGGCACGATCGGCTCGATTTTCCAGCGGTCCTTCGAGAGGACGTGCTGGATCATCAGCGCCACCACCAGCGCCAGCACGGGCAGGTGCAGCCCGAGGACCCCGAAAAGCTCGAAAAAACGCACGAGCATCCGGTGGGCGACCAGCTTCTCGCCGATATTCTCGCCCCCCACCCCCAGCACGCCCAGCTCGGCGGCCACGATGATCGGCAGCAGGAACACCAGGATGTGCAGCGGGCGGGCCGACAGCCCGAGGTAGCCGCGCTGCACCGTTCGGGACACGCCGTGGGACGCGGGTTCGCTGGTGCGTGTGTTCATGCGTCGGAACGGGCCGGGATCGGACCGGGGGCGTGAGAAAAACAAACCCGGCCGATGTTCGCGGCCGGGTCGTCGATTGTCAAACTGGGTCGGCCGGAAGAATCGACCACCGGGATGTTCAGCCGGCGACCTTGGACTTGAGCCGGGCGTTCATGCGGCTCTTGCGACGAGCGGCCTGGTTGCGGTGGATCACGCCCTTCTGCGCCGAGCGGTCCACGATCTTGGAAGCCTCCCGGCACGCGGCCACGGCCTCCTCGTTCGAACCGTTGGCGATCTTGTCGGAGAAGTTCTTCAGCGCCTGGCGCATGGTGCGCAGACGCCAGCGATTCAGAGCGCGGCTCTTGATGTTCTGACGGACGCGCTTCTTCGCCGAGTTCGAGTGGGCATGGTGCCTGCGTTCCTTGGATCTGCCCGGGGCCAGGATGGACACCCCGAAGTCGTTCAATGGAGAGAACTTGCCGCGCCCCGGGCGGGATGCCTGACCTCGGCCGGGGCGCGGGAGGTGATTCTTGCCGGTCGCGGCGTCGAATCAAGCCGCAAGGGAGTTTCCTGCGTTCACCGACCGCCCGGCCCGCTTGCCCGCCCGCCGGGTCGGGCGTACCGTACAGGCCACATCTCGAGCGGGCGTAGCTCAACTGGATAGAGCACCTGACTACGGATCAGGAGGTTGAGGGTTCGAATCCTTCCGCCCGTGTTAAAGCCCCGGTCACTCCGGGGTTTTTCTTTGGCCGCGGCCGGCCGTGAACCGACCTCCGGGGATGACCGAGTCGGGTCGCTCAAGACACCTGGGCACAGCGTCCGATTTGACTCAGGTCCGGGTCCCGGTAGGATCAACCAGCCGCAAGATCTCCCATGATGACCGCCTCCTCGAAAAAAGCCGCCAAAGCCAAAGACACCTTGGGTGTCCGGGCTGTCACGGTGGCTGAGGCGGGAGCAGGCAGATAGGCCGAATCCCGAACCCAGAGCCAACCGCGCCCCGGACACCGTCCGGGGCGTTCTCGTTTTGGAGTGTTTCTGACCATCTTTTTCCCGAGGATTATGAACCATGTCGACCGCCGCCCCCACCAACAGCCCCGTCCAATGCGCGTGCCCCGAATGCGATGCCCCCGTCCGCTTCGATCGCGCCCCCCTGAACGGGCAGATTGCCCGCTGCTCGGACTGTGGCGCCGAGCTGGAAGTCACCAGCACCAACCCGGTCACGCTCGAGCTGGCCCCCGAAGTCGAAGAAGACTGGGGCGAATAACTCATTACTGAGACCACCTTTCACCCCCCCACCTTCACGGCAAGCACCCACATCGCACGCCATACCCGAGGATCCCATGCGCATCGCCCTGACATACACCCGCCTGCGGGTCGAAGAACGACTCCTGCTCGACGCCTTTGAAGCCCTCGGCGTCGAGGCCGTGCCCGTCGATCTCCGTGACGCGGTGTTCGATCTGGACAGCCCCGGCGACTGGGCGGGGTACGACCTGGTGGTGGAACGGTCGGTCAGCCTGACCAGCTCGCTCACCAGCGTGCGGATGCTCGAACGCCACGGGATCCGCTGCATGAACCCCGCGCGGGCCATCGAGACCTGCTCGGACAAGCTGATGACCTCCATCGCCCTGGCCAGGGCCGGGGTGGCCCAGCCCCGGGTGCTGGTGGGGACCAGCGCCGAATCCGGGCTGGCGGCGGTCGAGGGGATCGGCTATCCGGCGGTGCTCAAGCCCACCGTGGGATCCTGGGGCCGGCTGGTGGCGCGGGTCAACGACCGCGACGCCGCCGAGGCCGTGATCGAGCACCGGGACACGCTCGGATCGGTCGGCCAGGGCGTGTTCTATGTGCAGGAGCACATCAACAAGCCCGGGCGGGACATCCGCGTGTTCGTGGTGGGCGGCGAGCCCATCGCGGCCATCGCCCGGGCCAGCGCCCACTGGGTCACCAACACCGCCCGCGGCGCCAAGGCCTCGGGGCTGGAGATCAACGCCGAGCTCGGCGGGTTGTGCCGGCGCGCGGCGGCGGCGGTCGGGGCGGATGTGGTCGCGGTCGATGTGCTCGAATGCCCACAACGCGGCTATCTCATCAACGAGCTGAACCACTCGATGGAGTTCCGCAACAGCATCGACACCAGCGGCGTGGACATCCCGGGCCATGTGGCCCGCCACGCCGTGCGGATCGTCGAATCGGCCCGCGCCCGCGAGGCGGTGACCGCGTGATCGTGCGGGCCTCGATCGTCGGCGGCAGCGGGTACACGGGCGGGGATCTGCTGCGCCTGCTGCTCGGGCACCCTTCCGTGGAGGTGGCCCAGGTCTCGTCGCGGTCCCTGGCGACCCAGCCCGTGCACCGGTCGCACCCGAACCTGCGCGGGCATACGGAGCTGCTGTTTGTCAATCCGGACGAGATGCAGGCCTGCGACGTGCTCTTTCTGTGCATGCCGCACGGGACGGCGGCGGCCCAGATCGAGCGCTGGCGAACCCTGGCGCCGCTTGTGATCGATCTGTCGGCGGACTTTCGCCTGAGCGATGGAGAGGCGTACCAGAAATGGTACGGAGAGACGCATCCCAACCCCGGAGTGCTGGCCGAGGCTGTGTACGGACTTCCCGAGGTGTCCAGACAACGGCTGTCCGGCGCCCGGCTGGTCTCCGGGGTGGGATGCAACGCGACGGCGATGACGCTGGCCCTGCTGCCGCTGGCACGGGCCGGGCTGATCCGGCGGGCGATCTGCGATGTCAAGGTCGGATCGTCGGAGGCCGGGGCGGAGCCCAGCGCCGGCTCGCACCACCCGGTGCGGGCGCGGACGGCGCGGACCTACAGCGCGTCGGGGCACCGGCACCTCGGTGAGGTGGTTCAGTCGCTGGGGGACATCGATGTCGATGCGACCATCACCGCGATCGACATGGTGCGCGGCGTGCTTTGCACGGCCCATGTCGAGCCGACCCGGCCCGTCGAGATGAAGGAGTTGTGGAAGCTGTACCGCGGAGCCTACGGGGTGGAGCCCTTCGTCCGCCTCGTGGCGGATCGGACCGGACCCAACCGGTTCCCCGATCCCCGCGTGGTGGTCGGCTCCAACCATGCGGACGTCGGGTTCGCGGTGGACGAGCGGTCGGGGCGCATCATCGCCCTGGCGGCCATCGACAATCTGGTCAAGGGGGCGGCGGGGTCGGCGGTGCAGTC